>CAYLRT010000067.1:0-15122 GCA_964385885.1 uncultured Anaerolineales bacterium | reverse complement strand
CGCTGATGATGCTGGCAGCATGTTCTGCACGAGGGTTGGGGAAATGTGGCAGCACAACGAGGCCTCCCTGGCGGTGGCATTGGCGCGCCCACTCGGTCAGCAGGATCTCAATTGGATCACCCAGCGCTGACTCATCGGGCCCACCAGTGGTCATAGGTGCGATGATGCGCCCCCGATAGCCCAGCAGTGAGATGTGCCCCAGCACGTGCTGGCGGTTCTCGGTGCCTACCCGCACCATGTATTCTCCATCGCCTCCCGCTTCCCTGGAGCCCCATGTCGTCTGTCCATCGAAGTCTCCCACGTTGGTCATCAGCTCTCCCCATTGGCTGGCCAACAGGTTCACGATGTTGACGCCCTCGGCAGCACCCTCCAGGCGAGCTGACATTGGTGAAAGGAAGTGTACGTGTGTGTCGGCGGTAACCCAGCCACGGGTGCGCCATGGCAATACTCGCTCGATCTCAATCGTGATCTCCTTTGTGTCCGGCGTGACGTTGACGACCTGGCGCACCGGTCGGATCTCAAACCCCTTTGAGATCTCGATGTAGACGCGGCCTAAGGGGAGGTCGATTTGTGTCTCTCCTGGGATATAGGTGCACTGATGGAGACCTTGATGTGCGAAGTCCACACTGTAATCCTCGAACCAGGCGGGGTTCACGATCCGGTGTCGGTCCAATGGCGCCAGATACTCGCCTGCCGTGCCGTGAACGTGGAGCTTGACCGGCACCACAGCGCCTGTGGCACGCTCAACAGCGCGCAACGTCACTCGCTGACGCGCAGGTGGAATGGGTTTCAACGTTGCCCCGGAAAGCTGGCCTTCCACCCGCGCCACCGGGATCACTTCTGGTGCGCTATGTCCCGACGTCGTCAGATGGAAGCATGCCTCCGGATGGGAGGTGTATTCGACAATGATCTCTCGCTCGCTGCGCAGCGGGAGCTGGTTGTTGTAGCTGGTCTCCCAATCGGCCTGAGGGTACTGTAGACGACGCTGCGCTGAGATCACCTGGCCCAAATCAAGCTGAAGCTGAGCCAGGCAGCCGTGCTCGTCTAACTCAGGCTGAAAGGGCTGTCCCGCGGGCAGCGTAAGCAGCGCCTTGCGACGCGCCCGCCAGCGCAGTGGGTGCTCGACGACATCCCCCGCAGAGAGAGCGGAAACGAGTACCACTCCGCTTACTGGTTCGAGGCGCAGACCAACGATAGTGGCTTCCGGGCGAGGGTTCTCCCATGCCCAGAGCCAGTTGATCCAGGGCCCAGCATCGGGTTGAGCGACACGCGTCTGGCTGTGTCCCCAGTCGGGTCTCAGTTGTTCGTGCGCGGCCCGCACGGGGAAGGGTTTGTGGTGAGCGACAGCCTGAAAGCAGTTCTCCCCCCAAATGCGCTGGAACGAGCCGATCTGATGCCGCCGTCGTACTTCTGCCCGGACCTCGGTCCCATCCTCGTACAGGACTACATAGGTCGCTGCGTGTTCATTGAGCATGCCCTGTCCTCGCATCGGATGGATGAGACCATGCGCATCCGTGGGAAGTGCTCGCAGGTCAGATGTGTGCATGAAGACGAGCCAACGTGCACGGCATGGTTCGATGCGCGAAGTATATTGCTGGGTGGTCAGGAGGATAGGGTGCTCAATAGAGAACGGGATGCCCCAACTGATACCTGTTCCCTGGGGTGCATTGGCTAACGCCTGTGCCATGCCCTCGGAAAGCGGCGGGCACGTCAGTTGCTCCCATGTGACATTGCCCTCGAGCCTTAGAGGGCGGAACAGCGGTGAACTAGGACCATCTGATTCATAGGGTGTCATGATTAGGCCTCATAGGGTCATGGGTTTCTGGCCTGAAGGGTTTGCTGGCTGCGACAGCGAGGCGGGCCGTATTTGAGAATTTCTTCTCCCTCTTCGATATCATATCTCCGCGTGGGTTGCGATATGCCTGATATGCTCGATCGGTGCGCTTCTGGTCTCATCAGTTGTCAGGTCCTGCCGGGCCACTGCTACGTTATCCGAGGGATTGAGTAGAACCGTCATGTCGCCCGCGCCTTTCCTTTCCTGTCAGGCCATCTCAGGAAGTGAGTATAGGTATCTCCATAGCAACCGCAAATGCAACAGGGCACCGATGCGGGGTTGGATGAGTGGCACTTGCATTTGGTAGAGTCGGCGCTAGAATGGAGACGTTGCTGCCCCGCAACACAACACGCGCCAAGGACGTGCTGTGCTGCCCAGGACACGAGATGGTGAGGGAAGAGAGAAAGCTAGGCTTATGACGCACGAAACGATCGAAGCCATCCTGATGATTGAGCGGCAGGCTGCGCTGGCCTATGAACAGGCGCGGCGTGAAGCGGAGGCCATCGTCGCGCAGGCCAGAGAGCAAGCCGCCGAGTTGCGCAAGAAGACAATCGCTGAGGCCCGCGCAGAAGCTGACAAGATTATCGTGGCAGCCAAATCTGAGGTGGAACGGGAGAGAGCCAAGCTCCTTGCTGAAGCCCAGGAGCAAGCGACCCAGCTCGAGGAGCAGGCCAGAAGCCGTTTTGACGTGGCTGTCAAGCTAGTGGTAGATCGCGTGCTGGGCCGTGCTTGAGAGCCGATGACGGCGTTTACAGCGGTGTCTGAGTATGCGACGATTCAGGCCACGGTGCGGGCCTTATATGCCCAGCTTCTGTCACCGGAGGCGTGGCTTGACCTCATCCAGGCGCGCGACTATGACACGTTCCTGGACCTCCTGATCAAGTCTTCGTATAGTCCCTATCTTAAGCTCGACCGCTCACTTCTGACACCCCGGCGCACGGCGTATCAGATCCGCTGGCATTTGGCTGATGTCTACGCTAAGCTCATCGGGTTCAGCGTCCCTCGGGCTCGAGAGGTCATCCGCCAGTTGTGGCATCATTACGAAGTGGACAACACGAAAGTTGCCCTGCGTGGGGTATATGCAGGGGCTTCCTGGGACCAAGTGCTTCATCTACTCTACCCGATGGCCCGCTACATCTCAGTCGACGTTGATATGCTCGAGGCTATGGTTCGTGCTGGGACTGTGGCGCGAGCCATTGAGGTCCTGAAGCCCACCCCGTATTACGGAACCCTGGTGCATGCTCTGCCGCGGTTCAATGAGGAACAGACTCTGTTTCCGTTGGAAGCCGCTCTAGATCTTTCCTATCGCCGGTCCCTGTGGGCTGTGATTCACAAGTTACCACAGGCCGACCGTAACATGGCGTTGACAACGCTGGGCACGGTACTGGACGTAGATAATCTTCTGTGGGCTATCCGATATCGCGTATATCATCGCATGTCATCGGAGGAGATCATCAACTATACGCTGCCCATGGGGTATGAGGTACATGATCGCGACATCCGAGCCATTGCCAATGGCGCGCCGCTGGATCAGGTTGTCTTTCGGGTCTACCCACAGGTCAGAGCGCAGGTGGGAGGGGCCTCGTTGGAGACTGGCGAGGGACTCGAACGATTGGAGGAAAGCCTGCTGTTGATGCACATCAAACGATGTCGGCGCATGTTTGTGGGTTCGCCCTTCCATATCGGGTTGCCTCTGGCCTACGTCTGGCTTAGTGAATACGAGATCAGGGATCTCACGGTGATCATCGAGGCCAAGTCCATGGGGCTTGCCCGTGAGTCATTTGAGCCACTGCTTCTGATGCCCAAGAGTATGTCGGTAGCGGTCGGTTGAGGGTGTGTCTGATGATTGCTCTGATTACCACCATCAGCGGTACAGGGAAGGCCCGGCAGAATCGCCGGGGAGGTTGATATGTTTCGATCACGGCCCATGCGCAAAGTCGAATTAGTCATCCCAGAACGAGATGTCGTCGCGGTTACTGAGTTGCTGGCGACACTTCGCTGCTTCCACCCCATTGAGCCCAGTGGAGTTGCTGGCGGTCCCTCCACGACCTGGCTCGAGCAGGCCAACGCCTATGGGATGTTGGCTCAACGCATCCTGGACCTTATGACATTGCTTGGAGTGGAGGTCGGCCCGGCCCCAGAGGAGCCGCTGCATTTGATCTCGCCTGATGTGGCGTCGCGCGACATCGACACTCTGGAGCAAGAGGCGAGAGCCCCGGTGACGCAACTGCGCGAGGCTCAGGAGCGCCTGTCCCGCCTCCAGCAGGCGGAGCATCAAGTGAAAGCTCTGCTTGGATTGAATATCAGTTTAGAGGAACTTCGGGAGACGCGCTATCTGAATGTGTTTTTGGGCTCGATACCGTCCGATAATGTCGAGCGCCTTCAAACGAGCCTGGAGAGGGTCCCGTCGGTCCTGGTGGTTCTGGAACAGGATGATCGCACGGCTACAGTGGCATTGTTTGGCTTGAAGCGTGACACGGATATTCTGCTGCGGGCCGCCCGCAGCGCGTTCTTGAATCTCTTTGACTTCCCCCCAGAAGCCTTCGGTAAGCCGGAAGACGCCCTTGAAGGATTGGATGCCAGCATTTTGCGCACAAAGGAGCAGATCAAGGATCTGCAAACAACGATTCAGCGGATCCACGAGACACGCATCCGTCGGTTGCACCTTCTCCTATGGCGGGTCAAAGCAAGCCAGGCGATCGTCCAGGCGATTGCTCATTATGAGCGGTTCCGCTATACCTATTTGGCTGCTGGCTGGGTCCCAGCGGCAAAGGTTGAGACATTGCGGCGTCGGCTTGCGGAGATCTCACCCGAGACCGTGCTCGAGCTGCGGCGGCCGACACCCGCCGAGCGCCGCGAGGCTCCCTTTGAGTTCGACAACCCGCCGTTATTGAGGCACTTCGAGCGTCTGGTAGCTATCTATGGCTATCCCAACTACAATGAACTTGACCCCACTCCGTTGATAGCACTGACGTTCCCGTTGCTCTTCGGTGCGATGTTTGGCGATGCCGGGCATGGCCTTTTCCTGGTGGCGCTCGGCATCTTACTCAGCAGCGGCAAGCTCAAAGCATTACGCACGTTCAAGAGTTGGGGAGGGATAGTCATTGCCTGTGGTGTCGCGGCCACCTTTTTCGGATTTCTCTATGGGAGCGTTTTTGGTTATGAAGATGTGGTGCCGGCCCTGTGGCTGCAACCATTGAAAGATACCACGACCATTCTGATGACTGCGGTAGGCTTCGGAGTTTTGGTGCTCTCCGTGGGCATGATCCTGCATATGGTCGACGCGGGAATCCAACATGCGTGGGGAAAGCTGATTCTGGATGGTAATGGTTTGGTAGGCCTCCTCTTCTACTGGGCCCTGCTTGGATTGGCGGTTGGTGCCTTCAATGTACAGATCCCACTTTCGAGAGGAGTTCTGTTGACGACGGCCGGGCTAGGCGCTGTGTTGCTCTTCCTTCGCGAATGGCTCCTGTCACTCATACAAGCCAATCCGTCCGCGGAAGAGCAAGGCCTGGGGATGGCTTTGGTTGAGGGGGGATTCGAGCTTTTTGAGATCATCTTGAGCTTGATCAGTAACACGCTCTCCTATGTGCGTGTAGGCGCCTTCGCGGTGGCTCACGGGGCGCTGAGCCTCGTTGTGTTCCTGTTGGCCGAGATGCTAGACGCCCAGCACGGTGTGATCTATTGGATTGTCGTAGCTCTGGGTAACGTGGCAGTGATTGGGTTTGAGGGCATGATCGTGGGCATCCAGACTTTGCGTCTGGAGTACTACGAGTTCTTCAGTAGATTTTTCCAGGGGAACGGTGAGCGTTACCGACCCCTTAGCCTGGTGGAGAGCAAACAGGCGTAGACGCAGTTCAGCCATGTCTAGAGGAGGCGATTCAAAATGGGGACGGTGCTGTTGGTTTTCATAGGGCTATTGCCTATTCTATTGGTCATTACGTATTTGGCACGGCGTTGGGTGCCTGCGCGGCAGCTAACGCAGAGCGCGGTGGTAGGGCTAAGTACCATCAACCTGCTCATGGCTCTGGCGTTGCTCGGGTTGGGGTCGGTGTGGTTCTTTGCCCCTCAGGCGGTGCAGGCTGCTGGTCTGGCCCAGGCTGTGAGCGTCAAAGATCCCATGGCCTATGTGGGTGCAGGGATTGCGGTAGGGGTAGGGGCGCTGGGTGCCGGCTATGCAGTGGGTGCTGTAGGTGCCGCCGCGGTGGGCGTCATCGCAGAACGACCGGATATGTTTGGCCGCGCACTTCTATTTGTCGGGTTGGCGGAGGGCGTGGCCATCTATGGCTTGCTGATCGCTTTCATCATTCTGAGATAGGATGAAACATGAAAGTCTGGGTCATTGGTTCGGGATCCGCCGTCTGGGGATTTGCCCTAACCGGTGTGGGGGGGGATGTGGTGACGAGTGCCGAGGACCTCTCTCGTGCACTGGACCGTGCCCTCGCCCGGGATGATTTGGGTATTCTGTTGATCACGGACGATGTGGCGGAAATGGATCGATCAAGGGTCGATAGGTTGATTATGGAGAGTGAGCAACCCTTGGTGGTTGAGATCCCGGGACCCAAGGGGCCTGTACCTGGTCGGCCCTCGATCCAGCAGATGTTGCGTCGTACCATTGGAGTTAAAGTATGAACACACGGGACCTGGACACGCTGCGTGAGGCGGTGAAGGCTGAGGCTGAGCGTGACCGTCAGCATGTGCTTGCCGCGGCAAAAGCTGAGGCGCAGGGCATTCTCGACACGGCTCGGGCAGAGGCAGAGGCGGAGGCAGAGCGGCTGGTGAATGCAGCAAAGCAGCAGGCTGCCGAGCTCAAACAACAGGCGATGGGAGCAGCACAGCTTGAAGCGCGGGCGCTGCTCACACGGAAACGAGAAGCTTTGCTCGACGAGGTCTTTGCACGGGCGGCCGAGAAACTCAGCCACCCCGAAGCTATTGACGACTATCCGAACCTGGTCCCAGGCCTGATTGCTGATGCGGCAGCCCACATCACGGGTGTTGATATGCTGATTGTCCATGCCGATGCATACACGGTCGGATTGCTGGATAAAGGCGTGCTCAATCAGCTTGCGGCGGACCTCGGCGTCTCGCTCACGCTTGGGGAAACGCTCCAGGACGGTGTTGGCGTGGTCGTGACCTCAGGTGATGGACGTTTGCGTTATGACAACACGCTGGGCACACGATTGGAGCGCATGCGTCCGACGCTGCGTCCTTTGGTCTATCGGGTGTTAACTGGGGGGACGCAATGATCGGGTCAGAGATTCAGTTGGCACCAATCGGAACGGTCACCTGGATCAACGGTCCTGTCGTGCGGGCCCGAGCTACGGCTCGAGTCGGCATGAATGAGGTCGTAGAGATCGGCTCAGAGCACCTCGTGGGCGAGGTCATCGGGCTGAACCAGGAGATCATGACGATCCAGGTCTACGAAGAGACCTCCGGTTTGCGTCCGGGTGCGCCAGTCTTCGGTACGGGGTCCCCTCTTTCGGTGGAGCTTGGGCCAGGGCTGATGTCGAGCATCTTTGATGGTATTCAGCGTCCCCTTCCTGTGATGGAGATGCGGACGGGGGCTTTCATAGGCCGTGGCATTCACCTGACGCCATTGTATCGGCGTGCCAAATGGGCCTTTACCCCCTCTCTTGAGGCTGGCGTGCCGGTCAGCGAGGGGATCGTTCTGGGATCGGTGCCGGAGACACCGCTGGTGGAACATCGCGTTATGGTGCCTATCGGGGTGTCTGGTCAATTGTCCTGGATCGCCCCTGCCGGGGAGTACACGCTGGAGGACGTCATCGCCCGGGTGACTGATAGTGATGGCGAGCATCCCATCACCATGCTGCAGCGATGGCCGGTGAGGCAGCCGCGGCCCTACAAGGTGCGACTGCGACCTAATGAGCTTTTGGTCACCGGTCAACGGGTGCTGGACACGTTTTTCCCTCTCAGTAAAGGGGGAACGGCAGCGGTGCCTGGTGGCTTTGGCGCTGGCAAGACCATGCTCCAGCACCAGATCGCTAAATGGAGCGATGCTGATGTGATCATCTACGTGGGGTGCGGGGAGCGGGGCAATGAGATGTCTGACGTGCTCCGGCAGTTTCCCAATCTGCGTGACCCACGGACGGGGCGTCCATTGATGGAGCGGACGATCCTCATCGCTAACACTTCGAACATGCCAGTTGCGGCTCGCGAGGCCAGCATCTACACAGGCGTGACGCTAGCGGAATACTATCGGGATATGGGCTATGACGTGGCCATGATGGCGGACTCGACCTCACGCTGGGCGGAGGCGCTGCGTGAGATATCCGGCCGCCTGGAGGAGATGCCCGCCGAAGAAGGATTTCCGGCCTATCTACCGGCTCGGCTGGCTGACTTCTATGAGAGGGCCGGACGTGTCACCACGCTGAACGGGGACATGGGCTCGGTGAGCCTGATCGGGGCTGTAAGCCCCCCCGGTGGAGACTTCTCGGAACCCGTGACACAACACACTCGTAGGTTTGTGCGCTGTTTGTGGGCGTTGGATAAACAACTCGCCTCTCAGCGACACTTCCCCGCTGTTAACTGGTTGCGCAGCTACAGCCAGTATGTGGATGAGATGGGAGGGTGGTGGGTCGAGCGAGGCTACGGGGAATGGTACACCTTGCGAGAGCAGGCCTTGGAGATCCTCCAACGGGAGAACCATCTGCAACAGATCGCTCAGTTGATCGGCGCTGATGCTTTGCCCGATGAGCAGCGTTTGATTCTGGAAACTGCGCGTTTACTGCGTGAGGGGTTTCTGCAGCAGGATGCCCTGGATCCCGTGGACACCTATACCAGCGTGGAGAAGCAAGTGAAGATCCTTGGCCTGATCCTGTCCTTCCATGAGCATGCGGAGCGCCTGGTAAGCAAAGGGTGTCCTATGATGTTGATCCGCAGGCTTCCTGTTTTGGGAGAGTTGGTGCGGGCCAAACTCACCGTGCGTGATGAGGATTTGGGGGCTCTTGACCAGATCGCCAAAACGTTGGAGGACCAGGTGAGCGAACTCGAACGGAGCTACTCATGAGTGACGACATGCTTACGACTGAGACTGAGGGGCAGGAAGTTGTAGGGATTGCCCGGGTCGAAGGACCGATCATCGTGGTCGAAGGGGTGGCAGGCGTCGGTTTCGATGAGGTCGTCGAGGTGGTGGATGGGCAGGGGCGCATCCGTCGGGGACGGGTTCTGGAGGTCGGGGAGAATTTCGCAGTCGTCGAAGTCTTCGCGGGCACGACGGGTTTGTCCATCTCCGACACCCGTGTGAGGTTCGCCGGGCATTCGCTGCGCATCCCTGTGGCCGAGGAGATGTTGGGGCGGGTCTTTAATGGCTTGGGTGATCCAATTGATGGGCTGCCAGAACCATTGCCGGAGGATTGGCGGGACGTGAACGGTGTCCCCATCAACCCGACGGCACGTCTGTACCCCGAGGAGGCTATCATCACGGGCATTTCTGCCATCGATGGTATGAATACCCTGGTCTTGGGGCAGAAGCTGCCCATCTTCTCGGGCAGCGGTTTGCCTCACGATCAGATCGCTGCGCAGATTGTGCGTCAGTCGCACCTGCTAAAGGAATCTGAAAGCGCGCACTCCTTCGCGATCATCTTCGGAGCGCTGGGGGTTAACCACGATGTGGCGGATTTCTTCCATGAGGTGTTTGTCAGCACCGGAGCGCTTAACCGAGTGGCGATGTTTCTCAACCTCGCTGATGACCCCGCAGTCGAGCGCGTCGTCACACCACGGGTGGCGCTGACGCTGGCGGAGTTCCTGGCGTTTGATCGCGGACATCACGTGCTGGTGATCCTCACGGACATGACGAACTACTGTGAAGCATTGCGCCAGGTGTCGAGCGCCCGTGGGGAGATTCCCAGCCGCAAGGGGTATCCGGGCTATCTGTACAGTGACTTGGCTTCGCTCTATGAGCGAACAGGTCGTCTGAAGGACCACGAGGGGAGCATCACGCAGTTGCCGATCCTCACCATGCCCAATGATGATATCACGCATCCGGTGCCGGATCTGACTGGCTACATCACCGAGGGACAGATCGTCCTGAGTCGAGAGCTGTTCCAGCAGGGTATCTACCCCCCTGTCAATGTGTTGCCCTCGCTTTCTCGATTGATGAAGGATGGCATAGGTGAGGGGTACACCCGCTCGGACCACCCACATCTGGCCTCCCAGCTCTACGCGGCTTACGCGTCAGCACAGAACGCGCGGGCTTTGGCTTCGGTGATTGGTGAGGAAGAGCTGAGCCCAGTTGATCAGGCCTATCTGAAGTTTGGTGAGGCCTTCGAGCGGCGCTTCGTCGCTCAGGGCACTGAAGAGAGGCGTTCGATCGAGGAGACGCTTGACATTGGTTGGGAGGTGGTCTCGCTGCTACCACGGAGTGAGCTGACCCGTGTGAGGGATGAGGAGATCGAGCGGTATTATCACTCGGGATCGGGGGGGAGGACCAGGAGTCAGTGAATCTGCAGCAGATTGCGCCGACTCGCAGTAACCTGATGGCGGTGCGAAGGGCGTTGGCCTTTGCACGCGAGGGCCATGATATCCTGGATCGCAAGCGGGAGGTGTTGATCACAGAGCTGCTTCGCGTCTCACACGAGGCGACTGAGCTGCAGGCTCGTGTGTGGCCGATGCTCGCTGAGGCCTATCAGGCGCTGCAAGTCGCTCAGCTTGAGTTGGGGCGCGAACATCTTGAGTGGGCCGCGCTGTCTGTGAACAAAACGATCGAGGTGGATGTCACGCTCCATAGTATTATGGGGGTGGTGGTACCCTCCATCACAGCTCAAGGGGCCCCTCCCGATCTGTCCTACAGCCTGGGCAACACGACTGTAGCGTTGGATGATGCCGCCCGGCGGTTTCGTGAGGTGTTGGTGGAGATACCCCGGCTGGCCGAACTCCTGACGACGACTTGGCGGCTGGCGCGTGATCTACAGACCACACAGCGGCGAGTCAACGCGCTGGAGCACATCCTCATCCCGGCGTACGAGGAGGCCGTGCGGACGATTGAGAGTGCGCTTGAGGAGCGAGAGCGCGAGGAACTGTTCCGCATGAAACGGGTGAAGGCTCTCCGTTCTGATGGAGAGCGAGGGACTGCCGCCGGAGCCTGACGTAGGGCCAAAAGTGGATGGCACTCTGTTCATAAACGGCTGTTGTTGTGCCAGGAGGGATTCATGGAAGTGCCGGTCGAGTCTCGACACGATGGGGAGAGGTTAAGCCCTTTCTCGTGCATTCTTGTGGCGGTTGACGGTTCGAACGCGTCGCTGGAGGCCGCGCAGGTGGCGGTGCGGATGGCGTCATTGCATCAGTTGCCCGTGGTAGCGCTTTACGTTGTGGACGATCGGACGGTTAACGAGGTGGCCAGCATCTCTCAGGAGGCGCCAGAGGTGATACGCCGCAACCTGGAAGAACAGGGGTGGCGTTGTCTGGAGTTGGTCGCGCGTATGGCGCAGAACTACGGGGTGGAACCCACGCGTTTGGTGCGGTACGGGGTGCCCCATATCCAGATTGCGAGCGTCGCCCGCGAGTATGGCGTAGACCTGATCGTGATTGGTAAGGCCAGTCAGGGAGGGGCACGTCGCTCTCAGGTGGGCAGGGTCACGGAGCGTGTGATTGAGTACGTGCCCTGTGCCGTACTCGTGGTGAATGTGCCGGAGGAGAGTAGCGACTGGTTGAGATGAGAGCGGCTGGTCGCTTCCCGGCCCCTGGGGCAGGGTCCTTTTGTCGAAATCGGTTGAAGGGGTGGGGTTAGGATGGTCAACATTGTAAACCAGGTCGATGATTGTGTGCGTATTGAGCGTGTTCTTGTTAGCGTGTCCGATAAGCGAGGATTGGAGGAGTTGATCCCTGGTTTGCTTGGGATCAATCCGGCTGTGCAGTTCTTTTCCACGGGGGGCACGTATCGTGCTATTGTGCAGATCCTCGGTGAGAGCGAAGCAAGCAGCCATGTGACGCAGATTTCGGACTACACGGGCCAGCCCGAGACACAGGGGGGCCTGGTCAAGACCCTTGATTTCAAGATCTATCTGGGGTTGCTCACCGAGACATATAACAAAGCGCATCAGGCTGATATGGCGCGCACGGGGGCAGTCCCGTTGGACATGGTGGTTGTGAACCTCTATCCGTTTGAGGCTACCATCGCGCGCCAGGGAGTGACGGTCGAGGAAGCCCGGGCCCATATCGATATTGGAGGGCCCTGTATGCTCCGGGCTGCAGCCAAGAACTATCTGCGGGTGGTGCCAGTTGTAGACCCGGATGATTATACCGAGCTCCTGCGTCAGCTAGAGGCCGGGAATGGCGCGCTGGATCTGGCAACTCGCTTTGCCTATGCACGTAAGGCCTTCGCGCACACGGCGGCCTACGATGCGGCGATTGCAGCCTATCTGAGGGAGCAGGACCCGCGTGCTGTTGCGGAGCTCTATACATTGCACTAGTATAGCGGCTGTCAAGGGCTTGGGGGAGCCCTGAGGTTGAATCTTCTAAGGGGGAGGAGCAGGATAACTATGATGAAAGATCTCAAGAAAGCTTACCGTACGATTGTGACGGACCACTTCCCGCCACGGATGGAGATTGCTTTCGTTTTCGACGACCGGCGCACGACCCTGATCTATGAGAAGGTGACATGGGAGGTCAATGGCGAGCGGCGGGGGCTGCGCTACGGTGAGAACCCAGGTCAGGAGGCGGCGCTGTACCGGCTCATCAATGGCAACCTGACGCTGGGCGATGTCACCACCATCGCTCCCGGGCGCTACTTGGTCTCGGATGCGGAGTTGCTCCAGTTTGGCAAGCATCCGGGCAAGATCAACCTTACCGATGCTGACAATGCATTGAACATCTTGCGCTATCTGCCTGATCGCCCGGCGGCCGCAATTATGAAGCACAACAACCCCGCGGGTGTTGCGATGGCCGAGACGCTGGTTGAGGCCTATGAGCGAGCCGATCTCGCTGATCATATCGCTGCCTTCGGCGGGTGTGTCGCCCTGAATCGCCCTGTGGACAGGGCCACCGCCGAAGCTATCGCCAGTCGCTATGCTGAAGTAGTGGTGGCCCCTGAGTACGAGGAGGGGAGCGTCAGCATCCTCAGTGGGCGCAAGAACCTGCGGGTCATGCGCATCCGGGCGATGGAGCGTCTGCGGTCCTTCGCGGCAGAGCGCTTTATCGACTTCAAGAGTCTCATTGACGGAGGCGTGATCACACAAGTCTCCTTCATGCCCGTCACGCGGAGGGCAGAGGATCTGATGTTGGCTGAAACCACTCGAAAGGGTGTGACCTATCGTGTCCAGCGAGAGCCCACGGCCCAGGAGATCGAGGACATGCTGTTTGGATGGTGGGTCGAGGCCGGTGTCACCAGTAACTCGGTGCTATATGCCAAGGATGGGGTAACCGTGGGTATCGGTGCTGGGGAACAGGACCGGGTGGGTGTCGCGGTGATTGCTCGCGACAAAGCCTATCGCAATATGGCTGAACGACTGGCCTATACGCGTTACAGCAACTCGTATCGTTTCCTGGATCCCGAGCGACAGGCTGAGATCGACGCCGAAGTGGCCGATGCACACGGGGGACTCAAGGGTGCGGTGATGGTCTCCGATGCTTTCTTCCCCTTCCGCGATGGCGTGGATGTGGGATTGCAAGAAGGTGTCACGGCGGTGATCCAGCCTGGTGGCTCCATCCGCGACTATGAGGTGATTGAGGCGGTCAATGAAGCTGGCGCTACCATGGTCTTTACAGGGCAGCGCAGCTTCAAGCACTAGGCGCGTGAGGAGTTTGGGGCTTTCAGCGGCGAGGTGCACACATACGGGTGCACCTCGCTGTCATAGTCCGTCCTTCGAGACTCACTCGTTTTGACCAAACCCGGCCCAGAAGTCAGCGCCCTGCCCGGGCTGGCGGTCATCGAGCACCTGGCGCCACTCCAGCATTGATGCGCGCAACTCCTCCACTTTCGAACGGTACGTGGGGTCTGATGCCAGGTTGTGGAGTTCCCACGGATCCTCCTGTAGGTCGAAGAGCTGGGTGTGACGCGCGCCCCGGACCACGTACTCGATCAGCTTGTAGCGCTCGTCCTGCACTGCACGCTGGTATCCACGATACGCGAAGTACAAGGTCTCGCGGACAGTCCTCCCACTGAACGCTGGCGTCAGGCTGTGCCCCTCAACTGTTGCGGGTATGGGTAACCCCACCAACTCACAAAGGGTGGGGTAGATGTCGAGGAGATAGGCATATGAGTCGGTTACCACTCCCCGTGGGATGCCGGGGCCGCTCATCACGAGCGGGACGTGCAGACTGTGGTCGTACATGTTTTGTTTGCCCATGAGACCGTGTCTGCCAATCGCCAGTCCGTTGTCTCCAGCAAGTACGATGATCGTGTCCTCGGTGAGACCTCTGCGGTCCAGCACGTCCAGAATCCGTCCGATTTGGGCATCCAGGTGGGAGATCATGGCGTAGTATTCGGCATTGTGGCGTCGGATCTCTTCAGGCGTCCTGGGAAAACCCGCAAGTTGCTCGTCGCGAACCCAAAGCTCGCCGTTGTCGAAGGGATGTTGCGGCATGAAGTTCGGAGGTAGCGTGATGGCCTGAGGATCGTACATGTCGAGGAATTCTTTGGGCATGGTCCGGGGATCATGGGGTGCCATGAACGACACATAGGCGAAGAAGGGATCACGACCATTGTAGGATTCCAGGAACTCGATCACGGCGTCGCTGAAGAGCTCGCTGGAGTGTTTTCCAGGTTTGATGTGGTCAACGTGCCGGTAGGTGACTTGATTGGAGCTGAAGGGCGTGCGTACGAAAGGCCGGGCGTTGTCATAGCGCCCTGTGGGATCGAAATCACAGGCAGGGACATTCCAGTGGTCGTCCATGCCGCCGAAGAAGATCTCGGCGCCACAGGTGAAGCTACGGGCGTACGAGCTGGGGCTATTGTGCCACTTGCCCGTACCAAAGGTGGTGTAACCAGCTTGCTGCAGGGCCTCTCCAAGAAGCACATGTTCCTCTGGGATGGTTTGGCCCTGACGGTCGAGGTGATAGAGTGTGCGTCCTGTCATAAGCATGGCCCGGCTCGGCATGCATACGGCTCCGCATGACCCGCCCATGATATAGGCATTGCGGAAGGCCGTGCCAGCTCGGACGAGGCGGTCCATGTTGGGCGTTGCGATCTCCGAATAACCAAGTGCGTTGATTGTGTCGAACCGCTGGTCATCGGTAAACAGAAACAGTATGTTGGGTCTCTTGCTCTCCTGCGGCATTATCGATTGTCCTCCTTGAGGGGTTTGGCTGCTCGCTCGCCTGAGCCAGGCGAGGA
>CAYLRT010000066.1:0-15374 GCA_964385885.1 uncultured Anaerolineales bacterium | reverse complement strand
ACCATCATACGGAGAAACCGTCTGGGCTTCTGAGCCTGAAGAGGCTGTCCTACAATGGCTCGTGCGGGGTGACTGTCACCCCGACGGGGGCTATGACCGGGGGGCGGGGTCACTGTCATGAGAAGCGGCCCCCTGTCCCTCGTGTGTGACCTCCCAGCGGCGGACTCGGTACAGGATGTCCTCGAGCATCTTGCGGTTCAGCCGCACCAGCTCCGCGAGCAGCCCAATGAGCAGCACCTGGAAACCCACGATGCTGAGGATCGCCGCCAGGATCAAGGACTGGATGTGGCCGACACCGGTGCCTGTCAGGTAGAAGTAGAGAAAGCGGGCCCCCAAAGCCACGCCGCCCAGCAGCAACAACCCTCCCAGCGTGGTGAACACTCGCAGGGGGCGATACATGGTGTAGAAACGGAGGATCGCCACGGCCGAGAGGGCGAGGAACGAGGGGACGTTGCGGATGAGTCGGGAGGGACGTGTCTGTGGGTTGGTACGCACTGGCACATAGGTGACCTGCATACGCCGCGCCCCCGCCTGGATCAGCGTCTCCAGCGTGTACGTGTACTCGCCCAGCACGGTGAGGTGAAGAGCAGCATCCCGTGAGAAAGCACGGAACCCGCTGGTAGCATCACGGATCGGGATGCCTGCCGTCTTGCTCACCACCCAGCTTCCCCATACCTGAAGCCGTCGTTTGAGGGGTGAGAAGTGCTCCAAAGCCCCAACCCCGCGATCCCCCACCACAATGTCGGCCTCGCCCGAGAGAATGGGCTGGACCAACCCGGCAATGTCGGCCCCGCAGTATTGGTTGTCGCCATCGGTGTTGACGATGACGTCGGCCCCCAACGCCAGCGCCGTCTCCAGGCCCCTGCTGAACGCGGTTGCCAATCCCATGTTGCGGGGCAACTGGAGGATGTGGTCCACGCCCAACGCCTGCGCGACTTCCACGGTACGATCCTGACTGCCGTCGTCGATGACCAGGACCTCGATCTCGTCGATGCCCGGGATCGTCTGCGGCAAGTCGCGCAGGGTCTGAGGCAACGTGGCCTCTTCGTTGTAGCAGGGAATCTGAATGATGAGTTTCATGGGCTGAACAAGCTCTCCTGCCAGGCGATTCTAGCACAGTGCCATGACTGGGCTATCCAGTGATGCATGCGAGACTCCCCGTCGCTCGCAAAGCACGCTCAGTACTCGAACACGACGGCGGCGTGCATGTGAAGTCTGGGCACAGTCACGCGGACGGCGTCGGCGTCACGGGTGAACGGCAGCTCGACATCGTCCGGGATCAGCACGGCGCGCTTGATAGGCTCCGGCACGCGCAGGGCGACCGGGATATCGTACAGCGGGACAAGATCCTCGATGAGCTCCAGGCCACCACGATAGTGTGGCGTGGCGTACAGCAGGTGCGCCACGTAGCGATGCTGATCCGCCTGCTGAAGCAGGCTTACGCGTCCGGCACTGGGTAGGCCAACCTCCAGCATGGGCTCGGTGTAAACACGCTTGACCGCGGCCTCGAAGAGGTCACGGTGCTGGCGAGCCGCGCGCTTGAAGTACATCACATCGAGCGGGTTGGCCGCAAAAATAACCTTGCCCTTCTGGATAAGCGCCGGGTGAGCGGCGGGCTCAGGGCGCGGCGGCGTGTTCCGGTGTGAGCAGAAGTGGGCGTAGGTGCGACTGAAGTAGGGCTCGTGGAGCGTGGCCAAGATCTGCGCCTCGGGGTGGGGCGACGTGCGCAGCGCCGGGATGTAGTTGAGGACGGGCGACTGGATCAAGCCTGGGCCTAGCTCGGGACTGGCGACGGTGTAGTCGACGTCGTAGCGCGCCGGGCCGAGGTAGGTGGCGCCGATGTCGAAGAGGAACCGGGTCCTGTCGGCATCCATCGCGCCCGCGCCCAGTACCACCAGCGCGCCACCACCAGCCAGGTACTGCTCGATGGCGGCCACATCTTCGTCCTCGAGGTTGGGTGCGCTGGGCAGGATGACGGTCTGGAAGGTATCCAGATTGTCCCGCGTGGCCACCCGAAAGTCCATCTGACGCTCCAGAAGCATGCGCGCCGTGCCCTCATCGGCGGGTACGTTGTCGGTGAACCAGAGTCCGAGGTGCGAGACGGGCTGACCGCCAGGGCCATAGGCCTCGATCTGCTCAACGTAGGCGAAGGCAGCGCCGATGTTGCGGTAGGTCTCCATGTCCATTGCACCTGAGGGATGGAGTTGATCGCCGAAGTTGCAGGCGGCCCCAAAAGCGATCATCGAAGCGGCCTCGTAGGTCAGCGCATCCGGGTGCTTGAACCCGCCAAACTCGCCCCACGAGGTGTGGAACTTGCCGCTCATGGCGCAGACCTGGTACCCGGCGCCCAGGTAGAGCTTGGCACGCAGCGGGAGCTTGTCGTAGCCTCCCCATCCTGTCGGGAGGTCCTCCAGGTCCTGGTGGGTGTTATAGAGGTGCATGCCGAGCTTCTGATTGCCGCGCCCAAGGGCGGTGGTGCCATTGAAGAAGACGGTGGCCTTGGGGTGGTAACGGGCGATGAGGCGTCGCATATCTGCGAAGTGGGCCCGGTAGACGTCGGCAAAGTGAGCCACGACTGCTTCATCGTCATCCATGTCGATGCCCTTTGCGGCCATGCTCGCGCGGCAGTTATCGCACCAGCAACCAACGTGGACGTTGAAGATATCGAACCAGAAACCATCCACCGGATAGCGCTGGCAGATCTCCTCAACCTGGGCCATCATGTGCGCGTGGTATTCACCGCTGGGGCAGAGGAGCTTCCAGGTGCCATAGGGCAGGGGATCGTCTGGCTCCGCGTCGGGATTGCCGTGCCACTGGAACGTGCCGTCTTTGCGGCGCGCACACCACTCGGGGTGGAGTTCGGCGTCACGCACGGACCAGCCGACGGTGTAGTAGATCGGGCAGGTCACGCCGATCTCGTGGCTGGCTTCGATCTGCGCACCCAGCAGGTCGAAGTCCAGATGGGGATGCATCGCGCCCACCTGGGTTGGATAGTAGGACCAACCGTGGTGACCTTTGGCAAAGATGTTGATGGTGTTGAGGTGTCCGGCGCGCAGGGCAGCCTGCCATTGCTCTTTGGAGAACTGCACGCCGATATCCGGGATGTCGCCTGAGGTATGGAAGTCAAGATGGACCCCACGCGTGGGCAGGGGGTGTGCAGCGATGGGAAACGGGGCTTCTGAAGCACTGGGAATCTTCATGGGTTATCTCCTTTCCATGGGTTACATGGGTCTGATCACGCGATGACTCACGCCCTCAGGGCTCGCCACCACCACATCCGAGACGAGCCCCAGGAAGAGGCCGTGTTCGACGATGCCTGCCCGGCGGTCCAATTGCCCCGTCAGCGCTTTGAGATCCGCGATAGGGCCGAACGCACAGTCCAGGATCAGGTTACCGTGGTCCGTCCGGAACGGTGCGCCGTCTGGACCGCGTCGCAGGCGGACCTCGGCCCCCAGTTGCGCCAGGAATGTCTCCTGGGTCCGCCAGCCGAAGGGGACCACTTCCACAGGCACCGCCCAGTGTGTCCCAAGGCAGGGCGATACCTTCGAGACGTCCACCACGATGATCTCCCGTCGCGTTGCCTGGGCCACGATCTTCTCCCGTAGCAGGGCGCCGCCGCCTCCCTTGATGACGTTACCGGCCCCGTCCACCTCGTCGGCGCCATCGATGGTCACGTCCACGGCCGGATGGTCGTCCAACGTCGACAGTGGAATGCCCAGCGCCTGGGCCTCGCGCGCCACGTGTTCGGAACAGGGGATGCCCACGATGTCCCGTAGCTCTCCAGAGCGCAGGAGCCCGGCGATCCGCCGGATGGCATGGATCGCCGTAGAGCCATGGCCCAGGCCTACGACCATGCCGGAGGAGACGAAACGCACGGCATACTCCCCGGCGAGCTGTTTCAGGTGCTGTTGCTTGGAGTCCATCTATACCTCCTCAATATACGCTGCTATGACGTCAGAAATCGAAGACAGCGATGAGCGGATCATGATCCGAGACGTGCAGGGGTCGCGGATCATCGGGGGCGGGCAATGGGAAATCGGCGTTCGTGTGCAGTGCGGACACGTAGTCCAGATGCGCATACAGCGCGTCACTGACCAGGATATGATCCAGGGTCTCGGACTCCCCCTGGAAGATGTAGGTGTAGGGGATGTCAGGCTCTACCTTCTCATAGACGTGGTGGAGCCTGCAGGCACGCAGTTTGTCGATGGGGGGCGAGCGATAGAAGGAATTCAGATCGCCCAGCACCACCACCAGGGCGTTGGGGTCCTGTTCCAGGATCCGCGTCACCAGTTGGGCGTTCCACTGAGCCTGGGCGACCCGGCGGGGCTCTGTCGCCCGCTCTCCCCCTGACATCGACGTGAAGTGGTTGTTGATCAGGATCACCCGCCGCTCCTCCTGCTCGAGCTGGACGGTGACGGTGATCATCAGCGGTGGGCGGCTGGTCAGTCCCTCTGGCGCATCGTACTGAGCGTAGCCCTCTACGTGTGCCCGATCCCCTCGCACCAGGAATCCCACATCGATGCCCCGCGAGTCGGACCCCTCGAGGAGGATCGGCACATAGCGATAGGGAGCCAGGGTGGGCTCGGCCACCAGGTCCTCGAGGATACCGATGTTCTCCACCTCCTGTAGCCCCACCACCGTGGGGGCTCCCATCAACTCGATCGTCGTGGCCACGCGCGCCAACTTCATCTTGTAGTCCCGCAGGCTGGGCCGCTCGGGGCTGGAGGGATGGGGGTCCAGGATGTCGAAGAAGTTCTCGGTGTTGAACGTGGCGACGCTGAAGTCATCGCGGCCCACCGGTGACAGTCGCGGCAGAGTCACGGACGAGGTCATCACCACGGGCATCGTGATGGGCTGGATCTTGAAGTTCTCATAGGTGAAGGCCAGGGGCCCCACCAGATCATCCAACATGTCCCCCGTCTTGAGGGCAAACGGCAGCGTTGTTCTGTCCTGATGCACCATGGAGGAGCCGTCGTCGGCAAAGATCAGCATGCCGCGTGGCTCCCCTCTCATAATGCGGGTCACATGCCAACGCGTACGCACCAGCGGGGTCTCTCCATACTGACTGGTCGGCCCTACCGCGACCACCGGGTCTGACACCGCGACGAACATCCCCTCCAGTGACTCGTAATAGGCACGTGACAGGGCTTCCTCCCGTGGAGGATCCAGCTCCACCGGCTCGGGCAGGGCCTGCCCTCGAGCCAGCACCCTCAGGGCGTCCTTGGTCCTGACGTCGAGCATGGTCTGTCCAGAGCGTTCACGGACTTTGCCGGTGACCTGCACATAGTCACCCGGCGCAAGGCCCTCCAGGTCCTGTCCTCTGACCCACACGAAGATACCCTCGGAGGTCGCCGGGTTGTCATCAGGCGTCTGGGATTGGATCCAAAGACCCTCAAGCTCGGGGAACACCCCGGTGACGACCCCGACTGTCGTCGCCTGGCTCCCCACGAAGGGCGAACGGGCTCCTTCGCCCTGCAGCGCCCAGATCGGCACGCCCTCACCGATGAAGGTCATCCACGGGTCCGTCTCCACCGGCTCGGGCCATTCCGCAGCGGTTACCTCAGCCTGGACTGTGACGTGCCCCTCAGTGACCTCAGGGGCCAGTCGGAGGGTGGCGGTCACCGTCGCGGAGCCCCCCTCCGGGGGCAACGAGGGCAGGGTCCACAGGAGCGCGCCCTCTGACCTCGTGACGTCCGGATCGAGCGCCTTATCGACGACGAACTGATGGGGGGGATAGTTCAGCCGCACCCGTACATCCGTCAGCGTCCTCGTCGTGTGATTCTGCGCCGTCAGGGTATAGGTGACAGGGGCGCCCGCCTCGACGCTGAGGGGCCCCTGCATCGCCATCGTGAGGACGGGGGGATAGACACGGATGAAGTCATCGGGTAGCCGCGGCTTGAGCTGCCACTGGCCGTCATAGACCTCGAGGATGCCGACGATCCGGTAGGGATCTCCCACCTCCAGGAACTCCGGTTCGAGGCCCGTCTCTTTCTCCACCGTGACCAGCATGGTGTCCCCGGCCTCATCCAGGAGGTCCACCTCGTAGCTGTAGTTGAACTCCTCAAACCGCGTGATCGTGCCGGCCACCTCGACCAGGCTGCCCGCATAGCGTTCACCCCCCTGGGCCTCCCGCGCCGTGAGCGAGAGGGGCTCAGGAGGCTGTTCCCCATGCCCCAGCACCTGTACATCCTCGGCGCAGGTGTCCGACACGATCTCCAGCGAGTCCCGATAGACCTCGACCTTGCCGGTGACCTGTAGCCGGTCGCCGATGCCCACCCGCACCTTGCCCTTGGCGCCAGGACAGTAGACCTGGATCCCTCCTGTGTCATCCTGGAGGTAGAACTTGGTGCCGGTGCTCCCGGCATAGAATCCACCGGTGAACATGGTGGCGACACCCTCGACCGTCACCTCCTGTCCGACCAGCGCATGTGCCACACCAATGGGGACCGCCCCGTTCTCCACCCGCAGGGTGACGTAGGGCCCGTGAGCGCTGAGCGGCCATTCGGCGGCCTCGACCCTCAGTCCGGTCACGCGCAACACCCCATGCCGCCACGGGCTTCTCGCCTCCAGTGCCAGGCGTCGGCTCTCTCCAGCGCCCAGCCTGGGGAGGGCCAGCGTGACAGCCCCGCCGTTGTCCTCCGGGGTTGAAAGGTCCGTCACATCGCCCTCTGTCTGCAGGGACTCGAAGACCACGTCTTCTGGCAGGGGGATCGTCACGAGGACGTCAGATAGGGGGCGTCCGGTGTCATTGGTGACCGTGACCACCATTGTGAAGGAGCTTCCCGGTGACACCGATACCGGGGATAGGGCTGCCTCGACGCGCAAGGCCCTCTCCAACGCCGGGACCGCCGCGGCGCCGCCATTTTGTGGCCAGGGCGGAACGCGCAGGGCAAAGTCTTGGGCGTTGTCGTCGGTGTCGGCGGTGTTGCCTGCCAGCCCACCGGGGCGTCGCTCCAGGCTGGCGCCCTCCTCGGGGGTCGCGGCAGGCTCACCCTCGAAGAAATCCTGGGGCGCTTTGCCCCAGCCCACAGCATCGACCACCTGGTCCTGGGCATCCCGCAGTTGAAGCCCGCCCCACCGCTCATAGAGCGGGACCGAGAAGGTCCCGTCGGCCTGTTCCGCATCAGGTTGACCCTCGCGGGTCAGGAGCAGGTGGCTGAAGCCGGGGATAACGGCCGTACTGCTCCACCGATAGAGCCGTTTGGGGGGCTGAGTCTCGTTGAGCCGGTACCAGACGCTCCAGCCCCGCAGGTCCACGCTCTGGGTCCCGGCGTTGTAGAGTTCGATGAACTCCAGGTTGTTGTTTCCCGGCACGCCGGGGAGCACCTCGCTGAACACCACCTTGCCGGGGGTGGGGGGCGGCATCCGCAACTCTGGCGCAAGGCCACCGGATGTCAGCAGGGCCCCCAGGACGAACATCAGGCCAAGGGTAATCAGGATCGTCTTTCTCACACGTGTCACTCCACAGCGGGCTGAGGAAGATTATACCAGCGTGCCCCAAGATGTCCCCACGATAGCCAACGAGCTCAGCTCTCGGAACAGATGACCGACGCCACCGACGCGGCATTATGGTACTGTACCTTATTAGTCAGGAAGAAGGGCAGAGGCTGGGGACAGGCATGCCTTCGAGGCGCTGCTTCGGAGCCGCAAAAGCCTGTCCACCATGCTATTGTAGTTGTGGGACAGCGACCCCTTCCGAGGGGTCCAGGCTGTTCCTGCTCATTTGGACAGGCTGGAAAGCCTGTCCTACATAGCTGCCCGTCTTACATATTGGAACGCCTATCTCGGAGCGTGTGGCGCCGAGTACGCCAGGCGTCGGCGCTCCACTCCACTACCGGAGCTCAGGCCGTGGATCATTGGTCGATCACCCGTTGGAGTGCCGCTTTGTCCTCAGAACCTGGCGTCCTCGCTGACTGGCCGTTTGACCTGGCGCGCGCCCTCGCCACCGCCAATCTCATTTCATGAGCGAAGGATACAGTGTCGGCATTGTCAGGCCATTGTCAGGTTTGGGAAGCGGACTATAATCCGCCTCGATGGAACAGGGGAATAACCTGGTTATTGCCTTTAACGCGCATCTGTTTTCGGGCACCGAATCTTATCGGAGTGCCGGTATCTCCGTCTACATTATGCAGCTCCTCCGAAACCTGGGGCCCTACCTGCACGACATGGAGCTCCACGTTCTGGCTGGAGATGGTCGATTGCCCGAGGATCTGACGATGCCCGTGCACTATGCCCGACGGTCGACGGCGTCTCCATGGCGGCGCATCGCATGGGAGCAGACGGTGCTCCCCGGCGTCCTCCGTCGACTGCACGCCCGTCTGCTCCATGTGCCAGCTTTTGTCGGTCCGCTCTTCACGAGTTGCCCCCAGGTGGTTACAGTTCACGATCTCAGTTTCCTCCGTCATCCGGAGTTCTTCCGGCCTGCCAATCGGCTCTACCTCCGCACCATGACCCGCCTGACCTGTAAGCGGGCTCGCCTCGTGCTGGCCGTCTCCCATTTCACGGCGAAAGAGGTCAGGCAGTGGCTCCATCTCCCAGATGAGCGGGTGATCCCTGTCCCAAACGGCATCGATGCGCGTTTTCGACCGCTGCCCTCCGAGGAGGTGGCGGCGTTCGTCGAGCAGAAGGGGTTACCCCAGCGGTTTGTGCTCTTCATGGGGACGTTGGAGCCACGCAAGAACCTGGTCACGCTGATACGGGCCTTTGCCCGTCTCCAAGACGCCTCCCTCTACCTGGTGCTGGTGGGCGCCCGCGGCTGGTACTATGAGGAGATCTTCAAGGAGATTGAACGTCTGGGGCTTGAGGGGCGGGTGTTGTGTCCGGGATTCGTTCCCGCTTCGGAGCAGGTGCTGTGGTACAATGCTGCGCGGGTCTTCGCTTACGTCTCGTTCTATGAGGGCTTTGGCCTGCCGGCGCTGGAGGCCATGGCCTGTGGCACACCGACGGTCGCCTCCGCGACCACGTCCCTGCCCGAGGTCTGTGGCGAGGGCGCTCTGCTGGTCCCGCCCCAGGATGAGGTGGCCCTCGCTGAGGCCCTGCATCGCCTGGCGACCGACGAGACCCTGAGACACGATCTGCGCGCCAGGGGGATTGCGCAGGCCGCCCGGTTCCCATGGTCAGAGACTGCCCGCAAGACCGCTGCAGCTTATCGACAGGCTTTACACGAATAGAAGGGACACATGCACGGCAAAGGAGATCACGCACCCTGGTGGGTCTTTGTGCTCGACCTGGTCATGATCAATGCCTCGATGGTGTTGGCTTACGTGCTTCGATACCGTCTTCAATGGTTCCTCGATGCAGCCTATGACGCGCCCTTTTCGGCCTATCTACCCTTCTCCCTGATGTTCTCGATCGTGGTCCCGGTGCTGCTCTGGGTCACGCGCGGCTACCATCATTGGCGGGGACGGATCTGGCTGGAGCATGCCTTCAGGGTCTCCAACGCGGTGGCGATCGCGATGATCGTTGCCCTGGCCTGGTCGTTCATAACCAGGCCACTCGTCTACTCGCGGTTGCTCCTGTTCGAGGGCGGCATCTTCATGATCATGCTGTTGTCATTGGATCGTGGCATCGCACTGCTGGTACAGGCCCGTCAGCGCCGGCAGGGTAAGGGACTCAAGCGCATTCTGATCGTGGGTGCGGGGGAGGTGGGACGCCGTGTGATGCGCACCGTCGTGGCCCGTCCTGACCTTGGCTACGAGATCGTAGGCTACGTTGATGACAATCCAGAGAAGGGGGACGGCCGCATTGGACGTTTCCCAGGGTTGGGCACCGTGGACAACCTACCCACGGTCATCGATGAACGTGAGGTCGACGAGGTCATTATCACGCTCCCCTGGACCTATCACCGCCGCATTCTGAGCGTGCTGAGGGCCTGCGCACGCCGCAACGTGCGTGCGCGTCTGGTGCCCGATCTCTTCCAGATGAGCCTGAGCCGCGTCGAGGTTGGTGACCTGGGGGGTGTGCCGCTGGTGGAGATCCGGGAGATCTCTTTCAGCAAGGCCGAGCTGATCGTCAAGCGGGCTATGGATCTCACCGGCGCTCTCCTGGGGCTTCTGGTTGGGTGGCCGCTCTTCCTGCTGCTTGCCATCGCCATCAAGCTTGACTCACGGGGACCCATCCTGTTCCGTCAGCAGCGTGTGGGGGAGAATCAGCGCCTGTTCACCATCTATAAGTTCAGGACTATGGTCGAGGGCGCAGAGGAGGAGATTGAGAAGTTGAAGGACCGCAACGAAGCCGATGGCCCCCTGTTCAAGATTCGGGACGACCCACGGGTAACCCGAGTGGGACGGATCCTGCGGCAGACGAGCCTGGATGAGCTTCCCCAGCTAATCAATGTGATCAAGGGGGAGATGAGCCTGGTTGGCCCCCGGCCTCCGCTACCCGATGAGGTGGCGCAGTACAAGGCCTGGCATCTCAAGCGGTTGGCGGTGCCACCCGGTATCACGGGGCTCTGGCAGGTTAGCGGCCGTAGCGAGCTCACCTTCGATGAGATGGTCCTGCTCGACATCTATTACGTTGAGCATTGGTCGCCCTGGCTTGACCTGGCGATTTTGTTGCGTACCCTGCCTAAGGTGTTGGCTCGAGAGGGCGCCTATTAGCGCCTGCCCTGGCACCGGTGTCGGCGCACCAGGGACTGTGTAAGCGTGAGAGTCGAAGTCTCTGCTCTGGTAGGAGAAAGCTGAAGAGATGCTTCGTTGGCGACTTGATGACGGAGAACGTCAGTCCTTGCTGAGGTTTCTGAGAGAGCTGGTCGAGACGCCAAGCCCCTCAGGCCAGGAAGGGGCTGTGGCAGCCCGGATCATGCAGGAAATGCGAGTGCTGGGCTATGACGAGGTGTGGCAGGATGATGCGGGCAATGTCCTGGGACGCATTGGCCGTGCCGCGCCTGGAGCCCCGCAGCTCCTGTTCAACAGTCACATGGACACAGTCGATGTGGGGGATCGTCAAGCCTGGCACTTCGATCCCCACCGTGCCACGTTGGAGGGAGAGAGGCTGTATGGTCTGGGGGCCTGTGACATGAAGGCAGGGCTGGCCGCGAGCGTCTATGGCGCAGCCCTCCTTAAAAGCCGTGGGGTTCCACTGCGCGGCCAGGTGCTGGTCGCCTGTGTGGGGCTGGAGGAACCCGCCGAGGGTACCAGCACCCGCTTCCTGTTCGAGCACGGCCACGTGCGGCCCAATTGGGTGGTCATTGCGGAGCCCTCCAACCTGCAGGTCATCCGTGCGCAGCGGGGTCACATCGAGATGCGGCTGACGGTCCACGGACATTCCGCCCACAGCTCACAGCCGGAGCTGGGGGAAAACGCCATCTACACGGCCGCCCGGTTGATCTTCGGCCTGGAAATCCTGGCGGGACAACTGGCATCGGATCCGTTCCTGGGGCCGGGCGTACTGGCGGTCACCGATATCCGCTCCCGTGCGGCCAGCCGCAACGCGGTGCCGGACTACTGTGAGATGTTGTTGGATCGTCGCCTTACGGTGGGGGAGACGGAAGCCATAGCCCTGCTGGAGATCCAGCGGGTGATCGCCCGTGAGGGCAGCAAGGCCGATGTGCAAGTGATCGAAGACGAGGTCATCACCCACACCGGCCTGCGGCTGAAGGCCCGCCATGCGTCGCTGCCGTGGGTCTTCGAGGAACGTCATCCGCTCGTCCAGGCCATGATGCAGGCGGCACGCGCCGCTGGCCTGCACCCCTCTGTGGGGTACTGGCAGTTCGCTACCGAAGGCGCGTATACCGCCAGCGTCGCCGAAGTGCCCACGGTGGGATTTGGCCCTGGCGATCCCTCACTGGCCCATGGTCCCGACGAATATGTGGAGCTCCCACAGGTCTATGCCGCTGCAGTCACTTATGCAGCACTGGCGGAGAGGTTGTTAGGAGCCCCATGATCCCCGCCATTTCGATCGCCAAAGATGTGGAGGCCGCCCTCTCGGCTGGCAGGCCGGTCGTAGCCCTGGAATCGGCCCTGATCACCCATGGCTTCGCCTACCCGGCCAACGTCCAGATCACGCGCCAGATGTGTGAGTGTGTGCGCCAGGAAGGGGCATACCCCGCGGTGATCGGGATCTGGGAGGGCAAGCCTCTCGTTGGACTGACGTCCCAGCAGATCGAACGTCTGGGGCAGCACGGGGCTTCCTACAAGGTAAGTGTCCGTGACCTGCCGCTTTGCACGCTCAGGGGAGGCTTTGGCGGTACCACGGTCGCCGCCACCGCCACGCTTGCCGCTGGTGTGGGCATCCGGGTGTTCGCGACCGGTGGCATTGGCGGGGTCCACAGGGGTCACCCCGAGGATGTCTCGGCCGATCTTCCCGTGTTGGCATCCACCCCCATTGTGGTGGTGTGCTCCGGCGCGAAGTCCATCCTGGATCTACCCAAGACCCTGGAGTACCTGGAGACCCACGGTGTTCCGGTCCTGGGGTGGCAGACTGACGAGTTCCCGGCCTTCTACAGCCGCAGGTCCGGGCTGCGGGTCGATTGGCAGGTCCGCAGCGCGGACGAGGTGGTGAAGGCCTTCCAGGGACAGCGGGCGCTGGGGCTGCCGCAGGCGACGTTGGTAACGGTGCCCGTCCCTGCTACCTCGGAGGTCCCGTTCGAGGAGGTGGAGCCCTGGCTGGGCCAGGCCCTGGCCGAGGCGACCGCCCAGAGCATCGGTGGCAAGGACCTGACCCCCTTCCTGCTGGAGCGTCTGGTCGCCCTGAGCCATGGCCGAACACGGCAGGCCAATGAGGCCCTGCTGACGAACAACGCCCGTGTAGCTGCCCAGATCGCCGTGTCCCTTGCCGACCAGGCTGCGCGGTTCACAGTGTGAACGGTTCGCCGTGCGAACTACGCCTGCGCAGGACGACGTCTCCATGATGATCGCCTCGGGACCCGAGCCACAACACATGGATGAGCGGCCCAACTACCTGCGCGCCGCACTATTTCCCTATGCCTGCCTGCCTCACCGTTCCCTGTGGCATGACATGCTGGACCGGCTGCATGCCCTGGGCTTCAACGCCGTTTTTGTGCCCTTCTCATGGCGCTATCACAGCCCCGCATCTGGCTTCCACGATGTCATGGGCCCACGGGACGTCTCGGCCCTGCTCGATGAGATTGTCCGCGCGGGACTGTGGCTCATCCCACATATAGGCCCCTGGCTGCCCGGAGTCCTCCCAGGCGGGGGCATACCGCCCTGGTGCACGGCCTATCACGCCCTGAGGGACGGTCCGGCCAGGCCCCATCTCCTGCGGAGCACCCGTGATGCTGTTGCCGCCTGGTGGGATGTCCTGCTGCCCCATCTGTGCTCTCAGCCCAATCTCACGCTCTGCGCCCTGGACCCAGGACTGCCCGCAGAGGCACCGGAGGGGGTGCCTTTGACTCTGGAGCTCCTCACCCTTGCCCGTGAGCGAGGACTGCCCGCACCCTACCTTCTGCCGCACGCCCTCCACACGGCCCTGGTCGACTGCCCCGGCGCGCCTCCCACACTGCCCTATCGTCTCCACCGGGCAGGCGAGGCTCTGCCGTCGCAGCCCGAGGCCGCTATGATATGGATAACGTGGCCTGAAGGCCCCTTCCAGGCCTCAGGGGCCCATGCTACGGCGCTGACGGAGGGACTGACATCCGTGTTGGCGCGTTTCCCCGTGGTCGTGATCTCCGGGCTGCATGCGCTCAGTCCGTGGGGCTGCCTGTATGCCGATGCGCCTGCACCCACAAGGGACAACCTGCTGGCTCCGCCCCTGGAGCTGACGGCGCACTCTGATCTCTGCGCCGCCGTGAAACAGGCCCTGTTCCAGGCGGAGACCCTACGGGGCCTCGCTCAGTGGGAGGATCCCGGGCTGCAAGAGGAGCTCCGCCCAGCGGGTGAGGCCGACGGTGCGCCGGCGCGTTTTGGCACCCCCTGGACGCTGCAGTATGGTCGTGTGCTCCAGTCGACCCTGCGACCGCTGCTGCACCTGACGGTTGCCCGCCGCGAACTGCTCGTGGTGGAGAATCCGGGGCATGGTGCCCTCGTTATCGAGGGGATTCTGTCCCCCCGTCGCACACGGGGCGACGTTCAGGTGGTCGCTGTGGAGCCGACGGGCAGCCAGCGAGTGGCTTTCGGTGCGGGCGCGCTGGAGACGGTAATCTTCAGCACGCCGGAGGGGTACCTTCAGATCGTTGCCCTATCACCCGCTCTGGCTGCGCGTCTCTGGCCTCTGGATGACCTATGGCGCTCGGCCCCATGCTCCCCATCTCACTGGACTGCTTCATCTGACCAGCCGGCCCGTGGTCTCATCGTGGGCTCGGGGACGGCCCTTCCCGGTGAAGCGGTGGCCATCGCTGATGGAGCGATGACTTACACTGCCGTTGTGCGGGGCAGGGGCTATGGATATCGATGGGGACCGTGGCGGGGGAGTGATCCCCTCACGTGGCTGGCCCCCTTCTATTGGGACGCCCCCACGCCCTTTACCTTGCCCGCCCTGACGTGGGAACAGCGCGCCGGTGCGCCCGAGGCCCTGCCAGAGTACGACGATGAGATGTGGCAGACCGTCTCTCTGCCCCTGGCGCTCGACCTGGGCAGCGAGCTGGCGCGAAGCTGTGGCCTGTTCTGGCTCCGAGCGTCCTTCGATGGGCGGCCTGGTTCTCTGACTCTCACGCTCCCCGCCGATGGTGATCTCTTCCTAAACGGCGTGCTCATCGCCTCCCTGACAGCGTCTCCGCGAGATGAGGCCTCAGAGGGCGGCAGTCGGACCATTCCACTGCCCGCGCGTTACCTGAGGGAGCGGAACGTGCTGGCCATTCTGGCCGATGTCGGCTGGCTGATGCCGCGGGACCTCTCTCTCACTGAGCGGAGTAACCATGGCCATGGCCACACCCTCTCATGCCAATTCGAGGGCGCCAGGAACGTGACGTGGAAGAGGCGCTGGGGGATCCTGGGACAGGTCGTCCGACAGGGATTTGCCGACTTCGCGGATTGGAGGCTGGTTGATGGGGAAGGCAGTGAGGCCATCACATGGCACCGCAGCCTGGTGCACCTCGATCTCCCACGTGAGATCGAAGTCCCCATCTTTCTGACCCTGGAGAGCCCACCCAGGCAGGCTTGGGTCTACCTCAATGGCGTCCTGCTCAGGCGGCTGGATCAGCGACAGGCCGCCACGGAGCGCATCTGGCTGCCCGATGGCCTGCTCAAGCGGACTGGGCGCAACGAGATCCTGATCGCGCAGTGGACACGCGGCGCGAGACCGGAGATCCGGAACGCCCGGTTGGAGGCAGGACCGACGGCGCATGTGATCTCACGGAAGTTGGTGGGGCGTTGAGGTCCTCACGTGCCGCTGTTTCCTCTATCAGCAGGGACACCTAGCGGGTATTCGGCGATGGAGGGCGTTGGCGAGGGTTCTCGCCCATGAATCACTGAAGCGAG
>CAYLRT010000065.1:0-15595 GCA_964385885.1 uncultured Anaerolineales bacterium | reverse complement strand
TCCACAAACTCGTGCACCAGATAGGCGTGAGAGCCTCCATGTCCGCCGTAGAAGTCCGGCCCCAATGCTGCCGTAAAGGCAGCCACGACCTCCTCTGGCAGCGGATCCCTCATCACGTCCACGGTCACCGGCGTTTGTGTCTTGTTGTCGGTCCAGGTGTCATTCTCGAAGCTTCCCTTTGTCCCATAGATGCGGAAGATCTCGCGTTCAGGATGCCCGATCTCGCGGTACTCGCAGATGCGCATGGTAGCACCGTTGCTCATAGTGAAGAGGGCAGTTTCGTTGCTGAAGGCATCATCGGCGAAGAAGGGATCGCCCGAGCGGTTGGCATATCCCCAGGCGCAGACTTTGACCGGATGAGCACCCATGACACTGATGGGGCCGCTGGTGGAATGCGTAGGATAGTGCATGGGACCACCCTTGACACCACGACGACGGTAGTCTTCCATCAACGCCACAAACTCTGCACCCGCCTTGCCCGCCAGCCGCGCGCGCCGTACTTCGCGCAAGTTGCAACTGGCATCGACATCGTGAAAATACTCACCCTCGGCGTAAACGAACTCGCCAAAATCGCCTGCTCGTGCACGTCGTCGGCAGTACTGAGCTTGCGGACGGTAATAGGTCGTCTCCCCCATCATATAGTGCAGGCCTGTCCGCTCCACCGTGCGCACCAGCCTGTCGCACCACTCCAGAATCTCATCGGCATCTGGCAGGCTGATCACCGGTACCGCGCTGTAGACATGCTTGCCCGCCTCCAGGGCCTGAATGGCCTGGGGAGCATGGAGCCAGGGCTGTGTGATGATCACTAAAGCATCGAGATCGGCCTTGCAGATTTCGTTCAGGGATGGATAGAGATCATCGGGCCTGAGCTTGGCCTGCCATGAGGGTTTCTCCGCAAATACTTTCATACGTTCCGGTTCGCGATCGCATAGAGCAATGCGATCCACTAATGGATGGCTCATGAAGAGATCCGCGAAAATGCTACCAAAAGAGCCCAGCCCAACCAATCCGAGACTAATGCCCATGGCTCACTTCCTCCTGATCACTTAAGGTATCGTGTATGTGCCGAGTAACACGGCAGGGGGTACGCGTCGAGCTGATTCCACCATTCTCACCCGCGCTACCAATTCATCCCTCGTAGCCATTCGATACTGAGGGCTGACCAGGTTGCGATATGAGGGTCGGTTTCTGCCAGGCCAAGGCCATGGGGGCCATGGGGGTAAATGTGCAGTTCGAACGGTACCCTTTGCCTCGCAAGCGCCTCAGCGAAGACCAAACTGTTTTGCACCGGTACGACCTGGTCGTCAGCCGTGTGCCAAAGGAAGGTAGGAGGGGTCTGAGGCGTCACTTGATTTTCCAATGACATGAGAGCCAGTAGCTCCGGATCGGGCGTTGGCCCCAGCAGGTTGGTGAACGAGCCACGATGTCCACAGACCTGAGAGCTGGAGATCACCGGATAGCAGAGGATGAGAGCATCGGGCCGATTGTCTGCCTCGTCCAGCGCATCGCCCGTGTTGAGGATCGGCAGGTCGAAGTGCACCCCCAGGCTACCCGCCAGGTGCCCGCCGGCGGAGAAACCGCACACAGCGATATGGGCCGGATCGACCTGCCATCCAGTGGCATGGTAGCGGATCAACCGCAGAGCACGCGAAGCATCCAGTAGCGGCGCCGGGTGGCGATGCGGTGCCACGCGATAGTGGACGACAAAGGCATGGAACCCCGCAGCGTTATAGCACTGCGCGATGGGGGCAGCTTCGTGGGGGGCCCGCATCATGTATCCACCCCCAGGGCAGATCAGAACCGCACCCCGCGGGACCCCTGTATCAACCAAGTAGACTTCCAGCCAGGGGCGGAAGTCGTCCTCAGGGGAACCCGCCGGAGGTTTTGCACCCCACAGGGGCATGCGAAACATCGCCGTAGCCTGCGTCATCGTGGTTGTTTCCTCCTTCGTCAGAGCACAGGATCAATCTGAGGTCTTGACTATACCATGATCGACCAGCCAGCGCACTGCTTCGTAGACGGCTTCCAGCGATGTGTACCGCGGCTGATAGCCCAGTTGGGTCTGCGACTTGGCGATGCTATAGCAGTTTGGGCTATGCTCGAGATGGGCCCGGGTCGCTTCGGCATCTTGTGAAGCCACATCTGCCTTCCACTGGTCGAATGGGGCAAAATGAAGGTCGGCCGTTTTCCCGAACCAGCCTGCCACGGCCTCTGCATACCCTCGAAGCGTCAGTGCAGCAGGGGAGACGGCATGGAAGCTCTCGCCGATGGCCAGGTTGCGGTGCGTGAGGGCTTGGACGAAAAGCTGAGCCACGTCATCGGCATGCACGTGGTGCACCAGCGCTGTGCCGCGGTCCGGCAGCACTACCGGCTGGCCCTGTGCCAGGCCGGTATAGACATCGGGATTGAAATTCGCGGCGGGGTTCAGGGGAACCCATCCAGGCCCCACAATGTGCCCGGGCAGGATGCAGGTCGCCGGGAAGCCGTTCTGGCGGGCTTCGCGGTGCAGGTAGGCTTCGATGGCAGCCTTCTTGATCCCATAGTCACCAATGGGGCGCCGCGGCTGGTCCTCGGTAACGGGGACCGTGGTGGTCTTCCCATGCACCCACACCGTACTGCAGTGGAGGAAATGTTCCACCGTGCCGCGCAATGCCTCCACCAGGTGCTGGGCGCTCTCCAGGGTAAAACAGATCATGTCGACAACGACGTCAGGCTCGAGATCACGGATCTTCGCGCCGAACGTGCCCGCGGCCTCCTCGGCGGCGCGGTCAAGCGTGACACGCTTGACCGTGCGCCATGCACCGTGTGGTGTGTAAGGCTCGCGCTGTCCACGACTGACAACGGTCACACGGTGCCCGGCTTCGACCAGGCGCGGGACAAGATAAGTGCCGACGTGGCCCGTGCCGCCAATGACTACGGTATGCATCATACACCTCCTCAAGTTGTTCAGGGGCACCTCATCATACGCCAACCACCTGAGGCCCTGCAGAGCGCCAGGCATCACGGTTCTGGCCTGGAGACACCTGGCACCCCACTCAAGCGAACTTCCCTTGCCTTCCCCTCCACCCGATCATCCACAGCGTCGTCAGAAGCACGAACCACGGTCTCTACCGAAGATGCTGCGACATCAGGGACAACATCCCTCCGGGCGAGCGAGACAAGAGAGACCCCGAGGATGACCGCGGTTCCCCCCAGGATCTGCTGAAGCCCAGGATACACCCCAAACAGCAAGAAGGCCCAGAGGACCGAGGCCAGAGGGCTGAGCGTCAAGACGATCGTATGCATACTCAGCCGCAGGCGCCTGAGCGCCAGGTAATAGAGGGTGCGGCTCAGGACGACATCCGCGGTGCCGACCAACGCGATCAGGCCCCAGGTGGGGAGGTCTGGCACTGTGAACACCCCACGAACCGTGGCCAGAAGCACCAAGGTGAGGGTTGTAAACAGCAGGCGGAAGAAGAAGAAGTCCACGAAGTCGATCTTTCCTGCGTATTGCTTGGCGAGGGCAGCGTGCAGGGCATACATGAGGGAGGAGAGGATGATCACCAGCGCGCCCAGGCGCAGGTACTCACCCGGTTGGTAACTGATGACAAAGACACCAACGACGGCCAGCAGCGCCCCCCAGATCTGCCTGGTGGACAGGCGATCCCCCATCCAGAGCACGCCAAAGGCTATGCTGAACAGCACCGAGCTCTGGCTGAGCAACGAGGCTGTGCCGGGGTCGATGAAGGCCACAGCCTCGTAATTGGCAGCGGTGCTCAACGCGATGAGCAATCCGATCACCACAAACAGCCAGAGGTGACGTTTGGCTGTCTGCCAATGCAACCGGCGCTGGACCAGGCCGAAAACTCCCACCTCCAAAGTACTCACGGCCAGGACATAGGTGACTGAGGCCCCAGGGGCAATGCGCGGCAGCAAGAGCCGGGCGAACACGAAGTGCATGCTATCCAACAGCACAAGGCCAGCCACCAATAGAGTGGTGTTGACCTGGTCATGCGCGTGAAGTTGCTGAGATGTGATCATGAAAGATCCCTTCTATGCCAGGGTGGCACAGCCCCCAGACTCTCTGTGCCTTATGGTCTTCCTGCTACGAGTCCAACGGGAAAGCGCTCTGGGATCGCCTGACCTTGAAGATCACGTCACGCTCGCGGTGAGACGGATTAGGGATCAGCCTAACCTGAAGTCCTGGAGGCGCGTCTACCTGGATCACCACTGCCTGAGGCTGGACCTGCCAGCTTACGTGAAGAGCCCCTCTGATCGTCGCCACACTCCCCTTCGCCCAGGTCAGCCCCTTGTAGACCCATGGGCTGATGTCATACACGGTCCCATCACCGTCGGCCGGTCGAATGCCCAGGAGAATGCGATTCAGGAAGTAGAGCGGGGCAGACGACCACCCGTGGCAATGACTTCGTGTCGGAAAACCTCCAGGGCGTGCCTGGCTACTGGGGAAGACCTCCCAAACCGTGGTGGCTCCGGCTTCCAGCATCGGCGTATAGGCGTCATAGATCGATTCGATGATCTCGTTGAACCTGTGGGCTTTCTCCAAGGCCTCATAGGCATACATCATCGCGAACGGGGAGCCGACACGCGTCATGCCTTCGGGCGGGTTCACCAGGTTCTCCAGGACGTCCGTGGCGTGCTCCTCAGGCACAATGTCATAGAGCAGAGCCAGGAAGCTGGTGTGTTGGCTGGTGCATTCGCTTGGCGAACCATCCTCATGCACACTGTCAGGGTACGCCCGCTTCTCGGGATCCCACAGGCGGTTGATGCTCGCTCGCAGGTCCGCCCGCAGGTCAGCAAGCCAGGCGGCACGGGCCTCATCCTTCAGCACATCCGCACATTTCTGAGCCGCATCGATCGCGCCCACCAGCAGCATGCTGTTGTGCAGGACAATCTCGTGCTCATCGTCGATACCGCTCCAGTCAAACATATTCCAGAAGGGACCGGCGAAGAGGCCGGATTCTGGATCCCGAAGGGCAGCACTGTTCTCAAGGTTCCGGATGACATAGGGCCACATCTCGCGCAAAAAGGCCACGTCTCCCGTGAACGCGTAGTAATCCCAGATCGATATACCCCAGAGAAAGCTCCAGGCTGGCAGCAAGGTATCCCAACAGGAGGGCACCTGAGATCCAACGATCGGGTAACGTTCCAGGGACTGAGCGGCCAATCTCGCACAGCGTCGGCCAATATCGAGGGCGCCAAAGGTGGGATATGCGAAGGCTGCCTCGTTTCGAGCGTCTCCGACCCACAGCGTCTGCTCATAGAGGGGACAATCGGTGAATGTATCCTCCATACAGAGTTTGAGCGTGTGCTGGGAGATGCGCCAGATCTCGGTGAGAGTGCTATCACTACAGAGGAAACTGCCGATCTCCGCCACAGGATAGGTCGAGCCGATCACACGCACGAGTCGAAGGTGAACCGGCGCATGTTGATTGCGCAGGGTGATGAAGATGTAGCGCCCCGACCGTCGCTTGGTGGATGTGAAGCGATTGAGGCCAGAACGGGTGACATAACGCATACCATTGCGGTTGCCGTATGTGTGCTGGACCCGTCCCTCGGCGTCAATGTACTCTACTTCGTAGATGTCGACCATGACGCCAGCCTCTGCGACCAGCTCGAAATCGAAGTAGCCCACCTGCTGCTCACCGAGATCATAGACCAATTCAACATCGCCATCGGGGCTTGGCATCACGGTGGTGACCTCAGCGTTGTCGTACATCAGTCCGGCAGGGTTGCTCACCAGCGCAGCAGCATTGCCAATGACCTCACGCTGGAGGAACAGCCAATGGGTATCCTCCACGAACATCTGCTCCCTGGGATAGCAGCGCCCCCGCTCCTCCAACACCGATCGCAGCGTGGCAGGGTCCTTCGCGGCCACGCCAAGTTCGTTGATCTGTTCAAGGTAAGCATCAAGCTGTTCCTCCAACGGCTCCGGCAGGCCGTGCCTGAACCACCGCAGGTCATCGCCCGCGTAGTCGAACTCTGGGAATGCGACCCAACACCAGGGGTTATCCTGCTCGGGGTCCAGGGGGTTCACCAGATGCACACAGGCGGGGGGATCGATCAGGCGTAGAGCTTTCTCCTTGCGGTGCCCTATGACCTCGGTGACGAAGGCCACCATGCTGTGTGCCCCGCCATCGAGCGCTACGGGGCCTTGGGCCCTGGGTTCTCCATCGATCCACACCGTCAGGCCCTCGGCCATGAACTGTATCGTCGCTGGCTCTTCAAACTCCAGCACCGTGGCAAGGCCGCCAGCCTGGAGGACATTGTGATTAGCTTCGATAAGGGATGGGTGGGCAAGGCGCGCCGCCGGCACACACAGATAAAGATCATCGCGCCGACGGACAAGATTGGCCTCGCGGAAACCCCGAAAATGGGTGGGTTCCCTGGTCAAGAGAGCAACATCGCGGGGATGCAAATCCTGCCAGGGCCCCTCATGGGCCTGGCAAAGCACGGCGGCCGGCTCAAAAGCCAAGTCGGCCTCGAGACGTGCATCGTAGTATTCCTGGGGTTCCATCTGGATGCTCACTTTGGGAGTATTGCGGAGCCAGGCCTCCGCCTCCGCAACCAGCCAGGAGTCGTCCGTAACGATGGAGAGCGACTGAGAACTGTTGGACTCTATATCAAGCTGCGCGAGCAGGCCAGCCTGCTTTGGCACCTGATGGAATGTGCCTACTCCCCAGTGTTTCCCGATGATGCGGATCTCGTTGTCACCTATCTGTAGATAGCTAGTGACATCAATGACATCATATTGGTAGTGTTCTGGCCAGGCGCGGGCTGGCCCATCGCTCACCCATTGGCCATTGATGAAGAGTCGGTAGAAGCTGTCGGCAGTGATCCGTAGCACAGCGCGCGTGAACGCACTTAACTCGAAGGTCTTGCATGCGATCACGGTTTGGTTGTAGAGTGTATAGTCCGATTGTCTCTTCCAGATCCAATTCCCGTTCACTTTCATCTCCTATCGCGTAGCTCCCAGACGCCGCCCTACTTCGCGCAGCGTCGCGATGTCCTCCGGGTGGATTGCCCCGTCTGGCAGCGGTCCGGTGTTGAGCAAGAGGTTACAGTTTTGCTCCCAGGCTCGCTCCAACATCCTCATGACCTCATCAGGTCCTTTGTGATGCCCGTCGTCCGCCTTATTGTAACCCCAGGACGAAGGCTGAAGCGTATCGCAGATCTCGTTGTGCTTTGCCCGGTTCCCCTCCCAGGCACGCTGAGCCACCGCGGCCGCCTCCGGCCCGATGCGCTCTCGCACCCGATCCGCCAGCGAGTGTCCGCTGCGTTCAGGAGACGCAAAGTCCTCGTCGCCAGTAGCCCCCTGCTTGAAGGCGATCAGGGCCTGGGGCTGCAGCTCGCGGATCATACGATAGGTCTGCTCGATAGGGAACAGATCTGGGCGCGCGTAGTATCCCATGATGGGATCGAACCAGATCCCAGCCAGAGGGCCATAATGCGTGAGAAGCTCGCGGAGTTGGGCATGGGCGAAGTCGATGTAATGCTGGAAGTCCTCATCCTTTCGCCACAGATAGCGCGGTTCTGGCCTGGGATAGGCGGGTCGGGCGATGTCGAGGACTTCTCGGGAGTAGAAATAAGGATGGCGCCAATCGAGTGCATACGAGTAGTAGATGAACAACCCAAGCCCTTTGCGCTGACACTGCTCGGCAAGCTCGCCGATCAGATCGCGAGCGGCAGGGCTGTTGACGCTGGTGTAGTCGGACACCTGACTCCCAAAGAGACAGAAGCTATCGTGGTGGCGTGAGGTTATGGTGATGTAACGCATACCGCCCTCGAGGGCGAGATCGGTGATAAAGTCAGCATCGAACCGGGCCGCCGTAAACTGTTCCTTGAGCGCCTCATACTCCGCCAACGGGATTGCCTCCCGGTAGAGCACCCACTCGTGGCGCCCCAGGAGGCTGTAGAGTCCATAGTGCATGAAGAGACCAAAGCGTGCGTCAGCGAACCAGGCAAGAGCTGCCGCGTGGGGGTCCCGTTGGTATAGCTCAGCATAGTCTTCCAGATAGCTCGGCACCGAAGGCGAAGTCTCCATCGTACGGAATCTCCTATATCATGAAGTGAATGGCAGGGCTTTGCCAGGCAGCGAGAGGCGTTGGGGTGATGAAGTCATCGGGAACCCTGCCGTGTGTGCAATTCAATGAGAATCCATGGGGCCCTCCAGGCATCGAGGCCCGGGGCAACCCAGTGAACGGGTACTTGAGCCCGTTGCGGAAGTCGCGCAACGGGCTGTAGTCAATGGCTTTGAGGACGTGTGCCCGCTGAGACCAGACATTGATGGCCGGTAGGTTAAGCACCGAAGCGCGTTGCACGGCTGGAGTGCGCTCACCCAAACAGGGCGTGTGCCAGGCGGGCCACGCGTTCTCCAAGGGCCCGGGCGTGTGCCAGCGCTTTTTCATCTGGCTGACCCACTGCGAAGGGCCCAAAGTGCGGCCCCTTGGTCGTCCCTGCCACGATCATGCCCGCGACCAGCATCGCTGTGAGGATGGACATGTTGGTGAGTTCGTGTCCGCAGCCGGCTCCACCCGACGTGGTAAACGCAGCACCGATCTTTCCCTCGAGTTTGCCGTAGATCTTCTCGGTCTCATCGAACATGGCCTTGACCTCGGCTGCCATCTGGCCGAAGTAGGTTGGTGACCCAACAATGATGGCATCGGCGCCCAGCCAGTCCTCATTGGTCGTTTCGGTGACCGGCTTCAGTTCGCACTCGGTGTCGGGCACTGCAGCAACACCTTCGGCCACGGCGTGGGCCATAGCTCGTGTGTGTCCCGTGACACTGAAGTAGGTAATGAGCACCTTGGGCATCGCATACCCCCTTATGCACCTCTCTACGAGTTACGCCACAGACCCTCACGCAGGCTGTTGCCATGGCCGCGATAGAGATGAGGGTATTGAAGACGGTGCTGGACCTCGCGAATGGCGATCTCGGCTGCGGCCTCAAGGGTCTCGCGGCCGAATGCCGCCGTAGCCTGCCGTGGGTCCATGTGGCCTCCCACACCGACCAATGGCTCCCCTGGGGGTGGCAGCAGGCTCAGGTCCACCGTGTCTGGATGCAGGGCCAGCAGGTGTGAGGTCTCCCATCCAGCGGCATGGTCGCCAGCGTGAGGATAGCGGTCCCGGACCAGCAGGTAATCCACAAAAGCCCAGGCCAGCATACCCTGATGCTTGCTATACTCGCGTTGATTGAACTGGAGGACGGCGGCCCGAGCGTGGTCGATCAGGGGATAGTGCCCGGCGACCAGCACGCCGAGCTCGAACCCCAGGCTTTCAGCCTCGGCCAGGATATGGAGCAGGAGCTTGTGGTAATTCAGCGCCTGCTCGGTGGCCGTAAACGGCTGGCGATCAGGCGTGAAGTTCTCAGGCGACAGCCCCATCTCAGCGGCGATAGCCTCTCGATCCGCAGCGTTCGCCTCCATGAGGGCCTCGAGGCGGCTCTCGCCGAAATAGAGGGGGGGAAAGACCAACCCGCCGCCCTTCTGAGCGCACAGGATCGCCAACCCCTCCGCCTGAAGCGTATCAGCACCCACAGGGTTGTGAACCCCATGCCATTCCAGCGTGCCAATGGGGATATAGACAACCGGGCAGGCCTGCCGTCGAGCCACAATCTGAGCAGGCCGTAACATATGATAACGCACTTCTACCGATGACTCAGACATGCGACACACCTCCATCCATCACGGACCAAGGCCCTCCAGTGGACACCCCGGAGCCAGCGCCTCCATGAGGCAGACATTCTCCTCAAGTTGGGCCAGGCTACTGGTACCAATGGTACAGGCGTGGAGACAGCCGAGTTCCAGTACATATCGCAGCGCGCGTTCCACGTCGTCCGTGAGCTGGCCACACCCCAGGACCTTCATCGCGTATAGCGCCTTGCCCTGCTGGTAGAGTTGCCGGATGACAGGCACGACCTCAGATGGCGAGCCGTCCATGTTGACACCCGCGTAGTTGATGCGTACGAGGATCACCTGCACCCAATCCACTGCCAGAGCAGCCTTCAACGCTCCAAGGCTGTGACAGGAGAACCCCACCGCACGGACTTTACCCGCTTCTTTTGCCTGGCTAAGGGCTTCCATGGCCCCCTCATAGCGACGGGGCCAATGTTCGTCCTTCAATCCATGCAATAGCACGATATCGAGCACGTCAGTATCCAGCTCCTTGAGGAAACGATCGACGTCTTTCGTGACCTCTCGAGGACGTCGTGCTGTCGTCTTCGTCACAACGACGACCTCATCCCGGGGGACTTGCTTCAGGGCTGCGGCCACGTGGGGATGGGACCCATACTGATCAGCCGAGTCCCAGAAATTCACCCCCAACTCATAGCCACGAAGCAGAAGCCTGGATAGCCCCTCGATCCCCAAGGCCGTCTGTTCAGAGCGATGTGCCCAACCATGCGTCCCTGTACCTATGTTCAAACGCGAAACCTGCAGCCCGGTCTTTCCGAATGTTACATACTCCATGTCCAATCCTCCCAACACTACGAGAAACCCCTCTTCGAGGAACCCAACTGAGAGTCAGGGATACCTCAAGCCCGTCCCCACTTGGCAAAAGCCTCCTCAAAGGACATGCCAGCCGCCAGATCCTCACGCATCCCCTGTTCACGATATTCGATCTCCTCGGCGACCTCCAGGGCTTGCATTGCGATGGCCTGGGGTACCACAATCACGCCGTCCGGCCCGCCGACGACCCAGTCACCAGGCTCGATCCGCACCTGACTGGTCAGCGTACCCGGCATGGCTATCGGGACATTGACCGCATGGATGCGCCATCGCTTGGCGGATTCCACGGGCGAGGTACCGCGGGCGCATACGGTGTAGTTGGGGATGACCTCCAGGCCCAGCAGGTCGCGGATGCGGCCATCCAGCACAATGCCGCGCGCACCTCTGTTCTGAAGCCCCCAGCTTGTCATTTCTCCAAACTTGCCCGTGTAGGGCTCCCCACCAGTTTCTACCACCACGACACAGCCTGGGAAGCAGGCATCCCGCACAAGTTCATAGTAGTCTGGACCCTTACCATACTTCTCCTCATCCCCCGGCTGCCAGGAATCCCGGCCACCACGCACCGTGACTGCCATCCCGGCAAGATGCTGTTTGGGGAACAGAGGACGGATGCCCAAATCCAGACACTGGTTTGGATAGCCCAACTTGTCGAGTGCATCGTAGAGATTGGCGATGCGGATCTTATCCCAGCGCGCCTGAAGTTCCAGTATTGAGGGTGTCTTGCTTTCGTCAGCCATGTCAGTCTCCTTCCCTCTGCTAGATGATCGTTGTACTGCGGACCGAGACGCAGTATCACCCGGCGAACTCTGCCTCTGCCCGCTCCAGCAGGGCCTTCATATAACCGATAGAGAAAGCTGTGCCGACCTTAGGATCATGCGCCATGAGAGGGATATGGTCCGCGATGAGCACGCCATCGAAGTTGACCTCCCTCAATGCACGCATGACTTCGTACATGTCCATGTAACCATCGTCCAGGAATGTCTCCACGAAGTAAGGTAGGGGTTGGCTGACGTTGCGGAAGTGGACTTTGAAGATCTTGTGGCGTTGGCCGAAGTAGCGGATGGTCTCAAGGACGTCTTTCCCCATGAGGTCTCCACCCTCCAGCCAGCAGCCGACGCACAGGCACATACCTACATTGGGGCTGTCCGCGATCTCCAACGCGCGACGATAGCCCTCGAAACTCCCAAAGATACAGCGGGGAATGCCCCCCAGTTCGGGCACAGGTGGATCGTCGGGATGGATGCCGATCTTGACGCCTACCTCCTCGGCTACGGGCGCCACCCGCTTGATGAAGTACTCGAAGTTCTCCCAGATCTCCTCTTGAGAGTATCGCCGCCCGTGCGTGAGCGGTCCCTGAAAGACCTCACCGCTCCAATGGCCTGCCTGGGCCTGAGCCAGGTTGAAGGCGCGGGCGGAGGCACCACCTCGCGTCGTCTCGCGCTCCGTGCTCCATATCCCGTTGCCCATGTGCGCATAGGTGGTATAGGGGATCCCGGCCTTGCCTAGATTGCGCAGATGGCGAATGTATTCCTCGATCTTCTCGTCACGGTTGGGCAGTCCAAGCGTGATCGCTGGCTGGTTGTGAACTGCGCTGTTCCCAAAGCCGTAGACGATGAGCCCATGGGACTCAAACAGCTCCCGGCGGCTGGCATAGTACTCGTAGCTGGCCTTGTCACCACTAGTCCATAGCACGACATACTTGATACCCATCTGCTTGATAAAGGCCAGGTCCTCGTCGGTAGGCTCTGGGGACGCTTGCATGGCGATCTTGATCCCCGGCTCGATATCAGGTCGTTCCATAAACATAAAAAGGGCCTCCTAATAATTTGATTATGAGTCTACATACTCGGTCTGAAACGGGAACATCGGTTCGAAACCGATCAACTCCTGAGCACGATCCGTGCTCACCAACGCCTCGGTGCCATGCACGGGTTTCTTCCAGGTCGTGACGTCGGGGAACCAGACCTCCACTAACTCTCGGGAAGGGAGGCCCACGAAGTTGTGGGTATCGGTGACGTACACGGCGTGGCTACCCTCGTACTCGGCCAGCAGCCCTTTTTCAAGCGCCTGGGCTGCGTCGCGAACGTCCAGGCTGGTCCAGAAGTTACTGCGTCCAAACATGACGGATGCGTCGGGGAACGATAGGTCGAAAGCCTTCTCCCACTCTCGATCTTCCGCGCGTCGTTCGAAATCTCGGATGATGGCCCTGACCCGCTGGCTTCGCTCCGGCTCGGGCAGGGCCATGATCTCGGCGGTCTGGCGAGAGCATCCTTCAACGAACTCCAGCAGGATGGAAGCTGTCCCAGACTCCATGTCATAGACAGCAGGGAAACGCAAGAACAGGCTGGTGATCTCCTCTCGGCGCCAGAAATAGCCTCCGATCTCTTCGATCATCTGTTTGGAGAAGGAGTAGGGATCGGTCGTATAGGTAGGGTGCTCTTCATCGATTGGGAAGTACTGGAGTTGGCCTGCCGGGAAGCGAACGCCAAAATTGTAGCCCAGGGCATTGATCGAACTGGCGCATACAACGCGGCGGATCCCACGAACTGCGGCCGCCTGGAAGACGTTGAAAGTACCTCCGACGTTGACGTGGAACATGCGCTGCGAAGGTGCCAAAGAAGGATGGCGGTAAGCCGCCAGATGGACGATCGCCTCCATGCCCTCCGTGAGTTCATAGACACTCTCATAGTCGGTCACATCGCCCTGAACACATTCGGCACCAGCAATGGGCTGGGAGACATCCAGATCAAGGGCCCGCACCGCATGACCGTGACTGAGAAGCCAGTGCACGGTGGGGCGTCCGATTTCACCCATGGCACCAGTGACAAGAATTTTCATCAGTAGTCCTCCTTGCAGCGTCTGATAGCGGGAGATACGTGACGTGGTCAATCATGGCTCAACATCGTAGATCGCACCACTGCGGTAGCGGGCCCAGGAGGTCTCAAACCAGGAATCGGGATGCGGAAGAGGGCGCCGCTCCACCCAGTTGGAGACCACATGACCGTCAGGGGAGGCCACGCTCTCCAACACATAGGAACGATACCGCTCGTCCTCGGGCACAATGCACCATGGTGCGTCTAAAGCCTCGTGGATAGGGCTTCCCTGGGGATCCAGCACGATGGCCGAGCCTCGGCTGCCGACCCCGTTCTCCAGCGCAAAGCGAATGGCTTCCAGATAGACCAGGTGGGCGAAACAGAGCTGACGATTGCGGAGGCTCTCGCCGAGATCGGTCGGATCGCCCGCCGTTCGCACCCTCTGCCATTGAGCATGGGCCTCTGGGAGTGCTTCGTCCAAGGCCTGCAGGGAACGGATGTGAGCCCCTACGCGTGACATCCTCGCCTGAAATTCCTCGCGTTCGACCTGCCAGGGGCGCCCCGGCTGTCTGCGGGTGGCAGCGATCCAATTCAACAGTTCAGCCAGCGCCTCCCGCGCAGCCTGACGGCCCTCAGCCTCGCTCAGAGACCAATCCTGATAGCGGTGGGCGATATAGGCAGCAGCGCGGAATCCCCCTACCTGCCCCGCGTTCAACGCAGCCCCCCCAGGGCGATAGATACCGTGGGATCCGTTGACCTCGCCAATGGGGAAGAGGTGCTTGAGATTGAGGGATTCCCACCACAGGTTGGCGGCCAGCCCGCCGTTGTTGTGCTGAGCACAGACGGCCACCTCCAGAGGTTCCCGGTGGATGTCAATCCCGTGGTCCAGGTAGAGCTCGATTGCCGCAGGGTTCATCTTCTCCAGACGTGCGATGGGGGTCGGCAGGAGGGCCTCTGAGCGCTCCAGATAGAGGCGCGCCTCATCGTGCAGGGTGTCAAATGCGAACCCTTCAGGGTTCCGGCGGAAGTCCAGGAAGACCCTTCGCCCCTTGAGTTCCGTTTCGATGAAGACCAGCAGGTCAATCAGGGAGGAGCCTCCACGTACCTTGCGCCAGTCGAAGGGCCATTGGTACCCTTTAAGGAAAATCATCGAGGCCATGTCGCCGGTGGAGTTAAAATAGGGGCGAAGAAACTCCTGAGGGTCACTCACGCCGTCGGCGGCTGTGCTGATGAACCGTGGGATCACCTGCATGTAGGTCCCGGAGACATTCCAACGGAACTTGATAGAGGCCAGGCCATACTGTGATTCTGGCAGGCTCTGAGCTTTGGCACCTGCCATCAGTGCAAGGCCAATCCCGCCTGTGTGGACCTTCGGATACACGCTGCGTCTGTACAGCCCACCAGGCCCTCCGACGGCGAAGACGACGTTCTCGGCAAGGTAGACCTCCAGTTGGTTGCCTGGGTCCAGGGCGACTGCGCCGATCACACGGCGCTGTCCATGCTGGTCGAGCGTGAGGAGTTGGACGACGTTGCGGCCCTCATGGACGGGGATCCCCAAAGCGCGGACCCGGCGGATGAGGACGCGGCACATTTCACGCGAGGTGTAAGGGCCAATGGATGTGGCCCGCTGCCTGGGGTCGTGGTCCGTCTTATAACCGACGAACTGCCCATAGCGGTCGGTGGGGAACGGAACCCCGAGGTTGACTAAATGGATGAAGGCGCGGACCGAGAGACTGGCTTCAACCAGCGCCAGATCGCCGTGCATGCTTCCACCCTCGAAGTATGTCTGCGCCATGAGCTCGGGCGCGTCGGTCTCCGCGCCACAGAGGGAGAGCTTGTAGTAGGTCTGTTTGTCACTCCCTGCGTTGATGGAAGTGCCTTTGTCCAGGCCCTCGGAGATGATGAGCACATCGTCGACGCCCTCATTTCTGAGCTGGATCGCCGCATTGAGGCCGGCTGCCCCACTCCCAATGACCAGGGTATGGACCCACGCGATAGGAAAGACGCGATTTCCGATGGTGATGCGATCCTCATGCATGGCAACTCTTCTCCTTTGCCAAACCATGTTCTCGTTATCGCTCGATCAGATCCGAGATGGGGATCTGTCATGCCTCGTCTGGATGCGCAGTGTATGCTGTGACGTAGAGTTGTCAATCGTAGGAGAACCGTGACTGTCACCTCCGTCAAATCCTCGGCCGAGGATCGCTCTTGCAAGCAATGGCTCATGGTCTCCTCCCACCTTCGCGGTGACAGTCACAGCATGGAGTCCTCCGGGTCTCA
>CAYLRT010000064.1:1942-15793 GCA_964385885.1 uncultured Anaerolineales bacterium | reverse complement strand
GAAGTGTCGGAATTGGCAGACGAGCATGACTTAGGATCATGTGCCGCAAGGCGTGCGGGTTCAAATCCCGCCTTCCCCAACGGAGGGGCGAGAGTGATCTCGCCCTTCGACCTTAGTGCGGGTTAGGTAGGATGGCTATGACACAGATATCGGGTAAGAAGTCGTCGTCGCGGCTGCCCGAGGTTCCCCCCGAGCTTGAGTCCGCTGTGAAGGTGACCACCATCGATCAGTTGTACAACTGGGCTCGAAAGCGTTCTTTGTGGCCGATGATGTTTGGGTTGGCCTGTTGTGCGTTCGAGATGATCGCTACCGCTGCGTCCCGCTACGATACGGCGAGGTTCGGCATGGAGATCATGCGGGCCAGTCCCCGCCAGGCAGATCTGATGATCGTCAACGGTACGGTCACCAAGAAGATGGCCCCCCTGTTGGTGCGACTCTACAACCAGATCGCAGAGCCGAAGTATGTGATCGCCATGGGAGCCTGTGCGGTCTCAGGGGGCCCCTTTAAGGAGGGGTACAACGTGGTCTCCGGTGTGGATCGGTTGATCCCCGTGGACGTCTACATCCCAGGCTGTCCACCGCGACCGGAGGCGTTGCTGCATGGCGTCCTGACCCTGCATCGGCGATTTGAGCGCGAGAGGATTCGCGATGTCCGGGCTTTCCAGGCCGGAGAGGACACCGGCGTTCGAGAGCCGGTGTTGGGCCCCGATCTGGTCAACTGGCGTGACCTCGAGGGCCTAGTCCCTGAGGATGAGGAGCGTTCGTGATGGCAGAGCCGCGTCGTCCTCTCAGTGGTATGCCGCCTGAGGTGTGGGATCGTCTGCAAGAGCGGTTCCCTGGTGCCCTGCGGCCTGCAGAACCACCGCCTGAAGAGAGCGGAGAGTATCCGGCTCCGGCCCAGCACCGGCTGACCCAGGCGGTCTCTCGCTCGCTGGTCCTGCAGCGACCGCGCTACGAGGGTGCGTTGGTCCATGCACGTCACCTGCTCTCCGTGTTACGTTTTCTGCGGGATGAGTTGGGATATCGCTATCTATCGAACCTGACGGCAGTGGACTACCCGGAGCCGGTGGAGCAGTTCCCCCCGCACATCGATGTGGTCTATCACCTGTTCCGGCTAGAGGGTGGGGGCTATGTCGCGCTTCATGTGCATACCACCCGCGAGGGCAGCGTCCTGCCCTCCGTGACGCCGGAGTTCCCCTCCGCCAACTTCCAGGAGCGGGAGGTGTGGGACATGTTCGGCATCCGGTTCGAAGGGCATCCCGATCTGCGGCGCCTCCTGATGTGGGAGGGCTTTGATGGGTTCCCACTGCGAAAGGACTGGCACGAAGCCTACTACGAGGAGGAGCACAAGCCCTATCGCAGTCGGTTTCCCAAGGGTGGGACGCCTATTTCGGCGGAGGATCGTACGCCGTATCATGCCAATATTCGCCCCTCTGAGGGCTTGAGCCATATTGGTGAGCTGGCCGAGATGAGCTTCAGCGAGGCTGATCGTCTGCTGTATGAGCGGATGCTTTCAGCGGACCGGGATCCTGACAAGCCCCTGAAGACCGAGGAGATGGTCCTCAATATGGGCCCGCATCATCCCAGTACCCACGGCGTCTTCCGTATGGCGGTGCGGTTGGATGGCGAGACGGTGCAACACCTGGAACCTGTCTTCGGCTATCTGCACCGCAACCATGAGAAGATCGGCGAGCGGAACACCTGGCTGCAGAACATCCCCTACACGGACCGACTCGACTACATCAACGGGATGACCAACAATCTCGCCTATTGTATCGCCATGGAGAGATTGCTGGGCTGGGAGGTGCCGGAGCGTGCGGAGTACATCCGGGTCATCATGTCGGAGTTCTCCCGCGTCGTGAACCACATGTTGGCGGCAGGGTTCTTCAGCAACGAGATCGGGGTGTATTTCACTGGCTCGTTGTTTGCTCTGGAGGAGCGCGAGCTAGTCCTGGATCTCTTCGAAAGCGTCTCCGGGGGCCGCATGATGTTCAACTACATGCGCCCTGGCGGTGTGGCGTGGGATCTGCCGGAGGGATGGGTCGATCAAGCCCGCCATCTGGTCCTTGAGCGCCTTCCGCGCAAGGTCTATGAGCTGCAGTCCTTCTTGCTCGAGAACGAGATCGTGCAGGAACGGAGTGTTGGTGTGGGGCGGTTGGACCCGGCATATGCTGTGGCCTGTGGTGTGTCCGGACCTGTGCTGCGCGCCTCCGGTGTGCCCTATGACATCCGGCGGGCCGAGCCCTACAGTGTCTATGATCGGTTCGATTTCGATGTGGTGACCCGCGAGGAGGGCGACGTATTTGCGCGCCTGTGCCAGCGCTTCGAAGAGATCTGGCAGAGCCTCCGCATCCTGCGGCAGGCGCTTGATACCATCCCCGAGGGGCCGATCCAGTCTCATCGCCTGTCGCCGACGATGCGTCTGCCGCCCGGTGAGACCTATGGCCGTATCGAGGCACCCAAAGGCGAACTCGGCTTCTACCTGGTATCAGATGGGGGCGCCAACCCCTACCGTTATCATGTGCGATCCACCTCGCTGATCAACCTCACGCCACTTAGCACCCTGACCCGCGGGGGCAAGATTGCCGATATCGTGGCGGTCCTGGGGAGTATTGACCTGACTATGGGGGAGGTGGATCGCTGATGTATGGTTGGGGCATTCTCAAGACGCTGGCTATCACGATCTACCACTTCCTGATGACCTACGTTGAGGACCTGCGCCGGCTGTTGACGCGCAAGGAGCCCTCTCCAGCCGTAGCTCAGGTGAGCGATCTCGCCTCTCGTCGCTATGGTGTCTTCACCGTCCAATACCCCGATGAGCGGCGTCAGCTACCGGAGAGGAGCCGCACCTTCCCCTTCTTCATCATTGACGGTGAGACCGGTCGGCTCCGATGTACCGCCTGCGGGGTCTGCGCTCAGATCTGCCCGGTACAATGCATCTGGATCGAGCGTGCCACCGACCCTGAGACGGGGCGTCCGCGACGCTATCCGGTGGCCTATTATGTCGATATCAGCCTGTGCATGAACTGTGGCTATTGCGCTGAGTTCTGCCCGTTCGATGCGGTGAAAATGGACCAGGAGTATGAGTTGGCCTTCTATAAGCGCCCTGGTTTCGTAAGTGCCCGCGATCTGGCCAAGCCGGAGTCGTATCACGCTCAGATCCATCCGACCGCCTACGCGGAGGAGCAGCGAAAGCGGCAGAAGAAGAAGAAGAAGGCACAGCGCTGACCGATACCGCCCTCTTTCTTTACCACACTATCAAGGTGCCAGCCTGCCAGAGGGAGGCCTGTGCCTCACAGGTTGAGCATGTCCTGGAGACGGCGCGAGATCTCCATACAGGCACGGGCGTTGTGGTAGGGGCATTTCCAGAAGCTGGCCTTGAGATTGTCGCTTCCTTCCCCTCCCGCAGGTCGATGGTCACGGGTCACGTAGCGGATCCACTCACCGTAGGTCACATCGACCAGGTAGGCCTCGATGAAGTCCCAGCTCCGCAGAGAGGCCTCCAGGAAGTGCGGCGCGCCGCTGAGTTGATAGGCATTGAGGAAGCCCACCGCTGCCTCAGCCTGCGGCCACCACTGCTTCGTGGAATCCGTGAGCCCTGATGGTCCCCTCTCGTAGACCAGACCTCCGTCGGGGTCGAGGCCCTCATCAAGGACTGCCTGCGCCATAGTGATGGCGAGATCCCGCACCTGGGAGTTCAGATCGGGATCATCGAGGACCTCGGCGGTCTCCACGAGGAGCCAACTGGCCTCGATATCATGACCATAGGAGATGTGATCGAGTTTCGATCGCCAGGCCTCGTCGAAGAAGAGCCGCATGTGGCCGGTGGTCGGATCCACGATGTGCGTCAGCATCACCTCCAGAAGCCCCCGGAGCTGGTGCTGCAGCCTGTCGTCCGGCCACACCCGCAGAAGATTGGTGTAGGCCTCCATGACGTGTAAGTGGGTGTTCATGGACTTCTTCTCGTTGAGGTCCACGGGGCTGAGCCGGGTATCGGCAGCCAGGTCCCAGGTCTGAGTGCAGGCCTCGTAGTAACCCCCATGGACCGGATCGAAGCTGTGCTGCTCCACAAGCTCGAAGATCTCCCGGGCCAGATCCAGGACCGGCGCATCATGGGTCGCTGCATAGTACTCGGCCAGGGCATAGATGCCGAACGCCTGCCCGTAGATCTGTTTGCGGGGTTGCAGCGGTCTCCCGTCTGCCGAGATCATCCAGTAGAGGCCGCCGTGTACGGGGTCCAGAAAGCGCTGAACCAGGTCATCGTAGGCCCAGCGGGCCATCTCGAGGTAGGCCCCGGTCCCGTATCGGCGGTAAGCTGCGGCATAGGTCCACAGGATCCGGGCGCTCTGTAGCGCACCTCTTGGCGCTTCGGGATGGACCGTCAGGTCGTTTTCGATCTCCCCATAGAATCCACCGCGCGCACGGTCTACCGCATGCTCCATCCAGAACGGCAGGATGTTGTGTCGGAGCTCCCTCTCCACCCGCGTCAGGTAGGCTCTCAGTGCTGTCTCCTGGTGCATCTTCCCTCCGCGCATTCGTACTAAGTCTGAGGGGCGTGACTCTTCCCTCCAGCTTCTCTCTCTCCCACCCGTAGCTAGCGAGGGGAGGGATTTTGGGTGCACAACAGGGGCGGCGCTGCGCCGCCCCTGTCCATGCCCGGTTCGGGTACAGGCCTTCCTCGTCCCACCCTGATGGGAGGGACAGGGGACGCCTGGCTTACAACGCGGCGAGCGCGTTCCGCACGATCGCCGTAAAGGCCTCTGCCTGCAGGCTGGCGCCGCCCACCAGCGCGCCATCGATCTCCGGCATGACGATGAAGGCGGCCATATTGTGCGGCTTCACGCTGCCTCCATATTGGACGCGGATGGCCTGGGCGGTCTCCTCGTCATAGAGGTCGGTGAGGACGTCGCGGATGGCGGTCTTGATGATCTCATTGGCGTCCTCTGGCATGGCGGTGCGCCCTGTGCCGATAGCCCAGATCGGCTCGTAGGCCAGGACAACGCGGCGCGCCTCCTCGGCGGAGATGCCGGCGAAGGCCCCACGGATCTGCGAACCGACAAAGGGGACCGTCTTCCCAGCCTCGTTCTGCTCAAGGCTCTCCCCGACGCACACGATGGGGGTCAGCCCATGGTGCAAGGCGGCCTTCAGCTTGCGGTTGACCGTTTCGTCGGTCTCTCCGAAGTACTGACGGCGTTCCGAGTGGCCGATGATGACGTACTGCGCCAACTCCTTCACCATGAGGGGGGAGATCTCTCCGGTGTAGGCGCCCTGATCCTCCCAGTGCATGTTCTGGGTTCCGACCCCGATGTTGGACCCTTTCAATACGTCAGCGACGGCCGCGACGGCGGTCGCCGGGGGACAGACGGCCAGCTCCATCGAGCTGACGTCTGCCAGCGACGTTTTCAGTGCCGCCGCCAGCTCAACACCCTCCGCGACAGTCTTGTGCATTTTCCAGTTTCCAGCGATAAATGGCGTCCGCATACTCTCTCCTCTTCTCTCAGTCAATGAGGTCGGGCACTGGAGGCCCAGTGCCCGATCAGGATTCAGTGCTGCTATTCCCTGGCGCTCCTCGTCGGACCAGGGCCTGGGTTTCGCCTGACGTTACGCGTCCTGCAGCGCGGCGATACCAGGCAGGACTTTGCCCTCGAGGAACTCGAGGCTTGCCCCACCGCCGGTCGAGACATGGCTTACCTTGTCGGCTACGCCGGCCTGGTTCACGGCCGAAGCCGAGTCGCCGCCACCAATGATGGTCACGGCATCGAGGTCCGCCAGGATATGGGCGATCTCAAAGGTGCCCCTGGCGAAGTTCGGCATCTCGAAGACGCCCATGGGCCCGTTCCAGACGACGGTCTTCGCGTTGGCCAACTTCTCTTTGAAGAGTGCCACGGTCTGTGGGCCGATGTCCAGGATACGCCAGCCAGGTTCCACGGCGTCGACGGGCACGACTTTACGGTTGGCATTGTTGTCGAACGCATCGGCCGCCACGACATCGACCGGCAGCACAAGCTTGCCGCCAGCCCGTGTCATCAAGTCCCTGGCGAGTTCTAAAGCCTCGTCCTCCACCAGGGAGTCGCCCACTTCCAGCCCTTTGGCCTTGAAGAAGGTGTTGGCCATGCCGCCGCCGATGAGGATCGTGTCGGCCTTTCCTAACAGGTTCTCGATGACCCCGATTTTGTCGGAGACTTTGGCGCCGCCCAGGATGACTACGTAGGGATGTTCGGGGTTCTCGGTGGCCTTACTGAGGAATTCGATCTCCTTCTCGATCAGGAAACCGGCCACAGCGGGCAGGTGTTGCGAGACGCCCACATTGCTGGCATGGGACCGATGGGCCGTGCCAAAGGCATCGTTGACGAAGATCTCGCCCAGGGCCGCGAGTTGGGCGGCGAACTCCGGATCGTTCTTCGACTCGCCCTTGTGGAAGCGCGTGTTCTCCAGAAGCAGGACCTCGCCCGGCTTCAGGGCCTCAGCCATGGCTTTGACCTCATCGCCAACACAGTCGGGCGCCATCTTCACCTCTCGCCCCAGCAACTCGCTCAGGCGAGCTGCTACCGGCTTGAGGCTTAGCGCCGGATCCGGCCCCTTGGGACGGCCAAGATGTGACATCAGGATCAGGGAAGCCCCCTGCTCGAGGATGTACTTGATTGTGGGCAGGGCTGCCCGTATGCGCGTGTCATCCGTGATCTTGCCGTCTTCCAGCGGTACGTTGAAGTCGGCGCGCATCAACACGCGCTTGCCCTTTAGGTCGACATCGCGTACGGTTTTCTTGTTCATACTATAGTCCCTCCTCACACTTCTACTTGTGATGTGCCGTCTGCAAGCGTCTGTCTAAGCCAACAGAGACGATTGAGCCCTTACTAGATGAGAAGGGATAAGGTGGTGTTCCTTATCCCTTCTCTCATCCGCTTTGGAAGCAAAGCTCCTAGAGTTTGCTGGCTACAATGGCGGCCAGGTCCGCGACCCGGCAGGAGTATCCCCACTCGTTATCATACCATGAGATGACCTTGACGAGGCGGGATCCAATGACCCTGGTCTGTGGCCCGTCCACGATCGAGGAGCGGCTGTCGCGTTTGAAGTCCATGGAGACCAGCGGTTCCTCGCTGTAGCCCAGGATGTCCTTGAGTTCGCCTTCTGCCGCGGCCTTGAACGCTGCGTTGACCTCGTCCACGGTCACGTCCTTCTTGACCTGTACCACCAGGTCGACCACCGAGACGGTGGGGGTAGGAACACGCATTGCCATGCCATCCACGATGCCCTTCAGCTCGGGCAGGACGAGGGAGACGGCCTTGGCTGCACCGGTGGTGGTGGGAATGATGTTGAGGCCTGCGGCCCGGGCACGGCGCAAATCCTTGCGGTGCCCCTGATCCAGGGTGTTCTGGTCGTTGGTGTAGGAGTGCACCGTGGTCATCAGGCCATACTCGATCCCGAAGCTGTCCTGCAGAACCTTGGCAACCGGCGCCAGACAGTTGGTGGTGCAGGATGCGTTGGAGATAATGTTGTGCTTGGCGGGGTCATAGTCGCCCTCATTGACGCCGATCACGACGGTGATGTCCTCACCCTTGGCCGGAGCGGTGATGATGACCTTCTTGGCTCCCGCTGTGAGGTGCTTGCTGGCACCCTCGCGGTCCCGGAAGATGCCTGTGGACTCGATGGCGATATCAACACCCATCTCGCCCCAGGGGAGCTCCTCGGGATTGCGAATGGCGAATGCCTTGATCTTCTTCCCGTTGACGATGATTGCGTCCTCAGTGTAGGAGACGTCACCCTCGAACTTGCCGTAGGTCGAATCATACTTGAAGAGGTGCGCGTTGGTCTTGGTGTCGAACAGATCGTTGATCGCGACCACCTCTAGTTCCTCCGGGTGGCGCTCCAAAATCGTACGGAGTACGAGCCGTCCAATGCGCCCAAAACCGTTGATTGCAACTTTCGTAGTCATAGTCACTCCTTTTGCGCTTAAGGTTTTGCCCCAACTGTTGGAAGTCCAGGATTGATGGTCAGCCTGCGTTGTTGTTGCCTGCTGGCCACCAATCGCACACCTCCAAGCTGGACGGGCGGGCCACGGCCATAAGGGCGCCAGGGGAGGGAAATGTAGCTAGTGCAACGCTGCTTATCATTCGGGCTCGATAGCCCTCGCTACCCCTTGTGCCTTGCCTCGATCAGGCGATCTGGATGGGTAGCAGATGCGCTGCACCCGAATAACCCTCCACTCTGTCTAGAAAATTATACTCAGGTTGGCAGGGGTGTCAATCAACGAGATGCACATGTTCTTGTATCTCTCGGTGGGGTGGGCACTGGCACAAAAACAGGGCTTCTTGTCCGCCCCAAAAAGGCTGAAGCCCTGTCTCTCTGCTGTGGTCTGGGTGTGCCTCGTCCAGCGCCTGGCCTATTGAATCCGCGTGACCACCCTGGCGTCCTTCCACAGGTCCTCAAGCTGATAATAAGCTCTCATCTCGGGGCTGAACAGATGGATCACCACGCTGTTGTAGTCCATCAATACCCAGCCGGAGTCTGGCGTCCCCTCTTTGCGTCCGCCGACAAGCGATGTCCCCCATTGCTTGGCCGCAGTCTGAATTGCATTCTGCAGAGCATCGAGCTGGCGAGTGCTGGCGGCGGTGCAGATCACGAAGAAATCGGTAATGGTCGTGACCTGTTGCAGATCGAGGATCAGGATGTCCTCGCCATGCCCGTCAACGATGATGTCAGCGATACGTGTAGCCAGTTCTAACCCTTGCACTCCACCTCCTATAAGTTCAAGATGTCTTTTGTCCTATTGCTCCATCAACAGCATCTGTACACGGGTCGTCTGAGAACGCTCGTTGTCCTGCATGCTCACGCTCAGGCGGCTATCTCCCATCTTCATGTTAAGGGTAGCAAGGTGCCCCATGATCGTCGGCTGACCGAGCAGCTCCCATCCTTTGGCCTGCAGTTCGGTCAGGAGGTATTCGGTGGTCTCCTGAACCATCATGGGGACTATGTAGACGTACGTGCCGCTCGCCGGATTAGCCTCGATATCGGTCGCATCGGGATGGACGACCAGTGTCTCCGGGAATCCCCCCTCCGCCTCAGCCGGTGCCTCGGGGCTTTCAGCCGGCTCCTCCGTCTCCCCTACCTCCCCGCCAGATTCAGACTGACCCGCCTCGGTGGTCTCCTGAACCTCTGCCGTGGTGGGCTGGGCCTCGGTTCCCTGGCCACCCTTACCGCAGGCCGTCAACAGCAGGCCGACCGTCAAAATCATGAGCGTAACAAGGGCAAGATGCTTCAGCTTCATGTCTCCTCCTCGCAGGTGTGAAAATGATACCCTATCATAACATAAAACTGGTGCATGAACCAGCTATATCGAAATCAAACAGCAATTCCCAATATGAAACCTGCTAAGGCCGGCCAGCCCTATTCTGCGGCTATAAACCACGTGATTGTGGGTCAAGGTGGGTCAAGTGCTGCACAGTCCGGCCTTAAACGAAGGTCACGTCCTTGTGAACCCGCCATATTTGGAATTGCTGGAAATCAAATCGCTTCAGGGCTTTTCAATGTTGTAACAAAGGAGCAGAGAGGGGGGCAAGGCCATCGTCGGGCAGGCTGGCCACAAAGCATCGCGCGTCGGCGATGTAAGGAGCGGGCATCAGGAGATGCAACAAAGTGATGGCGGCATTGCGCAGGCTGCTCGACCCTGAATCAATCGGCGTCCATGCGGCCGATCCTCATCCATATTTACATCGCGCGACAGGCGCGTCTTCCGAGACGCAAAAGCCTCTCCCACACAACACCCTTGTGGGACAGCCTTTCGAGGCTGTCCCCGGCCTAAGCTAATCCCGTCCGGACAGGCTGGAAAGCCTGTCCCACATCAGCAATTCCCAATATGAAACCTGCTAAGGCCGGCCAGCCCTATTCTGCGGCTATAAACCACGTGATTGTGGGTCAAGTGCTGCACAGTCCGGCCTCAAACGAAGGTCACGTCCTTGTGAACCCGCCATATTTGGAATTGCTGGTCCCACATAGCCGCCCCTTTGGACAGGCGCGTCTTCCGAGACGCAGAAGCCTGGCCCACATGGTCAGGCCTTTGTTTGAGGAGACACACGTCCTCATTGAGGCCTGCCTTACAGTACAGAGGGCCAAACCACAACGGCAGGATCTTTCGACGTGAGCCTGCGCTACGTCCTCTGGTGAGGAGTTGGCAAGGCTGGCATCTAGACGACCTGACCCTGTCGTGCTGCAGCATGGGCAGGGTGGTGATTGTATCTGGTAGTCCCTCTATCCGGTGTTGCAGGGCGCCTGTGACCAGGCATCAAGCCACAGAGGGCAGAAAGTCCTCCTGGTTCCCGGTGACTTCTGTGCACCCTTTGCGGTGAACTCCGGTCGCCACTGGCCAGCAACACGCTGAAGGGAACTGGTCCCATGTCTCAGTGCAGGCAGTCTATGGTGTCGGATTCCTCACTGCGGTGGGGTCGTCAGCAGAGTGGTCAGCATCTCGATCGCATGTTCCACATCGGACGCATCCACCATCTCGGATGGGGAATGCACATAGCGACAGGGCACGCTGAGAGCACCACTGGGCACGCCGGAGCGCACAAGCTGGATCGCCGCTGCGTCAGTCGTCCCACCCACCAGCACTTCCATCTGGTAGGGTACCTGGCTACGCACGGCAGCCTCAACGAGCATCTGCCGTACGCGTGGATGGGCGATCATGCCCGAGTCCTTTACCTTGATGGCGGGGCCCTTGCCCAGCACGACCTCCATGGGCAGGGCCTTGGGGGTATCACCGGTAGCGGTGACGTCGATGGCGATGGCGATGTCAGGCTCAACCTGGTAACCTGTGGTCCGGGCGCCGGAGAGTGTGATCTCCTCCTGCGTGGTGAAGGCGAAGAAGACGTCGTAGGCCGGCGCCTCGAGCCGGCGCAGGACCTCCATGAGGATGTAGCAGCCGATCCGATCGTCCATTGCCTTGCTGATCAATCGTGATCCCTGCTTAACCAATGGGCCGAAGAACGAAGCCACGTCCCCCACTTTGAAGGGACAGGTCTCCCGGCTCTCTGCCCCCACATCCAGGTAGAGGTGCCGCAACTCAGGCGTGCTGCGGGTGTCCTCCCGCCTTTCGACGTAGACCACACCGACGGTCCCATCCTGGAACCTGGCGCGTCCGCCGATGCGGTTGAGCGGCCGCACCCCTCCTACGGAGGTAAACCTCAAGAACCCCTTCTCCTCAACGTGGGTTACCATCAGGCCGATCTCATCCATGTGGGCGGCCAGCATCAAGCGCTGCGGTTGGCCCTGCCCCTGCTTGGCGGCACGGTAGGCCACCAACGTGCCAAGCGGGTTCACCTGGATCTCGTCCGCGTAGCTCTTGACCTCCTGATAGATGAGGTCGCGAACCTCCTGCTCATACCCCGAGGGGCCGAATGCCTGCGTTATTTGTTCCAAGAGCTTCAGGTCCAAGGCTGAACTCCTTTCAGCGGTGTGGTTAAGTGCTCTGCCTGTGTGCCTCACTCAGACAGTTGCGGCGTCAGGACATCTGGCGTGAGGGATCTCAGCGCGGCATCTACAAGCTGTCCCCATGCGTTGAGATCGTGCTTGCGCAAGATCGAGGCCGGGCTGTGGATGTAGCGACAGGGGACTGCCACGGTAATGGTCGGAACCCCTTTGCCAGCACGGTGGATGCCGCCGCTATCAGTTCCCCCGATGCCGGGCTGTTTGAACTGGTAGGGCAGTCCCTCTCGCTCGGCCACCTGTGTGAAGTGCTGAAGCAGACGCGGCGGCGTGATGTAAGAACGGTCCATGACCGTGATCGCCGGCCCTTGTCCCAGGGCTGTGGTCGGGCTGACGTCAGAGTCCTCTTTGGGCAGGTCATCGGCGAGGGTGCCTTCCAGGGTGACTCCGGCGTCAGGTTTGATGCGGTAGGAGGCCACCTGGGCTCCCCGCAAACCGACCTCTTCCTGGACGGTGAATACACCGAAAAGGTCAAAGGGGAATCTCGGCGCACGGAGTAGACTGACAAGCGTTGCGCATCCGGCGCGGTCGTCGAAGGCCTTGCCGATGCAGCTTGCGTCTGTTTGCCGGAACCGTGTGGCAAAGACAGCGGTTGTGCCCACTGGCGCCAGGCGCTGAGCTTCCTCCCTGTCGCGGGCTCCCACATCGATGGCCAGATCGCTGACTTGGGGCACCTGGTTGGTGCTTTTCCTCTCCTTCAATCGGTGGATGGCCCGAATCCCAATGACGCCGGGCAGAGCATCAGGTCCTACCAGCACCGTCAGTCCCGGGAGGATACGCGCAGGGATGCCGCCCACAGTCTCGAAGCGCAATGCACCGTCATTGGTGTGTCCCACGACCATGAATCCCACTTCGTCCATATGGGCCGCAACGAGCACGCGCAGGCGGGAGGACCCGGTCCCCGACTTCCAGGTGATAAGGTTGCCCACCGCATCCACCTCCACTCCATCCACGTGCTCCTGGACAAGCGATCGTATCACACGCCGCACCTGAGTCTCGGCACCGGACACGCCATGGGCGTTGGAAAGGGTCTCGAGGTATGTGATGGTGTCGTTCACAGCTCATCCTCCCAATGGGGCCGGAAATCGGCCTCCAGGTCACTGGCAAAGCGAGCCAGCAGGCGGGCCGCTCGCTCGATGTCCTTGCGGTCGACGAGCTCGACTGGCTGGTGCATGTATCGCAAGGGGATGGAGATCAACCCGGTGGGGATCCCCTCCCGTGCCAACTGGATCGCCCAGGCATCGGTGCCGCTTGATCCAGGGAGGGGCTCGATGACATAGGGGATCTCCTCAGCCTCAGCGGCCTGCTTCAGCCGTGAGACGATCTCCGGGTGGAAATTCGGACCGACACCGATCGTGGGGCCCGAGCCAAGTGCAAACGTTCCTGGCGCGCTGTCATCGTGTTGGGTGGCGAAGGTCACGTCGAGCGCCACCGCGAGCGCCGGCGCGATGCCGTAGGCGCTTGTTGTGGCGCCCTTGGTGCCGACCTCTTCCTGGATCGTGGCGACCGCGTAGATGTCCCATGCGTGTTGCCGGCGTCGCAGTTCGGCCAGAGCCAGGGTGACTGCCGCCACGGAGGCTCGGTTGTCCAGGGCTTTACCCGCGGCGCGGTCGTTCTTGAGCGTGCGCAGCGGGGCGCGGGGCGTGACGTAATCACCTACACGCACCAACTCGCGGACCCGCTCAGCGGGCAGCCCTACATCGACGAACAGTTCGTGCCAGGGTGGAATGCGGTTACGCTCGGCGGCTGGAAGCACATGCGGTGGGCGAGCCCCGATCACGCCGGGGAGGATCTCGCGGCCATGCACGTCCACTTCGAGCCCCAGTAGCACTCGCCGATCGGTGCCGCCCAGAGTGTGGATGCGCAGGAACTCGCCTTCGAGGCCGGTCACGATGAGGCCGATCTCGTCCATGTGGGCGGCCAACATCAGCCGCTGGTTGACTTCCCCGTTCGACGCTCCAGTGGCGTACTGGAGCGCGATGACGTTGCCCATGGCATCGGTTCTCACCTCATCCGCAAGGGGCTGCCACAGGTGGGTCAACGCATCGGCGACGGCATGCTCGTATCCCGCTGGTCCACTGATCTCCGAGAGCTGCTTGAGAAGTTTTAGGGTATCCAAGATCTCCCCCTGTTGTCATGGAGTGTTCACCGTTGGGGTTATGGTCACGGTCGAGGTCACTGTAGGGGTGGCGGTTGGCGTCCAGGTTTCTGTAGGCAATACCGTCGTCGGTGTTGCCGTAGGCGTGGATGTGGGTGACTCAGAGGTAGGAGTGGCGGTCGCCGTGGGCGTGGGGGTACCTGTAGCTGTGGCTGTCGGTGTCAGGGTGGGTGTGGGGGTCGCCGATGCGGTAGGAGTCGGGGTAGGGGTGTCGG
>CAYLRT010000064.1:0-1842 GCA_964385885.1 uncultured Anaerolineales bacterium | reverse complement strand
GTCAGGGTGGGTGTGGGGGTCGCCGATGCGGTAGGAGTCGGGGTAGGGGTGTCGGTGGGTGTGGGGGTCAGGGTAGGGGTTGGCGTGTCGGTAGCTGTGGGTGTGGGGGTCCTCGTGGGTGGGAACCACTGGGTCGGTGTGGGCGGAAGGGTCTTAGGGGCCACCATAGTGCCTGGCCCCACGGCGTAAGGGGTTGGACTGGGGACTGAGGAAGGGGTAACGGTGGGAGTTGGGGATGGGGTAGGGGCGGGCTTGCCTGGTCGGATGGCCAATGCTACGAACCCCAGACAATAACAGGGGATCGTCGCGATGATGATGGCGATCAGCACCGTGTAGATTGGCTTCTGCGCACGCAATTTTTCCATGAACGATGTCATCCGGGTCAGAGAGTTGCACGACCGACCATGCCCGTCCAGCCCTCTCGAGCCTGTGGCACGATGCTGATCATAGCATTCTTGAGATGGGTGTCAACGCAGCACGCACGGCGACACACGCGGTCGGCTGATGGGCGCTCCACGGTGGAGATGGGAAACTCGGAGAAGCTCCCGACAATGTCTTGGTGGTATGCCCTATTGATCGAGTCAGTGCCGCCGTACGCTACCGTCGATTGCGCTTTGGGCCCCTGCCTCTACTCGGCCCCCAGCAGAATACTGATGCCGATGGAGACGACGCCGGCAACGACGGTCTTGAGCCCGTACAGCAGGGCGTTCTCCCGGCCCGTCCGGCCCAGGAACAACCCCAGCGCGAAGAGGGTGCCCAGCGCAAAGCCCAATGAAGCATAGTAGGCCCACTCGACGTCTGTGAAGAGGTCGGCGAAGAAGAACGGAATCAGCACAATCAGAGCGGCCAGGAAAGGCGAGAGTCCGTCGACGAGGGATACGGCGATGACGGCCGCGCGTGAAGCCCGACCGATGCGCGTCTTGCGGAGGTCTGTCAGGGTCTGGCGGCTCAACTCCACCAGATCACGCCTGCGCTCGGCCGACTCGGTCAGGTAGGCACCCCACAGACCGGAGACGCCCATAGCGATACATGTGGCGAGGCCGGTGGTGATGACGATGTGGGCGTCCCTGACACCGGCAGTCAGGTTTCCCATGAGGACACCGATGATCGTGAGTACGCCGTCAAAGGCGTTCATGGCGAAATAACGGCGCGCAATCTCGCCGATCTCGGCGAGTTCGCTGTACTCCTGGATGCGGTGAGCTAAGGCATTTAATCCAAAGGCGCCGTTATTTCCGCCAGGCTCGTCGGGGTCATGCATCTCTTAATCTTCTTGGGCTACTAACCTGCCTGATGCGTTATTGAGTGCGACCGTCAGTCCTGCAGCGTTTCAGCATCGTCTATAATATGACGGCCTGCCACTACTTCGTCGACCGAATGGATCGCGCCGCCCATCTCCTCGATCAGCTCAGAGATGATCTCGAAACGCACATCCTCACCTTCGATGGTGATTTTGGCGTTTTCGACCTTGCGGTCCATCTCGTAGATGCTGATGTTAACGGCCGAGATACCATCGAGTTCGCTGAGCTGTTCTGCCAGGTCAATGATGCTTGGCTCGTGGGGCTTGAGGGTATCCAATACCAATCTGCGAATTCTACCCATCTCAGGACCTATCTCCTTGGCTTCTGCGTGTGATGCACTATGAAAAAAGAGACGCCTCAGGGCTGTGGCAACCGCTGAACCGGGCCTGGCACCATCTGGCCTATGGAAACCCGTGTGGCTTCCAGCCAGCATGCGTTTCGCAGGCTCTGCTCCGCCCGTCCCCAAGGTGTCTCTGTCTGGATCCATCTTTCTCTTATTCTTGTTTAATCATAACCGAGCTTGCCATAAAGGCAAGGGCGTGAT
>CAYLRT010000063.1:6516-15820 GCA_964385885.1 uncultured Anaerolineales bacterium | reverse complement strand
ACAGGCCCCGGAAGGCCGGGGAGCGCCTGGCTTGCAGGAGCCTGATCACCATAAGCCCCCCGATGGTCACATAGACATAGACCAACGTGTTCAAAGGTTTCTGGCTGGCGCCCCTAAGCCGTTTGGTCTGTGGCCCTTTCCCAGATACCTTCCTGGCTGCAGGAAGAACGGTGAGGCTCAGGGTGGGGTGGTCAGCCCGCCGACCCAAATGACGGTAAACAGGTCGTGCAGAGAAGCGACTGTAGCGTAAATGACTTGTTTGCCTGGCAGGGGCAGTGGGTCCGTGGATCTGGCGGATGCAGTGGGCGCAGCGGCCGGGCGGCTGCCTCTCGTGACGCTGGCGCGGGTGCCAGCGGGCTTTTGTTTGGGCGTTGCTGCATCTGTTTTATAATCGCTCCTGATTGGATGGCCAGCCCGGCGCGCTGTCGGGCTGGGGCCGAGGTGTTGGCCATGGGGCACGGGTCTTGGTCGGGTGGACACGGTGTTGTGTGGCGGCTACCCTGTTACGCGGAGGTGACGCATCAGAAGCATGTTCGGGAAGCGATCCGTCGCCGATACCATCGGATTCATGTACGGCAATGTGATGGTCTTCGCCATTACCGATCTGTTGGGCAACTTCGCTCGAGGGCTGGTGTTTCCATACGCTTCGCTGTATGTGCTGGCCTTGGGCGGTGACGTGACGCAGGTGGGTTGGGTCAACTTCGTCGCGCCCGTGGCGGGGTTGGTTGTCTTTCCGGTGGCGGGCTATGTGTCGGATCACGTTAATCGGGTGAAACTGATCGTCGCCGGCGGTCTCTACTCTGTGTTAACGCTGTTACTGTACGTCCTGGCACCGAGCTGGCAGGTCATCGCCATGGCTGGATTGTTGTCTGGCTTCGGCGTCTTTCTGTTTCCGGCTCAGTCCTCGTTGATCGCTGACTCGTTGTCTCCTGAGAATCGTGGCAAGGGCATCGCCTGGATGAACACAATCTCCAGCACGTTGGCGATCGTGGCTCCCTTCGTGGCTGGCGTGGTGGTCGAACGCTATGGCGCGAACACGGGCGTGCGGATCCTCTATGGGGTGATGCTGGGGCTGTACCTGTGTGGAACCCTCATCCAGGTGCGCTTTCTCAAGGAACCTCGCCCCCTACCGGTGGAGCACCTGAGCCTTGATGATCTGCTGGCGGTACTAAAGGCAGCCTACAGAAGTATCCCTGCCACCGTGAAGCGTTTCCCGGTTCCTCTCAAAGCTTTGACGATCGTGGTCATCCTCAGCTTTATGGCGAATGGCGTAGCGGGCCCCTTCTGGGTGGTCTTTGCCGTGGAGCAGCTTGGGCTCTCACCGGCGCAGTGGGGGACGATCTTGTTGATCGAGTCTCTGCTGAAGGTGTTGCTCTTCGTGCCGGCGGGGCTGTTGGTGGACCGTTGGGGGCGCACGCGATCCTTGTTGCTGGCATTGATCCTCTCGCTGGTGAGCGTGCCCCTTTTCGTGTTCGTGCAGGGTTTTGCCGCCGTCCTGGCGATCCGCATTGTGGCGGCCGCGGCCTTCACCCTTGCGATTCCGGCCTGTACCGCGCTGATGGCGGACATTGTCCCCAGGGAGATGCGGGGGCGGGTGATGGCGCTGGTGGGGCAGGGGGGCATCATGCTGGGTCCGGCCGGGGGTGGCACCGGCGGACCGGCGATGGGGTTCCTCGTGATCGTTCCCTTGATGCTCGCCTCACTGCTCGGTGGGTACCTCTATGCGCTGAACCCGGCCTATCCCTGGTATTTTGTCCTGGTGGCTACGGTTGCGATGATCGTCGTGACAGGGCTTTTCGTCCGCGATCCACGCGATGCCGAGGTGTGAACGGTGCCATGGTCCTGTATACAGGCCGGCTCGCCCTCTGCGACCTAGGTACCATCCGGCCAGGCTGTACAACCTGGCGGGATGGCCTGTTGTGGACCGTTTATTGGAGCGTCTCCAGGAACGCAGCGACCTGGGGGATCGCCAGCAGCCGCTCGCGGAAGTAGACATTCACCAGCTCCTCGACTTTCTTGCGAGAGTCGGCAATGACCTCCTGGCGATCTCCGCTCTCCATCTCGTTCCATCCGGTGACATCATCCCGCAGACGCAGTAGAGCCATCACGATCTCCTGCTCTTCGGGCCCTTCGCAGGTGGTGATGACGTTACGGATCAGTTCGTCGACCTGCTTGACAACTGTGCGGGTGTCGAGAGGACTCCCCTCACTGCTGGCATCGTCCAGTGTGTCAAGAAGCGACCAGACCTGGTACAGGAGAGCGGCAGGCTCGTCGAACAACTCACGGATCAGCGCAGCGGCGCTGTGCCGACCGGTGAGGCGGAAGATGTTGTAGAGCCGCTTGGCGACCTTGCCGTAATTGATGTGGTCATGGGTATACTTGTGGACCTCACCGCTCAACTGGGTCACATACTCGGTCAGAGCCTGTGGTGAGATATGTTGGGCCAGCTTGGCGAACAGTGGCACTGACGAGGCCTCCAGGTAGACCTCCTGGAAATACGGGTCAAGGAAGCCATCCAGGGGCACGATGTCACCGTTGGGGGCCTCCCAGGTCACGTCCAGCATGTTGCTGGCGTTCACCACCCGTCCTCGCTCCGGTTCGGCGATCACCCAATCCATCTTGCACCAACCGGGGTCCTGGCGGCCATACTCCCAGGGCACTGTCCATGGTTGCCCGTCGGAGCGCAACACGTCCATTTTCCCGGCCAACACCTCCTCCGGCTGCCAGGACATGGGGGAATTGGCGGTGATGCGAGTGCCGTCCTTCACCACGTCTGTCTTCCATGTGCCAAATTTGACCTCGACAAGGCGATGGGTAGGGCCTTCCATAAAGGCCAGCGCCTTCTCGCGCATGATGTCGCCCAGGATGCGGCAGGCCTCCTCGCGGGTCGCTGCTTGAATGTTGACGCGCTCGAAGTAGTCGCAATCCCCGGGGTACCGCTGGATGCGCCCCTGTGCCGCACTGCCTGAGAGGCTGATCGCAGTCTCCACGTTGGGCTTGTCAGGCAGTTGCACGATGTCGGCAATCTGTCGGTAGCGCTCCAGTGTTTGGCGGTCGAAGTCGATTAAGGTGATCTTGTGGCCGAAGATGCCGGCCTGCGCGTCCACTACAATGTCGCCCTCCATCGCGTCGGCCGCCGCCATGGCCGTCAACCACTGAGCGACGTCGGTCTCGTCCACCTCCACGCCCAGCATCCGCGCGGTCTCGATCAACCGCTCGACGTTTGCCTCTGGCTGGCGTGATTCTGGTTTCTCCATGGTGCCACCCTCCCTTCGTATCTACGGGACACCGATTTTCACCAGTATAGTCCCGGTACTGCCCGTCGCCAGAAGGTACACTTACCTGCCGTCTCTTACCTCCTGGCGTATCATGGTCGGGCAATGTGGGTGCGCTTCGGCTGACAGGATCGCGCTTCTGGCACCGGTGCAGCTTGCGACATGGCATGTGCAGGCATGAGGGAAGGGGCGGGCAGTAGGTCCGCCCCTGTGCTAGAATCTGACTTGGTGCGCTAACATCCTGAGGACAGGCGAGAGATACCTTGCCTCTGCCGGCGCGTAGCGTGGCTATGAGTGCCGATGCGTGGAGGCATACGCCATCGTAGGGGCTAGAGGTTGGCCAGGGCGTCGACCTCGCTCCGGACGAGCTCCTGAATAGCCTCTGGTGTGTCTAGCGCCAGTGCACGCGCTGCGATGGTTTGCGCTTCCACCAGCGATAGGGAGCGGATGATCTGCTTGGCGATGGGAATGGCTGGTGGATTCATGCTGAACTCGTCAAGCCCCAGTCCGAGCAGGATCGGGATGGCCAACGGCTCTCCGGCCAGCTCACCACACATGCCCACCCACTTCCCGTGGGCATGTGCGGCATCGATGACCATCTTGATCAGACGCAGCACGGCCGGCTGCAGGCCCGACACCAGGTAGGAGACGGCGGGATTGGTGCGATCGGCGGCCATGGTGTACTGGGTCAGATCATTGGTGCCGATGGAGAAGAAATCAACCTCCTCGGCCAGTTGGTCGGCCATGATGGCCGCAGAGGGGATCTCAACCATGATGCCCACATCAAGCTGTTCGGGTGTCGCCAGCCCCTCGGCGCTCAGCTCAGCGCGGCAGGCCTCGAGTATCGCGCGGGCCTCGCGTATCTCCTGCGCGGTGGCGACCATGGGAAACATGAGTTTGAGGTTGTGTCCGGCCGCCGCGCGCAGTGCGGCTCGCAGTTGTGGCCTGAAGAGATCGGGGCGGGCCAGCGACAGCCGAATGGCCCGCAGGCCCAGGAATGGATTCATCTCCTTGGGGAGCGTCAAACTGGGCAGTTCCTTGTCACCGCCGACGTCCAGCGTACGGAGGATCACAGGACGTGTCCCAAAGACGTCGGCGATGGCGCGGTAAGCTTCGAACTGCTCCTCTTCATCGGGCAAGTGGTCGCGCTCCAGGTAGAGGAACTCTGTGCGCAGCAGTCCAACCCCCTCCGCTCCATTGGCCACAGCGGCATGGGCTCCCTCAACGTTGCCGATGTTGGCCACTACCTCGACGCGGTGTCCATCGAGGGTCACAGCAGGCTCTGCGGCGTGGCTCTGTGCCTCGGCCATCACGTCTGTCAAAGCGGTCCGCCGTGCCTGATAGGCCGTTATCGTCTCCGGTGACGGCTCGACGATCAGGGTGCCCTCACTCCCGTCGAGGATGAGGGATGTGCCGTTGGGGATCGCCAGAACTTCAGGGCCGGCACCCACCACGGCTGGCAGGCCCAACCCGCGCGCAAGGATCGCTGTGTGCGAGGTGGCTCCCCCTTCGGCGATGCAGAAGCCCAGCACCAAGGCTTTGTCCAGCAGGGCCGTGTCCGATGGGGTCAGGTCACGTGCCAGGATGATGGACGGGATAACCAGCGCCGCCGTTGGCGATTCGGCCATACCGAGCAGTTCGCGGAGTACGCGGGCCGCCACGTCGCGCACGTCAGCGGCACGGGCACGCAGATACTCATCGTCAAGCGCCTCCAGGGCCTGGGCATAGGCCTCGCTGGCGTCCACAAGGGCAGCTTCAGCGTTCTGATGCTGTTCGATGATGGCGGACCGGAGAGTGTCGAGCAGCTCGGGGTCCTCCAGCATCATTGCCTGGGCCTCAAAGACGGCCGCCGTCTCAGCCCCGGATTCGGTGGCGGCTTTCGCGTAGATTTCCTCAAGCTGAATGTGGGCAGCTTTCAGGGCGGCTTCCAGCCTGGCCCATTCGGCCTCGGGGTCATCAACGGTGTGTCGCTCTACCTGCAGCGTGGCTCGCTCAAAGCGGAAGGCAGGCCCGATAGCGATCCCCGGCGATGCAGCGATGCCGCGCACCTTCCGCATCACGAGTCCTCTCCGAAGTTGTTCTCGATCAGGGACTTGAGTGCCTGGAGGGCTTCCTCGGCATCCTCGCCCTCGGCATGTATGGTGATCTCAGCCCCCCGGTTGGCTCCCAGCGTGAGTACACTGAGGATGCTCTTGGCGTTAGCCTCTCGCTCACCGTGGGTGACGCGGATATCCGATTTGAACTGTTTGGCCGTCTGCACGAAAAGCGAAGCGGGGCGGGCGTGCAGGCCCACTTCGTTGTCAACGACGATGGTAATCTCCGGCATCTGTGACTCCTACCATAGAAGAAGTGATGGTTTCTCAAGGATCCGTCGCAGGTCAACCAGGAATCGGGCTGCGACTGCGCCATCCACGACACGGTGATCGGCGCAAAGCGTGAGATGCGCCATCCGGCGCACGACGATGTGCCCCTCTTCGTCAACCGCTGGTTCTCGCTGAATGGCTCCGACTGCGAGGATTGCAGTCTGGGGTGGGTTGATGATAGCGGTGAACTGTTCTACCCCAAAGGGACCCAGGTTAGAGATTGTGAATGTACCCTCTGTGACATCCGCCGGGGTGAGCCGGCCCTGCCGGGCCCGGGTCGCCAGGTCATGGACCTCGGCTGCAATGGCGGCTATCCCTTTCTCGTCGGCGTGGCGCACCACGGGGACAATCAACCCCTCATCAAGCGCCACCGCGACACCCACGTTGACCTCGGACAGCAGGTGGATCTCCTCACCCTGTAGCCGGCTGTTGAGCCACGGGTGCCGTCTGAGGGCCCATGCGACGGCCTTGACCAGCAGCGCCGTCGCCGAAACATGGGGTCCCTCGGTTGCCTCGGCCTCGTGATTTAGCTCAGCGCGTAACACCTCAAAGGCGTCCATCGCAGCGCGCATGGTCAAGGTGATGTGCGGGGCTGTCTGATAGCTGAGCGTCATCCGCTCAGCAATGGTGCGCCGCATGCCTGTGAGGGGAATCACCTGGGCCTCGGGCACCGGAGCAGCCGTCTGCATCGGCTGTGCGGCTGCGGTGTAGGCCAGCACATCAGCGGCCTGGATCCGTCCATGCGGTCCACTACCGCTGATGGCCGTCAGGGCTACATTGCGCTCCCGTGCAAGGCGCCGAGCCGCTGGCGTGGCACGGACCTTGCCCGCCGCTTCCGACGGGGATTGTCCCCCCTGAGCGGCCAGGGCGGCTTCGACATCAGCCTTCGTGATCCTGCCGCCGTGTCCTGTACCGACGATGGAGCTGAGATCCAGCCCGTATGCCTCTGCGAGTCGCTGCGCCACTGGCGTTGCAGCAGTGGAGAGGGGTTCAGAAGGGGCTGGGGATGTCGCTGGGGGCGAAGGCTTCTGACCTTCCGCACGTTCCCCTTCGGTGAACGCCTCGGGTGGCCGTGCCTCTGCTTCTGCTTCTGCTGTCTTCTCTGCCAGGGGTAAGCTTTCCCCGGGCTGAAGGATATACGCGATGGTCTCCGTCACGGGCACCACATCCCCGGCCTTAGCCCGTACCCCGGCCAGCGTACCTGTGGCCGGGGACTCCACATCCACGGAGACTTTGTCAGTCTCAATGGCGAGCAGCGGTTCCCCTTTCTCGACGTGCTCTCCCTCCTGCTTAAGCCATTCCACGATGGTGGCAGTCTCCTGGGCCATCTCCATCTTGGGCATGATTACCGGGATCGGCATGTCACACCCTCCCCCGGGCCAGTTGGCGGGCGGCTTCGACGATGTTTTCCACCTGAGGCACAGCATGGTATTCGAGCGTGCGGTTGTAGGGGATGGGAATGTCCCGGCCAGCCAACCGCATGATCGGCGCATCGAGGTAGTCGAAGGCTTCGCTCTCCGCGATGATGGCCGCCAACTCCCCGCCATAGCCTCCGGTCTTGCATGCTTCATGGACGATCAACACTCGACCGGTCTTGATCACAGAGCGAATGATCGTCTCCTTATCCAGGGGCTTGAGCGTGCGAGGATCCACCACTTCGACCTCGATTCCCTCCTGACTGAGCTCCTGCGCTGCCTCGAGGGCTCGGCGCACCATGATGGAGGTGGCCACGATTGTCAGGTCTCGTCCCTCCCGCTTCACCTCGGAAACGCTCAAAGGCACGGTGTAGCTCTCTTCCGGCACGGGGCCTTTAGTCTTGTACAGGAGCTTGTGTTCGATGAAGATCACAGGATTGTTATCCCGGATCGAGGCGATAAGGAGGCCTTTGGCATCGTAAGGGGTGCTGGGAGCCACGACCTTGAGCCCTGGGATGTGCACGAACCAGTTTTCGAGACTCTGTGAGTGTTGTGCGGCAGCGCCGGTACCTGATCCCTCCGGCGTTCGCAACACAAACGGCACCGTGGCCCGTCCCCCGAACATGAAGCGGATCTTGGCTGCCTGATTCACCAGTTGCTCGGATGCCAACGTGATGAAATCCATGAACATGATCTCGCCTACTGGACGCATGCCTGCCAGAGCGGCCCCGGTCACGGCACCTGCGATTCCCAGCTCGCTGATCGGCGTATCGATTACTCGCTCTGGGCCAAACTGCTCCAGCAGCCCCATGGTCACGCCAAAGGCTCCGCCATAGACGCCGATATCCTCACCGATAAGGAACACCCGCTCGTCGCGCTCCATCTCCTGCCGGAGCGCTTCCCGGATAGCCTCAGCATAAGTCAACTCGCGCATCAGGCGTACACTCCTTCCTCAAGGGTATCCAGGCTGGGCTCCGGACTGGCCTCCGCAAAAGCTACTGCGGCATCGATGGCCTGTCGAGCTTCCTGCTCCAGCCTGTCGGCTTCCTCTTCGGTGAGCACGCCTTCCTCGATCAAACGTGCCCGGAATCGCTTGATGGGGCACTTTCGCTTCCAGGCCTCGATCTCTTCCCGGGTCCGGTAGCGGTTGGCGTCGCTCTTGGAGTGACCGCGCCAACGATAAGTGACGTTTTCGACCAGGGTGGGGCCCTGGTTGGCGCGAGCGCGCTGTACGGCCGAGCTGACCGCCTGGTATACCGCCAGCAGGTCGTTCCCATCGACGGTCACGCCAGGCATGCCATAGGCCGCCGCGCGATCTGAGATGCGCTCGATAGCGAAGGCGCGGCGTACCGAGAGTGACATGGCATATTGATTGTTCTCGCAGACAAAGACCACCGGGAGTTTCCAGATGGCGGCCATATTGAGCGACTCATGGAACGCGCCGTTGTTGGCTGCACCATCGCCGAAGAAGCATAGCACGATCTGGTCGCGCTTCTGCATTCTCAGGGCAAGGCCGACCCCCACGGAAATGGGAAGGCCGCCGCCCACCACGCCGTTAGCACCCAGGTTGCCCCCTGCTACATCAGCGATGTGCATAGATCCCCCGCGCCCCCGGCAGTACCCCGTCTCCTTCCCCAGGAACTCGGCCATCATGCGGTTCAGGTCGGCGCCCTTGGCGATACAATGACCGTGGCCTCGATGAGTGCTGAGGATCAGGTCATCAGGACGCAGAGCCGCAATGGAGCCGACTGCGGAGGCTTCCTCGCCAATGGACAAGTGCATCGTGCCATGGACCTTGCCGAGCGCATAGAGCTGCTCTGCCCGTTCCTCGAACGCGCGGATCGTATACATCTGGCGGAGCAGCTCGCGCTTCCTTGCTGCACTTAGTGCCGTGTCTTCTGCTGTACTGGCCACCCAGACCTACTCCTCTCCCTTGAGCTGGGCGATGATCTTTGCCTTCAGATCATCCATGCCAATTCCCGATAGGAATGCTACACCGTTGAAAACGGGAATGCCCAGGTCCTTGGGGAGCGGGGTCGTGGCGACGATGAAATCGGGGTTGAAGGTCGAGATTCGACCTCGCACCTCAGCCGCCTTACACTGGACCACCTGGACAGGGACGCCTGCCTCTTTGGCGATGTCCTTGACCTTCTGTGCCACCACTGTAGCTGTGGCAATCGCCGTTCCGCAGGCAACTAGCACGCGTTTCTCAAGACCAGCCATTGTTCCGCCTCCTTAGCTAAATCTGGAT
>CAYLRT010000063.1:0-6416 GCA_964385885.1 uncultured Anaerolineales bacterium | reverse complement strand
CGTTCGATGGCGGCCTGGGCCCAGGTCGCTTTGACGCGTCCCGCTGCCTCCAGCCGTGCGCCCAATTGCGCGATGGCCTCCTCGGCGCTGTTGGCTTGCATCGGTATGATGACCAGATCCTCATTGATCCAATGATGCCTTGCTTCGCTTTGATCTCTTTTCGCTTCAGGCCGATTGTCTGTCATTATTGCTTTGCTCCAATTGTATCCCATGTTTGGTCAACGTCTCGGCGATCCACTGGGCCGAGAGCGGGATCTTCTGCTCAACTGTCTCGGGACGGACTGGGACGGGCCATAGGTCAAACCGGTGGGGGATGAACCAACCCCACTCTCGTACGGCCTCTTTCCAGCGGGGGTAGATCCTGCGGTAAAGCCCTCGGGACGTGATATGCGGCTTGCGGGCAATCATCTCACGGCTCAAGCGCGTGACCATCTCGACTGTTTGGCGCTCTATGTGTGCCAGTTGCAGCCGTCCAGCCAGGTACAGACCCAGCCAGGCCGCCAAGATGCCTGAGACTATGACGGGATGGCTTAGGATGAGATCCAGCAGTCGGCTGCCCCAACTGCCTAACATACCTCGGATAAAACCCTCAATCATGGACTTTCACATTCTATTTCGCGGGGATCACGCACAGGAACCCTAGCGGCTCATTGCCCAGAGCGCTGAACTGGTGCAGTTCCCAGCCAGGAATATAGACGGCATCACTGGGGGACACCTCCACTTCTTCCTCTCCCATGCGTACGCGCCCATGGCCGTGAAGAATATAGACACCGTGATCGTGCCCGTGTCGCTCCAACGCGGAATGCCCTCCCGGTTCGATCCGGAAATAGCGTATGCGGAAGTTGGGTGCGCCATCCAACGGCCCAACCAGGATCTTGCCGCTTACGCCGGCGACGCCGGGACCGGTGACGACCTTCTCCGGTACATCTTCCCAGTCGAAGCTGTCCGCCGTACCAACAAAGCGATGCACGCGTCCCATCTTTATGTACCCCTTTCCAGTGGGTCCAGCTCCAGCACACGTAGTGCCGTTGCCTCATCGGTCACCAGGGTGTTGATGTGGTGCCCACGGAGTGCACCGACGATGGCCTCGGCTTTGCCCTCACCGCCGGCGACGCCGATCACGACTTTGACTCGGTGTAGATCTTCCAGTTCGATGCCGATAATCCGGCGGTTGATGTCAAGGTCAAGGACTTTGCCGTGGATGTCATAGTGGCGCGCACACACATCACCTACTACTCCTTGCTCCTGCAGGGCGGCTAACGTCTTGATGTCCACGTAGCCAGCACGGAGCAGGCTGGCTACCTCGGCGACTGGCGAGCCGACGCCTACCAGCGCAACATCCGCTTGCCGTGCCAGTGCAAGTGTCTCGCGGATGTGAGGTTCCTGGAGGAGGGCCTCCTTTATCCGGGCGTCCTCTACGACCAGCGGGGCGTGCAGACATCGGTACTCGCCTCCGTAGACGTGGGCCAACGATCGGGCAAGGTCAGGCCCATCGATCAGCGGGTCGCCTCGACCCACGGCCCCGATCATCTGGACGACGGTAACCGAGACTTTGCGCCTGGGTCGGAGAGCTTGCACGGTGTTATAGATCGCCGTCCCCCACGAGATTCCCAGGATGTGACCGTTTTGGATCAGGCCGTCCAGGTATTCGGCGGCCAGCATTCCGAGCCCGCGCAACAGCTCATCATGTTGCCTGTCCTCCCCAGCCAGAACCCGGGCGCCCCGCAGGCCGAAGCGGGCGACAAGTTCCTGCTCGACGGCCGGAACTGTCTTCCAACGGTGGTGGATGATGATCTCCACCCAGCCCGCCTCGCGTGCCTCTTGCAGCAGCCGAGATACGGTGGAGCGCGATGTGCCGATCCGTTTGGCGATCTCGGCCTGCGTGAGGTTTTCCTCATAGTAGAGGCTAGCCACACGCGTTAACAGATCTGCACGCTTTTCCATGCCACAGCTTCCCTCCCTTGCTGGTTGGCCCCTTAGGGACACACGGAGCGCGGTCGTGCGCCCCGTGTGTCCCGTACGTAACCAACTCCTCAAAGCTGGGTCAGTGATAACGAGCCCGACCCGCTTAAGCCTCCTCTGGCTTGGGACCACCGGCTGCGACTTCCCACGCGGTGGGGTTCTTCTTATACAAGTACATGACTACAGCAAACACCACAACCGCAATGCCCCAGCCGAGCCAGCCGCCCAGCTTGCTGAAGGTGAGCAGGAGCCATGTGAGCGGGTTGGTGCCATCGCAGATGCTGGAGATCTGGGTTGCTGCCTCCGGCATCTCGAACTGAGCGTCGATGGCGGCTTCAGTGTGTAAGGGGGCCAGCGCGGTGCCGATCATCAGGCCGACCGCAATAACGATCGTGCCGATGATCACGCCGCGCACGATGTTGCCGCGTGTGATGGGTGCGACCATCGCGACCATGAATGGGATCACGGCCAGGTCAGCGAATGGCAGAATACGGTTGAGGCCCAAGGCGCTCATGACGATAGCCAGTGCGATCGTCACCGGCACGAGCAGCAATGCGGTCGCGATTGCGGCGGGATGTCCAATCAGGATCGCGGAGTCGAGTCCGATGTAGAACTCACCGCCTGCGAATCGCTTCTGCATGAACTCACGGGCCGATTCGGAGATCGGGATCAGTCCCTCCATCAGGATGGCGACCATGCGGGGCATGAGTAGCATGACGGCGCCAAGGTTGATCGCTAACCCCAGGATCTTCTGCAGTTGGGCCCCGAAGTTGCCCACGCTCGCGTCACCAAGCCAGGCCAGGCAACCCAGGATGAAACCAATGACCACGCCCACGACGATTGGCTCTCCCAGGACGCCGTAGCGCTTCTGAATTGTCTCCGGGTCGGCATCCAGCTTGTTCAGCCCAGGGATTGCGTCAATGAGCTTGTTCAGTGGGATGGCGATGGGGACATAGGCTGCGGAGAAGCCGTGTGGGATAGAAACTGCCGGCACGCCGTAGAAGTCCTGTACGCCGGGAGCGGTCCAGTCCGCCAGGAAGAGAGCGATCGCCGCGTTCAAGGCCGCCGTTGCCAGCGCCAACGCCAGGTTGTTGGAGAAGACGTAGACGAGGGAACCGGTGAAGGCGAAATGCCAGAAGTTCCAGATGTCAACGTTGAGCGTTTTAGTCCCCCTGGTGACCAGCATGATGATGTTGACCAGGATGGCCAGGGGGATGATCCAGGTGCCGACCGTACCTCCAAAGGCGATGGCGGCGGCGGCCGGCCACCCTACGTCTACGACGTTCAGCGTGACCCCTGTGCGCTTGACCATGGCCTGCGCTGCATCGCCCAGGTTGCCCACGAGCAACCCGATGACCAGGTTAATGCCGACGAATGCGATACCGATCGTTAAGGCGGACCGGAAAGCGCGGCCTGACTTGGCTCCCAGGATTAGACCAATGATGAAGATGACAATGGGCAGCATCACCGTGGGACCAAGCCCTTTTATCCAATCAATCAATGCTAACAGCCAGTCCATAACATTCCTCCTCAAAACGACTCTTAGGGCCCTAGTGGATACCAAACAACAGATCAGTGATCGACTGTGCTTGACCCAAACTGGCTATCGTGTCACCTCCTTTCTTTTGCATACCCCGTCAGCGGCTTACACCACGCATTAAGAGGAGCGCGCCTCAGAGGAGATGCCAGTCATACGGTGCTGCTCCTCCGCGCGTTACTGTGTTCTCAGAACTGAAGCTATATGGCCGTGCACATATGCGCACACCATGCACAACTATTCATATTGTACGCAAACTATGATCGGTTGTCAATATGTGGTCCTTGTGTTCGTCCTTAAATTTCACTGCCACCCTTTGCCCTTGGCCGAGAAGAGCCGTGCTGCCTCTTCTCGGCCAAGGGCAACTTGACCCTCTCAGGGTTTGAGGCAATCTCGTGAAAGAGGTAGCTTGCTGGATTCTGCCCGAGTCTGGCAGGGAAGTGGTACTCTTAGGCAGGGCATTGAGGAGATACAGACCATGGACTGGTTGAAAGAACCCTTGAGGATCGCTGACTTCAGCCTGGTTAATCTGCAGGAGATCGAGCGCGGTGAGTTTCAGATCGAGAGAAGCCTCGACAAGAAAGCCGCGCTGGGTTTCAACGCCGAGCATTTCTTCCCCCATAGGACGGGTATCGCCATCGCTCACGGCTCCATCGAACCCGCCTGGGAGATCCTGCCCCTATACCTGGAGGAAGCACATCGCCGAGGCATCCGGGTATTCGTCTACTACAACGTCCACTGGTACTCGAGGGAGATGGCTCACGAGCACCCCGACTGGTTTCAATATGACTTCCAGGGGAAGCTCATTGACAATGTCTACGGCAACGGCGTCATGAGCTGTGTGAACACCGGCTGGCGGGAGTATACCTACGAGTACATCCGACGGTTTGCTCGGCTCGGGGTGGACGGCATATTCCTGGATGGCCCATGCTTCCATCCGCAGGGTTGCTACTGCGAATCCTGTCAGATCAGGTTCCAGGAGCGCTATGGCAGGAAGCTTCCCTACAAGGGTGAGCTGTCAGATCCTGACCACCAACTGCTGGTGGCATTCCAGGAAGACTCCATGGCGGAGTACATGAAGGGCGCTTATCAGGCCTGCAAAGCTATGAACCCACAAGTGGCAATTTATCTGAATGGTGAGCCGCTGCGGCCTAGTTGGGCATCTGGAAGGAATAATCGCAAGCTGGCACCCTATCAGGACCTAGTTGGTGCCGAAGGGGGGTTCATCTACGGGAAGCTTATCGAAACCCCTATCTTCAAGCCGGGGATGACGGCCAAGGGACTTGAGGCGCAAGCACCCGACAAGCCCCGGGTGATCTTCATCGCCGATAAGCACTCCCCGTGGAACCGGAATCCTCTACCGGACGCAGAGCTCAAGATCGAATGTGCCCAGGCTCTGGCTAACGGGGCCAACTACTGGATTGGCTATACTTTCCCTGATAGCGCTGCCGACAGGACCATCCAGGAGATCAATGGGTGGGTGGCTGGGAACGAGGCGTATTTCTCCGGCACTCAGGAGGCCTCGGAGGTGGGACTGTTCTGGTCGTATGAAACTGCCAATACCTATGGCGGTGAGATCTCCCAGAGCGACTTCACGGGGGAAACCATCAAGGTGAAGAGGGACTATGTGAAGAGCTTCCAGGGCGCTTACGAGGTGTTGCAGAGGGCTCATATCCCCTTCCGGGTAGTGGACCGCGCCGCAGATGCCGAGCAGGTAAAGCTCCTCGTGCTACCCAACTGCGCCTGCTTTTCTCGTGAGGAGATCGCGTGTCTGGAGAGCTACGTTGAGCACGGCGGTAAATTGCTTGTTTCCTTTGAGACCTCTCTCTACTCGCCTCAGGGGAGGCTGCAGGATGACTTTGGCCTGGGGAAGTTGCTTGGTGTCCGTTATCGTGGGATCGAGGCATACGGGACGTTTGAGAACTACTTTCAGATAGGGGAGCGGTTCTTCCCTGCTTACACCTATGTGCTGCAAGTTGAACCGACCACGGCTGTGGCCCTGGGGTATCTCTCGGAGAATACCAGGGGCGCGTATCAACCCATCATCATGTCGTCCTCTCCAGCAGTATGTAGGAATGATCTTGGGAAAGGGACGATTTACTATTTCTGTGGCAACTTCTTCCAGACCTATTACGATTACAAGTTTCCCGCCTACCTCTCCCTGTTCCAGCGCCTCTTCGATGTGGAGGTTGCGCGCCAGGTGGTCACGGATGCCCCCGAGAGCGTGGAGGTGACGGTGAGGAAGAAGGAGAGTCTCCTGCTGATCCACCTGATCAACTTCTCCTCGGGGCTCAAGCGGCCGATCGAGAGCCTGATCCCGGTCGAGAACGTGACTTTGAGGCTCCCAGGCGTGAAAGCGACCCGTGTCATCGGTTTGCTGGGGCAGACCTGTCCCAGGTGGCAGGCGCGGGATGACCTGGTGGAGATCACCATACCCCGACTGGATGCCTACGAAGTAGTGGCGGTGGAGACGGTGGACCATTAGAGGGGCCGCTGTCATAAGTTGGGTCGCTTTCCTACCACGTACCACAGCTTCACTGTGTACTCAGGCCTGGGTGTCACCTGACATTCTCTGTGGGTGATATTTGTCCTTGTCTCCTGCGCATATGTGATGCATAATGAACATAAGTAAAGATGCTATGCATCTGTAAACCTGCGCATCGGTGTATCCTTTGATTCCGAGGGGCCCGTGAGCTATATCGGCGAGCAACAACGTATCCTGGTGCAGGTGGCATGGTTGTACTATAAGGAAGGACTCACGCAGCGAGAGATCGGTGAGAAGCTGGGTCTCTCCCGCGTCACTGTGAACCGACTCCTGCAGCGGGCCCGTGAGAGGGGAATCGTTCAGGTGCATATCGATGCTCCTGACGCCAGGTACCTTGAGCTGGAGAGTGCGCTGCGTCAAGCTTTTGGCCTG
>CAYLRT010000062.1:0-16334 GCA_964385885.1 uncultured Anaerolineales bacterium | reverse complement strand
AGCTTATAACTTCGATCTGGTGATTGGCCAGGACCTGATCGTCGCATACGAGGGCAACGAGGGGCTGGACCATGCATTCTCCGTGCTGGAGACGTTGGCCTTGCGCGTCAAGCGACCCGGTGCAATCTGCAGATTGGAAGGCAGATAGGACTTCGCGGAACTTAGACAGACGGCGGGCCCATCCACTAGGATGGGCCCGTTCCGAGCTTCAAGGGCTAGCGGTAATCTCGGAGTTGACGGCTGTGGTAAGGATGCCGCAGTTTCCGCAGGGCTTGCCCCTCGATCTGTCGCACACGTTCCTTTGAGATGCCGAGTTTCTTTCCCAACTCCTTCAACGTATACACACGGCTGCCATGCAGCCCAAAGCGCATCTTGAGCACCCAGGCCTCACGTGGCTCCAGGGTCGAGAGGAGATGCTCCAGTTGATCTCGAAGGAGACGCAGTTCGGCGCTCTCATCTGGTGGCGGCGTAGAGTCATCCTCGATGAACTGCTCCAACTCGGATGACTCTTCATCTCCGACCTCTTTGTTGAGCGAGACAGGAGTCTGCGACTGCAGCAGCATCTTCTTCAGCTTCTCTGGATCTTCACCAGCCTCCTCTGCCAGCTCTTCGTACGTGGGCCGCCGGCCCAGCTCCTGCTCAAGCCGTTGTGAGATCTTGTCCAGCTTGCGGAGCTGATCGCTCATATGAATCGGGATGCGAATCGACCGCCCGTGCTGGGTCAGCGAACGCGTCACCGCCTGCCGGATCCACCAGGTGGCATAGGTGCTAAACCGGTTGCCGCGTCGATAGTCGAACTTGTCCACCGCCTTGATCAGCCCCACGTTACCGGCCTGGATCAGATCGAGGAAGGGCAAGCCGTAGCCACGATACCGTTTGGCGACGCTGATCACCAGCCTGGTGTTGGCCTCGATCAGGTGGCGCCTGGCCTCCTGGCCCTCGTCTACCCATTGTTCCAGCAATGGCACATCTTCCGGATCGGCCGAGCCGCTCGCCAACCTGTACTGGGCCATGCGCCCTCGTTCGATGGTCTTGGCCAGAGCGACTTCCTCTTCTTTGGACAACAGCGGGACGCGGCCCATGTTCCTCAGATAGAGGGTCAGTGGGTCGCTGGCCCCAGCGTCCAGAAGCTCAGCTACGGTCTCCTCGATGATCAGGTCTTCCTGGTAAGGGTTCTCCTCGCTTTCGAGATCTTCGTCCAAGTCGCTGAAGTAGGCGTGGAAATCGTCAAGAGGCGTCATGCCCTCATCCTCGTCCAGCGAGGACGTGTCGACACCGAATATCTCATCGAGCGTGAGCAACTCTTCCTCGGGCTCTGTTGAGTCGGCCTCCAGGGTCTCGAACTCTTCCAGAAGATCGTCACGCACATCAATCATTCCCATAGACTCTCCCGTTACTCCTCCCGATATTGATCACGATTCTAGGACCAAAGTACTATTATGTTCAGTATACTACACTTTACTGACGTTTTGAAGGGTAAGTTTCTTACGTCAGGTCAGCGGTCTCATGTCGGTCAGACCGATGTTTATCGCTTCTGAGCGCACCGGATACATCGTGTAGTGGTGGGAAGGATCTCCAGGCGCTCCGGATTGATGACTGCTCCGCACATCTCGCAGATTCCATACGTGCCTTCTTCGATGCGCTGAAGTGCTGCCTGGAGATCTGCCTCATGAGCCTGCAGTCGCTCAAGCATGGCATGATCCAGCTCCCACTGGACTACGGCTGGATCACCTTCGCCCAGCTCATAGTCCGGTTGCACTTGAAGAGACTCGGTGAGCGTCTCGATCTGTTGCCTGACACTTGCCAGTTCTTCTTCTATCAGTTGACGGAAATGGGTGTAGTCCATCATTGCTCTTCGTCACAAGAGCTCGCTATACCTCATACGAGGTCGATCAGTACAGGTTTCAGGATCGTCTTAGCTGTGTATAGACTGATAATTCCAAGGAGTGCCACAGTGACGCCGCTAAGATCAACGCCACTGACGACGAAACCGAGCGCTAAGCCGGCCGCTGGTGGATGCTCGCAGTCGGTGATCACCATCAGGAAGATAGAGAGTCCGACGGCGAGCGCGCTACAGATCACTGGACGAATAGCGAACGCCTGACCCGAGATGGCGTGCGTGCCGAGGCCCACCCAACTGAAAAACACGCCCACCGCCGTGCCGATAAGATAGCCGCCCACCATCGGGCGTGCCCTGGAAGCGCGTCGGTGAGGCATGGTAAAAGCGATAAACGAACTTGCTCCCAGGGACGCCACAGATATCGAATGGGTGACCACATCCAGCAGCAAGAGTACGATCAGCACACACAGGGTAGCCAACCCCACCTGGCCAACGTACCGCCAGGTATGTTGTCTGAAACGCGCATCGATAATTTGCATGGGCGATCAGTCCTCTTGTGTGTTGCTCTTCAATATCGTAACTTACAAATCCGATGGCCGGGTGATCAGAGACCTTCTCGCTCGGCTGCTGCGGCGAGAGCCAGGATCACGTCGGAATGCACTTTGGTAACATCACTTACACGCTCGTCGACCCAGAAGGAAGCTGACAGAGAGATGGTAGCGTCGCCGAGATCGCTGGCATATATTGTCGGCGGGGGGTCCTCGAGAACACCAGGCACCCCTTTGATGGCCTCCAAGAACACGTGCACGCTGTGCGCTGTATCCTGCCCAAACTTCAGCTTGAGAGGAACCGTGCGACGTTGCAGAGGAGCCCGACTGTAGTTGATAATGGGGCTGTTGAGCACCGCAGTGTTTCGCAGCGTGACAAGCTCACCATCCCATGTCGTCAGCACCGTGTCCATCACTGAGATATCATTGACTGTTCCGGAGAAACCCGCGATCTTGACAGTTTCACCGATGTTGAACGGTTTGCGAGCCAATACCAACATGCTAGCGATGAAATTGCGCGCGATGTCTTGAAGGGCTAGGCTGACCGTCAAGCCCGCGATCCCCAGCCCGGCGATGAATCCCGTGACATCGAAGTTGACCTGAGCGAGGGCGATGGCTGTCCCAGTGAGGATCACACCCCAGCGGACCATGTGCTTCAGCACGCGAATGGTGCTTTCATAGATGTCCGCGCGTCGCAGCGGTCGCTCTACAGCACGCGAGAGCGGGGATGCCACCAGCAGTGTGACCACAAACACCACCAGAGCCACAATAATGCGTGGTAGATATGCCAGCATGCCAGCCAGCATAGCCTGCAGCGGCGCATCGAAATCGATCGGCATGGTCGTCAACTCCTTACGCTGAGCAGCGGTTCAGTAGAGCGCATGGGGCGGTCGCTGAATGTTGATGGCACGTAGCCCGCTGATCACGCCCAGTCCTATAGTGCTACCCACAACACATCGCACGACGTGCTCCACGGGGGCAAGAGGACTAATGGCCAGCCACACCTCACCCGGCCAGTTTATCAGGTAATAGATGATCGCTCCAGTGCTGAGGTGAACAAGTCCGGCGATGCACCATGTGCCCAGGAAGAGCCCGAGGCCTACTTGTCGACGGTCAGACGCCCCGATCATCCGACCAAAGAGCAGCCGCGTGGGCAAGATGTAGAGCAACAAGGCAGACCAATCAATGAATGAGCCCAGCAGGACATCGACCCAAGGCGCACCATTGACCACCACAGCGCGGCCTCCATAGAGCGCGTATAATACAAGGAAGACCACACTCAGCGGGATCCACCACCTGCGGCGGTTTCCCTTTCCCACCATGGAACCCGCCGCCAGTCCTCCCATGGTAGCTCCGAACACCGTAGCCACAGCGTTGCTGCTTGTGTATGGGGCTATGAAGACACCTACCAGAGCCCCAATGCCGTTGGCTACGGCGCCCGCGATTGGGCCAAGCAGCCATCCGACCAAGGGATAGAGGCTTTGGCTCATCGGGAAGTTCTTGCCCGACCCCAGCACTACTGAGATAGGAATAGGGATCATCGCCATAACAGAGATGATAGCTGCGAGTGCCACGATCATTGGGATTGGCACGCCGTCAATTGCCGCACGATCGACTGCGTTGATCTTCCGTTCCTTGCCCTTGGGTTCCGTTGCAGGCCTAGCATTGATGTCTTCCAAGGCTTCCCCCCCCCCCGCAGACTATGTCATTGCTTTACTTAGTATATGCCGGCCGCAGGCCAAATCAAGCCATGAGCGAGTTCGTGGTGGGGTAACGTGGCCTCTCAGGAGTGATGTATCGTCCTGTGCTATAATAGCTCACATACATGACGGTTGTCTGTCCCTCCAGGAGGTGAATCTATGCATACCAAACTGGCAGCCCTGGCCGAGATCGGGCAGTCGATCTGGCTGGATTTCATCCGCAGGCGTCTTATTACTGAGGGAGAACTGGCCCGGCTGGCAAACCTTGGGGTACGGGGTGTGACGTCCAACCCGGCGATCTTCGAGAAAGCTATCGCTCATAACCGAGACTACGAGGCCCAACTGATCGATCTGTGCGCAGGTGGTGATGTGGAGCCTGAGACGATCTATGAGGCTTTGGCACTGAAGGACATCGGCATGGCGGCTGACACGCTCCGCGCGGTGTACGAAGCCACCGATGGCTTGGATGGTTACGTGAGCCTCGAGGTGAGCCCGGATCTGGCGTATGACACAGACCGGACGATTGCCGAGGCCCGTCGTCTGTTTGCAGCGATCGGACGGCCAAATGTGCTGATCAAGGTCCCGGCCACACCTGAGGGAATCCCCGCCATCCGGGCGTTGATCGCGGAGGGCATCAATGTCAACGTTACTTTGATGTTCTCATTGGCTCAGTATGATGCTGTGGCTGAGGCCTACATCGCGGGATTGGAGGCCCTGATGGCTGCTGGTGGCGATCTTCGGCGTGTGGCATCGGTGGCCTCTTTCTTCGTCAGCCGGGTCGACGTGATGGTGGATCCCCTGCTGGCGGAGATCGGGACGCCACAGGCGCTGAGTTTACAGGGCAAGACCGCTGTGGCAAACGCCAAGCTGGCCTATCAACGGTTCAAGGCGGTGTTTCAGGGGGAGCGCTGGGCATCACTGGCTGCTCGTGGTGCACGTGTGCAAAGGGTTCTGTGGGCCAGTACCAGCACCAAGAACCCAGCCTATCCCGATACACTGTACGTCGATTCCCTGATCGGCCCAGACACTGTGAACACGCTGCCCCCAAGTACCTTGGAGGCGTTCCTGGATCACGGTGTAGTGGCAGAGACGATTGAGCAGGGTGTGGAGGAAGCAGAAGCCCACATGAAGGCGTTGCGAAGCGTCGGCATCGATTTTGACAAGATTACGGATCGGTTGCTGGCCGAGGGCGTGGAGAAATTTGTGCGGCCTTTCACCGATCTCATGACCAGTATCGAAGCCAAGTGCCGCGAGCTATCACCCAGTCGGGTCTGCATGTCGGTGCCTCAGGCAATGAAGGGCCGTATCACGGATGGCTTGGAGGAAGTAAGACAACAGCGTGTGGTGCAGCGTCTCTGGTCGTATGACTATACGATCTGGTCAGATGCCCCCACAGAGATCGCCAATCGCTTGGGGTGGTTGGATGAGCCGGCCGTGCGGCGCCGGCACGTCGACGCCCTGACACAGTTCGTCGATGAAGTTCGCGCTGATGGTTACACGGATGCTCTCCTGTTGGGCATGGGAGGCTCCAGTCTGGCGCCGGAGGTCTTCAGCAAGGTGTTTGGGTCACGCAGCGGCTACCTGCGGCTCTCAGTGCTGGACAGCACCGAGCCGGGCGCCGTGCTCTCTCATGCGCAGCGATTGGATTTGGCGCGTACTTTGTTCATCGTGTCCAGCAAGTCTGGCACTACTGCGGAGACCCTGTCCTTCTTCAAGTACTTCTACAACCTGGTACAGGAAGAGGTAGGAGAAGAGGCCGTGGGGGAACACTTCATTGCCATCACCGATCCCGGCACGCCGTTGGAGGATCAGGGGCGGGCATTGGGGTTCCGACGTGTCTTCCTCAACAACCCTACGTTGGGGGGACGCTATTCGGCGCTGTCTCTATTTGGATTGGTACCTGCGGCGTTGCTGGGTCTTGACATTGCCAGACTGCTGGACCGAGCAATCGCCCTTGCTTATCGGTGTCCGAATTGCCGAGTGGACACCCGGTTGGCCGCAGAGCTGGGTGTGACCATGGGGGAACTGGCAAGGATTGGCCGCGATAAGCTGACGCTTGTGATGCCTCCCTCGCTTGAGCCCTTTGGCGACTGGGTGGAGCAGTTGGTGGCAGAGAGCACGGGCAAGGATGGGAAGGGGATTCTGCCCGTGATTGGCGAACCGTTAGGTGCACCAGAAGTCTATGGCTCAGATCGCCTGTTCGTTGTAGTTGACTCGGAAAAGCGGGCGGTGGATCCGGAAGGGCTGGCCGCACTCCAGTCCGCAGGGCATCCGGTGCTTTATTTGACCCTTGACGACGTGTACGATCTGGGAATGCAGATCTTCCTCTGGGAGCTCGCCGTCGCGATTGCCGGCGCGCGCCTGGGCATCCAACCGTTCAACCAGCCGAACGTGGAGGCCGCTAAGGTGTTGGCCCGGCAGATGATTGCGTCTTACCAGAAGACAGGCTCTCTGCCGGCCCATCCTTCCGCCCCGGCTCGTTCCGACGTGCTCCATGAGTTCCTCAGCCAGGCCCAGGCTGGGGACTACATCGCCATCCAGGCTTACCTGACGCCGACAGATGAGACTACGGCCGCATTGCAGGAGCTGCGCGTGGCGTTAAGGGATCGCTATCACCTGGCAACGACCGTCGGCTATGGTCCACGTTATCTCCACTCGACGGGGCAGCTCCATAAGGGCGACGGCGGGCATGGCCTCTTCATCCAGTTCACGGCTGAGCCTGCCGAAGACGTGGCTATCCCTGATGAACCAGGGAGTGCCACTTCGTCCCTGACGTTCGGTGTACTTGCCGGAGCGCAGGCATTGGGCGACTACGAGGCTCTGAAGGCGGTAGGACGGCGCGTTGTGCATATGCATTTGGAGGGCGATGTGGTGCAGACGTTGCGCCGCCTTGCGAAGGCTTGAGGTGGGTGCGGGCGGCAGGCGGATCATCTCCATGAGGGTGTCTCGGGTTTGCCAGTGGCTGCGCGGTTCTTTGGGTGGCGGGCAGACAACTGCGCCTGGTTTGAGAAGGTCGCTGCCAAGTAGGAAACGCCTGCTGATATTGCTGGGCCTGTATGGACTGCTGGCCCTCTGCTACATGATCAGCATCCCTGTTCTTGAGATGCCGGACGAATCATCGCATCTGCAGGTGATCCGCTACATACGGCGTTCTCATAGGCTGGTGCCCTATCAGTTGCCTCCGCGCAGGGCGGACAGTGGTGCCAATATGGCCTGGTTGATCGGCTATCATGATCCGCCGCTGTACTATGCCCCACCGCTGTATCACAGTCTGGGGGCGCTTATCACCTGGTGGACGACCATGCCTGATCTGCCAGCGCGCCTCATTCCAAGCCCGAGTTGGGAGGCAGGTTATGCCCCCCAGCGCAGCGGAGAGAGCTGGAATAAGAACGTGTTTGTTCATCTGCCCGATGAGAACTTCCTGGATAGCCCCACTGTGAGGGCGGCGTGGGCTCTACGACTGATGTCGATCGCTCTAGGCGGGCTTACTATCTGGACAACTTATCGTCTGGTCCTTTCCCTGTGGCCTGGGGCTTCTCGTCGTGCTTTGGCTGCCGCTGCGATCTTGATATTCAACCCCCAGTTCTTGGCATGTCACAGCAGCGTCAGCAATGACCCGCTTGTCATTGCGCTCTGCAGTTTAACCTTGCTGGCTCTGGTGCGTTTGCTCCAGCATCAGAGACCCTGGTATGCCTGGGTTGAGCCGGGATTGCTGCTTGGCCTAGGTGTCTTGACAAAACAGAGCGCGTTGCTGCTGGTGCCACTGGCCGCTGTGACCACGTGTTTGGCACCCAGGCAATCCGGGGAGGGGGAGAAGGCCCGTTGGCGTGCATCCATCCTGCAGATCCTGCTGCGGAACCTGGCCTGGGGCATGCCCGTGTTGCTCTTGGGAGGCTGGTGGTACCTGCGGCAGGCGGTGCGCTATGGGGATCCTCTGGGCGTGCAGCCACATTTTGCGGCTCAGGTGGCACTCCGGTCATTCGGCCTACACGAAGTGTATGATGCCTGGCAGTCCTATTGGGGAGCATTCGGTTGGACGTTGCTCACGGTACCGACCTGGTTTCTGGCCTTGCTCACAGGGTTGGGACTAGCAGCCCTTTGGGGATTATGCCGTCTGGTGATGCAAGGAAAACCGCGAGGTGCGAGAGCAGGAAGTCCGACGTATGCTATTGGATTGCTGGCCGGGGCCGTTGTCGCTGGCCTGCTCTCGTTTGCCGGTTGGGCCAAGCAAACCGGATCACCCTATGGTCGGCTCCTGTTCCCCACTATTGCAGCCCAAGCGACATTAGCCGCTTATGGCCTGGCGTGGTGGCGCAGTGTCTGGATTCGCCGCCTTCTTTCAGCCGTTGCCGGGACTGTGGTGCTCTCCACGGCGCTTTTCCCATGGCTTCTCATCCGCCCAGCGTTCGCTTCACCCTACAGGCCTGCAGGGGTTCCGCGTGCTGCTCAGCCGGTACAGGTGGTGTGTGATTCGCCTGTGTGCTTGAGGGGATCTGAGGTCCAATCTGTGCCGAAGCAGCCCGGGGACGCTTTGCGGGTGGCTCTATACTGGCAGGCGATGAAACCCATCACGGCGAACCTGGTGCTCTCAGCTCAGCTTGCTGGCCTTGATGCGATGCAGCGAGTTGCTGAAGATACGCGTTGGTTGGGCGGAACCTTACTTCCCACAGCTTATTGGCGCCCTGGGGACGTCGTTGCACACGAGGTTGAGTTGAACACCCCTCCCTCCGCGCCGGCCCCGTCCCTCTACTGGATGCGGGTTGCGCTTGTGGGGCCCGACGGCCATCTAATAGCCTACAATTCCAATGGGGATGATACTGTAGTTCTTGGTCCGTGGCCCTTGCGCCATTCTGTTCGCGTGCCTGACCGCGCCACTCCCGTTGATGCCATTTTCGGTGAATCGATTGAACTGCGGGCGTTTGAGGTCACAACTGATGACAATAGGATTGCGGTGACCCTGTATTGGACGTGCAGGCAGGTTTTGACGCAGGATCTCACCGTTTTTGTCCATTTGGTCGACGATGGAGGTCAACTCGTGGCTCAGCATGATGGCCCGCCAGTTCAGGGCGCCTTCCCGACGAGCTGGTGGCGAGTGGGTGATGTTGTTCCAGATCAGCATGAGCTATTCGTTCCGGACGAGAACCCCACGTTGAAGGGACTGTCCCTGCGTGTGGGCCTGTATGAGCCAGAGACAGGTCGCCGCTGGTCCGTTGTTGATGGACAGGGTCGGGTGCAGCCCGACGATGCCGTTTCCCTGGCGCTGCCGTGAAGACCATCGGGCTTCGTCTATTTGCATTCCTTTCGGTAGCGTAGCACTGGGAGACCGCCCCCCTTTCTCGCGTAGCACCGACCAGCATTCCGAATTGTTCCTGTTCCTTGCTTGCCCGAACAGGCGAAGGGTCTCATTTGTGTGAGACGAGGCGGTCTCTATACTAAGCCGGGTAGCCGTAAGGCGTCCGTGACAACCAGGGAGGTCTTGGAGCGTATGGTTGAGTTTGCACGCGCACGTCAATATGTGGATGAGTTCAAAGGGGATAGCTACGTCTATGGCTTGGGGGCGTTGGCCGCCGTTGGATCGCTGGTGGCGCCCCTGGGCACGCGCATCGCATTGGTGCGGAGCAGCTTCCGGGGCTCTGATGGTTTTGTGTGGACACTACGTCGGGCGCTTGCCCGGGTAGGGGTTGCGGTCATAGGAGAAATACGTGGGCCTGCGCCGAATGCACCGCGCGAGGATCTGGTGCGTATTACCCGGCAGCTCGATGCATTGGACCCTGACGTGGTGGTCAGTTTCGGCGGCGGCAGTTGTATCGACGCAACCAAGGCGGCGCTTGTCCTCCATAGCCTGGGCGGTGATATCGATTCCTATTTCGGGACAGGCTTGGTCTCGGAAGCCCTTGAGCGGCAGAATGTCTCGCTGGTCCCTCATGTCGCCATTCAGAGTGCGTCTAGCTCGGCGGCGCATCTTACCAAGTATGCCAACATCACCAACCTGCAGACCGGACAGAAAAAACTCATTGTCGACGACGCGATTGTCCCTCGGGCTGCGGTCTTCGACTATGCAGCGACGTTCACGGCGCCTGCTACGCTGACGGCTGATGGGGCGATGGATGGATTCTCGCACGCTCTGGAGGTCCTCTATGGGGCAGTGCGTCGTCCAGACTACGAACGGATCGAGGCCATCAGTTTGGAGTGCATTCGGCTGGTGGTGAACTACCTGCCGTCGGCTCTCGCCGAGCCAACGGATGCTGTGGCGCGAGAAGCGCTCGGTCTGGCTACTGATTTGGGGGGCTATGCGATCATGCTCGGCGGCACCAACGGTGGGCACCTGACCAGCTTCTCACTGGTGGATATCCTTCCACACGGCCGAGCCTGCGCTTTGCTCAACCCTTATTACACGGTCCTGTTCGCGCCAGCGATCCAGCGGCCACTTCGTGCCGTGGGAAGTGTGCTTGCGACGGCTGGATACGTGCCTCAGGAGAGTCTGCGATTGTCGGGGTATGCGTTGGGCGAGGCCGTTGCCCAGGGTATGTTGAGATTTGCGGAGGCGGTGGGCTTACCCACGACGCTGCGCGAGGTGCCGGGTTTCTCTGACGCACACCTCGCGCGTGCACTGGCTGCCGCAAGGGATCCACAGTTGCGGATGAAGCTGGAGAACATGCCAGTGCCACTGATGCCAGAGAGGATTGATGAGACCATGGGCTCTGTGCTCGAAGCAGCCCGAGACGGAGACCTCAGCAAGGTGTACCGAGGTTAATAAGGGGGATGTATGGCGCCCGAGGAACGTCCCAACATTGTCTTTGTATTGACTGACGACCAGGGATATGGAGAGCTTGGCTGTCACGGCAACCCGGTTATCCACACTCCAAACATGGATGCGCTGTATCGGGAGAGTGTCCGCTTGACCGATTACCATGTTGGCCCGACGTGTGCTCCCACGCGTGCGGGGCTGATGACGGGTCATTACCACAACAGCACGGGTGTCTGGCACACCATCGGCGGGCGATCTCTATTGCGCAAGGATGAGTGGAGTCTAGCGACTGCACTCTCCGAAGCAGGCTATGTAACCGGCTTGTTTGGCAAATGGCATCTGGGGGACAACTACCCCTATCGGCCGCAGGATCGTGGATTTCAGTACGTGGTGGCGCACGGTGGTGGCGGAGTGGGACAGACCAACGACTACTGGGGGAACAACTACCACGATGATACCTACGCGGTAAATGGAAGCTGGCAGCCCTTTGAGGGCTACTGCACCGACGTGTGGTTCAACGAGGCGTTGGCCTTCATTGAACGTAACCGTGATCGACCTTTCTTCTGCTATATCAGTACTAATGCGCCCCACTCGCCGTACATCGTTGATGCATCGTACAGCGACCCCTACGTGGGGAAAGTGGAGCACGAGGAGCGCGCACGTTTCTACGGTATGATCACCAAGATCGATGAAGACCTGGGGCTGTTGCGTCAGCAGCTAGCCGCGTGGGGACTGGCTGACAACACGATCTTGATTTTCATGACCGACAACGGAACGTCGGGGGGCGCAACGCTAGACGCCGACCAGTTCGTCGTAGCTGGCTACAACGCCGGCATGCGGGGGATCAAGGGATCGGAGTACGAGGGGGGACACCGGGTACCATTCTTCCTTCACTGGCCCCGTGGTGGTTTGGCGGAGGGCCGGGATGTATCGCAACTGACAGCCAATGTGGACATCATGCCCACGCTGTTGGAACTGTGTGGGGTTGACCCTGGATCGCACACTTTCGATGGCTGTAGTCTCGTCCCACTGCTCTACGGGCGACATGAGGATTGGCCGGATCGCATTATCGTCACTGATTCACAGCGCCTGGCGCATCCGGTCAAGTGGCGCAAAAGCGCTACGATGACACAAAGGTGGCGTCTCATCAATGGCCGCGAGCTCTACGACATCCACGCTGACCCAGAGCAGCGTCATGACCTCGCGGCTGAGTTCCCCGAGGTCGTCGCCCGGCTGCGCGCTGGATACGAACGATGGTGGGAGAAGGTCTCCCAACAGTTCGATGGCACCATTCCGATCGCTATTGGGCAACCTGGAGTCGGGACAACCCTTCTGACTACGCATGATTGGCGCAATGATCCCGTCGCCTGCGCCTGGAACCAGGCTCAGGTGCGCGCTGGCATGGCCTGCAACGGCTACTGGGAGATCGATGTGGCACGGCCAGGCCGTTACCGCTTCGAGCTGCGGCGCTGGCCGCGCCAGGAAAACCGAGGCCTTGGCGAGGGGATCCCCGGTCCTCTCAAGCCTTTTACGTGGGTGATCAGTGAGGGCTGGGGTGGGGGACGGGCCTTGCCCTTGGTGCGTGCAGGCATCCGAGTGGGTGATTTCGAGGCCGAAAAGCCTATCAGGGCGCACGAGCCCTACGCGGAGTTCTTTGCCACCCTCAACGCGGGGGAGACGCGTCTCCAGACCTTCCTGTACGATGAGGCTGGAGGAGAGATTGGTGCTTATTTCGTCTACGTGGATCTGATAGACGTGGCCTAGAGACGCCCCCTGTGCTGGTGCCTTGCAGCAGTAACTGCTTTCTCTGAGAGACGAGGGCTTCTAGTCGTCGAAGAAGTCCTCGTCTCCCTCGGGCAGGTACTGTCGCGCGCGCTCCTCATTCAGCGTTACTCCCAGGCCCGGTCGATCCCATACTTCGATGAACCCGTCCTTGACGATGGGGTCCGGCAAACCCTCAACGATATCGTACCACCAGGCAGGCTCACCCGTGGGGTATTCGAAGGCGATGTAATTATCGGGGAGTGTAGCAGCGACCTGGACCAGTGCGGCGAGACCGATCAGCCCATCAAGGATGCCATGTGGCGCGATCAGGATGCCGTGTAGGTCCGCGTATTCTGCTACCCATTTCAGTTCCGCGATGCCACCAACATCGCAGGGATCTGGCCCAATGACGTCCACCGCGCGTTGCTCAATCAGTTCCAGGAAGTTCTGGCGCAGATAGATCTGTTCCCCGGTGTGGATAGGTGTGGAGGTGCTGGTGGTTATGTCCCGATAGAGATTGGCCAACACGTAGGGCGTGTAGTCCCCCGTGATCATGTCCTCCAGCCACATGACGTTGAGGGGTTCCAGCGCCTTTGCCAGACGAATCGCGTCGGGTACCATCCAGCCCGGACCGCAATCGAGGGCCAATCCCACTTCATCACCCAACACGGCCTTCATAGCCTCGACGCAGGCGATGACGTGCTTGAGCCCGCGCTCGGTGAGGAGGCCTCGGTTGGGGTGGGGTGTCCCTTTGCCGGGCTCCCCGTAGAAGAAGCCGGGGATCTGTGTGGCCATGGAGCTGTGGAAGCCAATGCCCTGCTTGATGATGGTGAATCCCTCCTTGGCTGCCTTCATCTGAGCCATGTTCTTGGCATAGTCCTCCGGTGTCTGGCCCTCCATGGGGAAGCGGATGGCGCCGTTGTAGACACGCACACGGTCGCGGACTTTACCCCCTAACAGTCTGTAGACAGGCACGCCGGCCGCCTTGCCGGCGATATCCCATAGCGCCATCTCGATGGCACTGACAGCGCTCCCCCAGGGCTTGAAACTTCCCAGCCGGCGGATCTTGCGCATCACGCGTTCGACGTTCGTGGGGTCTTCTCCGAGCAAATAGGGCTTGTAGAAGAGGACATGAGGCTTCAGGTAGGGCTTGGAAGCCTCGGCCTCTCCTAAGCCGCTGATGCCTTCATCTGTTGTGATGCGAACGACGGGATTCCTTCCCAAGACAGTGCACTTCAGGTCAGTGATCTTCATGGTTCATCTCCAGCTTGCTCATTGGGTTCTGGTCATGCCTGCCATTAAGGGCATTGTAGGACAGGTGTAGGTTCCTGGCAACGGCGATTGAACCTGATCGAGGAAATCTGCTTGCTCATGCGTGACAGGACGCATGCCCAAGGCAACGTGAGCGAGGTCTGCCCGTATGAAGGCATCTTCGTTGCTGCAGAGAGCAATGCTCTGTGACCTGGATCCGGGTACGCAAAAGCCGCACAGCCTGCGGAGGGGCTGTGCGGCTTTCTATGAACTGGCGTTCTGCGAACGCTGGCTCTAGAGGGTGGTTACGTTGACGGCGCGCAGGCCCTTAGGACCCTGCTCGACGCCGAATTCTACCCGCTGGTTCTCGTATAGGGTCTTGCGGCCCGCTGCTTGAATCGCGGTGTAGTGCACGAACACGTCTTGGCCCTGATCGCGCGTAATAAAGCCGAAGCCCTTCTCATCGTTGAACCACTTAACGGTACCAGTTTCTCTCTCTGACATTTGTTTCGCTCCTTAAGGCGTAAGTCTGTTTTCTTTGTTCGGCAAGAAGCAGCGGGTGATAAAAAAGAGAGCTGCCCGTCTCCGCAAGCCTGGGCAGCTCCCTCCAATTACGACCAAGCTCTACTTCGTCCGACAACGCAATATTACCACGATACTTCTAGAAGTCAAGGACAAATGGGCCTCTTCCGTCCCCAGTTTTGCTGGCTCCGTTATGCCCTGTTAGTTCTCGTTTGGATGGTTCAGGGGCTTGCACTATACTGCCGAAGTGGGGCTGAGGAGACTGTGTGTTGCGAGCTTCCCCAGTCCAGGTATTGATCGCACTTGTATTGATCCTGGCGGCACGTTCATGCTTATGTCCGGGTTCTTACAGACCCTAAGTCAGGTCAGTCAGGAGACGCACGATGAAGATCACAGATATCAGCGTTGTTCGTGTGACCGTGGAATGGACCGAACCCCGCACTCCTGCGCGCCGGCAGGCGTGGGCGGAAACAGCGGAGGTCGCCAATCCGATGTCCCGTTACGCCAAGGTTAAGCGCCATCGCAGTCTGTGGCTGCCCAAGTGGGAAGGCGCGTGGGTGAAAGTCACGGCGGAAGATGGGACGTGGGGGCTGGGGACGCTCCCCTTCGCCCGGGCGCTGACGCCTGTAGTCGAGCACCTGGCCGCCCAACTGATCAATGAGGACTGTATGGCGATAGAGAAGCTAGCGGATATGATGTTCCGGCTCACCAAACCTTATGGCACCGTAGGACTGGCTTCCTATGCCATTAGCGGCATTGATCTGGCTCTGTGGGACCTCAAGGGAAAACTGCTTGAGAAGCCAGTCTACAATCTGCTGGGTGGACCGCAGAAGGAACGCATCTTTTGCTATGCGACGGGCAATGACGTGGATTGGTACAAAGAGATGGGCTTCAAGGCGTTCAAACTCGCGTGCCCGTATGGGCCAGCGGATGGCCTCGATGGGATCCACAGGAATGAAGCCTTCGTGGCCCGGGCGCGCGAAGTGGTTGGGGATGACAGTGAACTGATGCTCGACTGCTGGATGGCGTTCGACGTCGAGTACACCCTGCGGCTAGCTGAGGTGTTGCGGCCATATCGGCTGAAGTGGATGGAGGAATGTTTGATCCCCGAGGATTTCGATGCGCATGTAGCTTTGCGCGAACGCCTGCCCTGGCAGACGTTGGCGACCGGTGAGCATTGGTACACGCATGTGCCCTTCCTGTGGGCCATCCGCCACCGTGTGGTCGACATTTTGCAACCTGACATCAACTGGTGTGGTGGGCTGACCACGTGTCGCAGGATCGCCGACACGGCCGACGGCGCGGGCATGAGTGTGATCTTGCACGGTGGGGGGATCACGCCCTTTGGTCAGCATTTCACCTTTGCGACACCCACCTCACCTTGGTGTGAGGTCTTCGTTGGGTCGCCACCGGGGGTACCTCTTGAAGAGGCCGCGTGGTTGCCAGGCACTGCAGTGCCCAAGGATGGTTGGCTGGTGCCCAACGATGCGCCTGGCTTTGGGCTGGAGGTCCTTGAAGAGCAGATTACGCCGTTCGTCTAGCATAGATCTTGGGTGAGGAACACAGGGGGATAGCATGTCGGATGTACGATATACGCCGGTTAGCCAGAGCCAACATGGCCAGGAAGAGGAACGCCAATGGGCGCGGGTAGTGGCCTCAGGGGACCCGGCACGTGGGGTGGCTCTGGTCTTCATTCAAAAGCTCTGCACTGCTTTCCACGAGATCGCACCAGCGTGGCATCGTGGGGCGCTGAACCCAACATCGCTGGACTATTTCCGCCAACGTTTGGCGGCCCGGGAGCAAGTCGCTCTTCAGGTGCTTGAGGCCAACGGCCTGGGTGAGATTGACGGTGTAGCCCAGTTGCGGGCTCTGTTGCAGGCGACGGAGACTGCTGAGAGTCTGGAGGAGCTTGCGGCGCTGGCTGAACCTGTCCATGCGGTCAGTCACGCCTTGTGTGATGC
>CAYLRT010000061.1:0-16334 GCA_964385885.1 uncultured Anaerolineales bacterium | reverse complement strand
CCGTGGTCCGAGGTGAAAATGATGTAGGTATTGGCAGGCGCCAAGTCATGCACGGCGTCGATCACCCTTCCGATCTCGGAATCCACGAAACTATTGCACCCGAAGTACATAGGATGGCGGATCGTTCCGTTCCGGACACGTCGCGCAACCTCCATCGAGGCCGCCCACTCCCGATGATGCGCTGGTTTGCCCTCCAGCGAATCAAACGCCGCCGGCCCAATGGGATAGTCATAATCCTGGAACATCTCCACGTAATCTGGCGGGGCTGTAAACGGATGGTGGGGCTCATCATAGGAGACCACCAATACGAAAGGCCGATCCTCACGCCGCTGCAGGAAGTCGATCGCCCGATCACTGACACGGTGAGCCCAGGTGAATTCAGCCTGGATGTTGTGGGCCCGCAGATCCTCAAGCGACTGAAGCCCCTGGCGCCACAGATGGATCTCCTCCTCGGTCAGTTCCTCCAGGTAGCATCGGCCATCGTACCAGTAGGCCGGATCCCACCCGTCAGGGCAGATCCCGGTCCCGAAGTAGTCGTGGCCATCCAGGTGCCATTTCCCCACGTAGGCCGTGTGATAGCCCTGATCTCTGAACCGCTGCCCCATGGTCTTGATGTTACTACCCAACGGAAGGTTGTTGGTCCACGCGCCAGCCGTATGGGAATAGATCCCGCTGAAGAGCGCCGCTCGGGCAGGCGTACAGAGGGGACAGGTCGAATAGGCACGTTCAAACTTGATCCCCCGGCGGGCGAGCGCGTCGATGTTCGGGGTCCACAGATCAGGATGCCCATAAGCTCCTACGATGTTCGTGGCTTGAGAATCCGTCATGATCAGGACGAAATTCGGTTGTTCTGCCATGCTCTACCTCACACACACCTCACAAGGATCCTGCACGTCTATAAGAGAGTCACGGATAGCGAAGAGAGGCCACATGGTCGCAGTCCTCCCCCGGACGCAGCGGGTGGAGGCGGAAGCTGTAATGATAGGCCCGTGCCGTGAGCTGATACTGGGGCAACACCCCGGGGCCGCAGCTTGCGCTGCCAAGGCCAGATTGCGCCAGGTCAATGTTCAGCACGATGTCCGGCTGCCAGGTCAGTTCATAAGTATGGGCGGCCCTCGCTAATGCCTGGGCGGCAATGTGATGTGCACTGACCTCCAGAAGGGGCATCCCCACGACCAGGATCCCGCATCCCTCGTCATCCCGCAGCGCTGCCCAGCGGACATCCGTCTTGTTGCCGAACTCCTGGGGCTTGATATACGGCACATACTCCCGCCGGACCGTGCTACGATAGACCCCCACAGCCGCACCCTGCTTGCGATCGACGTAGCTCTCATGGGGGCCACGGCCGTACCAGGTGAACCTCTCGTAGGCCTGTGGCAATACCATCCTCACCCCAATCCTGGCCAAAGGAGGCAGGTCCTCACCAATATCCACATGGTGCTCCACCTGCACATCACCGGTCCCATAGACCGAGTAGCGATAGCGGGACACGACGCCGGACACGCTCGTCGCCATGGTTGCGTCCACCCGCACCAGATAGGGCGCAACCTGCTCAGCTTCCAGCGTCAGGAGATGTTCCTCCAGCCGATCGAGGCCGGCTTCTTCCCACAGCGCAGCCATTGAGCGGGCATCATTGTCTGTGGGCGCCCGCCAAAGGTTAAGCACAGGGCCTTCGACAAGTAGCGAATGTCCCGCGCAGGTCCAGTGGTTCAGTCGACCGGTCTCCCGGCTGAACCCCAGGCGGAAGTCCTGTCCCTGAATCCACAGAGTGCCATCGGTATCATCGGTAGTTAATCCTGGCATCTCACCATAACTGACCGTCATGCGCTGGGCCTCAACGGGCAGCCTGAACTGAGCCCAGGCGACCTCGTGTCCCTGGGGCACCAGGGGAGTGGCCTCTCTGGTCCTGAAACTGAGCTTCAGCCAGACCTCGGAGCGTCCCTCCTGTGGTTCTGGCAAAGCATAGGGCACACGAATGATCTCATCCTGCCCTGGCGGAGTCTTAAGAGGGGGCAATACCCCAGACTCCAACACCTGTTCCTGACTCACGATGGACCACGAAATGGTGAATCCGCTGAGATCGGTGAAAGCGTAGCGGTTGGTGATCCGCAGACGCCCCTCGTGCAAGTCGAGCGGTGTCACCTCGACTGGCTCCAGGACCTTCTTGTACTCCCATAGAGATGGATGGGGCACACGGTCCGGCCAGATCAGGCCATTGATACAGAAGTTCCCATCGTTGGGCTCATCGCCGAAGTCACCACCATAGGCATACCACGGTGTGCCGTCCTCTGTCTTCTGCAGGATCCCCTGATCCACCCAATCCCAGACGAATCCCCCCACGGCCCGCGGATATGCACGGATGATGTCCCAGTACTCCTTGAGCGCTCCAGGGCTATTGCCCATAGCATGGGCGTACTCACACATGATCACCGGTCGCTGTTCGTCCTTGTCCGCGGCATGCGCAGCCAGGCTCTCAATCGTAGGATACATCAGCGAGATCACATCAACCTCAGGCTCGTCGTAAGCCGGATGGTAGTGCACGAAACGCGTCGGATCGTGCGCATGCACCCACTCCGCGCAGGCCCGGAAGTTGGGACCGTACCCGGCCTCATTGCCCAGAGACCAGCCGATGACAGACGGATGGTTTCGATCCCGCGCGACCATCCGCTGCACGCGATCCAGAAAAGCCTCTTGCCATGCTGGGTCCTTCGCCGGACGGTCCCAGACCCCATGGGACTCGATATTGGCCTCATCCAACACATAGACACCATATTCGTCGCACAGGTCGTACCAGCGTGGGTCATCCGGGTAATGGCAGGTCCGTACCGCGTTGATGTTGAACTGCTTCATCAAACGGATGTCCTCAACCATCGAGGAGACCGAGACTGTATGCCCGGTGATGGGATCATGCTCGTGACGATTGACGCCCTGGATATGAACGGGAACCCCATTTACCAGGATCTGCCCGTCTTTCAGCTCGATTGTGCGGAACCCAACCCGAGTGCTCTCTACGTGCAGCACCGTCCCCTGATGGTCGCTCAACCAGAGCACCAGGTCATAGAGCACCGGGTGTTCAGCGGACCATTTCTCCGGGTCCTGTACAGCACCTCGTAGCGTCACCTGCTCAATGCCTCCAGGAGCGATCTCAGGGACCGGTACGTCCCCCCGGCTCACCAGCCGTCCCGCGCGATCGTATAGCTCGAACACCACCTGGTACCCATCCCCCAACGCACGGCCCAAGTTGCGCACAGCCACCTGAATCTGCAATGCTGCGTCGCGGTAGTCTTGGTCTAGTGCCGTAACCACACCGAAGTCCCAAAGATGAACATCAGGCACGGACCAGAGCATCACATCGCGATAGATCCCACTGAGCCGCCAATAGTCTTGGTCTTCGAGATAGGAGCCATCGGTCCATCGGTAGACCTCAACCGCCAGCGTATTGCTCCCCCCTTGGAGATATCGTGTGATGTTGAACTCAGCGGGCAACCTGCTGCCCTGGCTGTAGCCCACCTGCTGCCCGTTTACCCAGAGATGGAAACCGGAATCCACCCCCTCGAAGCGGATGAAAACCTGCCGCCCCACCCACGTCGCCGGTACCTCAAAGGATGTACGATAGCACCCCGTGGGATTATCCTCATGCGGCACAACGAGTGGATAGCGGAGCGCTTCCTCCGGCAGTGCGCGCTCAGAGATCTTGCCCGAGTGGCGCATCCGACTGAACGCCTCAGTAAATCGCGGATCAATGGGGAAAGGATAACGGACATTGGTATAGATCGGCTTGCCATAGCCCTGCATCTGCCAATTACCGGGTACCGCAACGAGGTCCCAGTCCGTGTCATCATAGTCCATCGATGGGAAACTCTCCTCGACGGCTCCTGGGCTATGGTACCAGCGGAAGCGCCACGACCCGTTGAGATTCCGCAGATAGGCCCCTCTCAGATCCCGCTCCCGAGCCGCTGGCCGCGACCGATAGGGAACGAGCGACACATGCGGGGGCTCTCGATCTCTTGATATAACCGAGGGATTATCCCAATCCGGCCGCGACGCGCTCACGTGTTGTCTCTCTCTCATCGCAACCTCTCGTGTCTCACTCGAAGTTCTCCAGCAACTCAAGCATAATCCCCAGAACGGGTTCACTATCGACGTAGGTGTACATGCCGCCCGTGTAATGTCCCTGTTGGATCACCGGGATTCCCTGTTCCTCCAGGAAAGCCGTCACTTTGGGCGTGTCCTTCACCTGGAAGGCTATATGGTGGAATCCTTCCCCTTTCTCATCCAGGACCTCCTGCCAGACGCTGTCACCCCCCAGAGGCTCAATGAGTTCCAGTGTCACCTGCCCGAGGTTGAAGAAGGCGAGCTTGGCCGCAGCATTGGTAGGCTTCCCCCGATAGACTCCACGGGCCTGTTTCGGATCGGTAACTCTCACCTCCGGCTTCGGCAGCCCCAGAATACGACTGTATGCATCAATGGCCCGTTCAATGTCCTTCACGACAACCGCAATCTGCGTCACCACGTGGGTTCCAAGGCCGTTTTCTGTCATGATTTCTATTCCTCCGCAGAGACATGATAGCACAGATGAATGTCAGGCATCTGGGTAGTTACCCTCTTGCCGCCAGACATCCAGGATTAGCTCATAGCGCTCCAGAGCCATACCGGTATACACACAGTTGCTGGTCGAGAAGATGTAGCGCCCGCCAGGCATACCGTGCTGCAATGCGTAGCGGGCAGAGGCAATAACCTCCGCATCCGTCCCCGTATCCATCAGGCCACAGTTCACATTGCCGATCAGGCAGATGTGATCGCCGCAGATTCTCTTTACCTCGGCAATGTCCACGCCTCCCTGGGGGTCAAGCGAGTGAAGGGCATGGGGGTTGGCCTGAATCAGTTGGTCCAGGATCGGCATGATGTTGCCATCGGTATGTTTGATTGTATAGAACCCCAGGCTCCGATAGCCCTCAATAAGGCGGCTCAGGTAGGGTGTGATAAACTCGGCGAACTGAGACGGCCTGAGGAACGGACCCGTATTGAAGCAGTAGTCGCTGCACAACGCAACACCGTCCAGCCCGCCATGTTTCTGAAAGCGCTCTGCCCGCGCCAGGGCTGTGTCAACCCGTCGCGCGGCCTCAGCCTTCAGGCCGTCTGGGTCGTCCACCAGGCGATACGCGAACTCCGTCATATGCTCCCCATCAGGGATGCTGAACGTCGCGTCGCCGTGCATCATCAAGAAGTAGCGGTCGCCGCTGCGCTCCCTCACCAGATCGATCAAGCGCAGGGCTTCTTCCTCAGTGCCGGGATTCGGGTGCAGGAAGATAGCGCTGTGTTCATAGCGCTCAGCCGTGGCGATGTACAGATCCGCCATATCCACCCTATGGCACTGCCGCTCATGCTCACTCATCTGCATCCACTGATGGTAACTGCGATGGCTCGGATGGACCTTGCCAAAGGCCTCCATCGTCAGGAAGAAGACAAGTTCAAAGTGGGGCACCCGGCCCACCAACGGGCGCCCCTCCAACGCAGCTATGAACCGCTCTCGCGGCGTACCACCCCTCAACGGGACTTGCTTTGATACTTCAGATGTCAACACACTCACTCCTGAAGGATTTGCTCGATCGCTTCGAGCTCTTCGACACTGAAGGACAGGTTCTGCGCTGCAGCGGCGCTGTCCTCGATCTGACTGACACGGCTGGCCCCCACCAGCGCAGAGGTCACCACAGGATGACGGAGGATCCAGGCAATCGCCATCTGCGCCATCGTCTGGCCACGCGCCGTCGCGATATCGCGCAACTTGCGTACCTTAGCCAGTTTCTCCTCTGTGATATGCGAGGGACGAAGGAAACCATGGGGCTTTGCTGCTCGCGAGTCCTCGGGGATCGTGCCACCGAGGTAGCGGTCCGTCAACAGCCCCTGGGCCAGGGGCGAGAAGCAGATCGCGCCCATCCCCTTTTCCTCCAGCACGTCCAGCAGCCCGTCCTCGATCCACCGATTGAACATGTTATAAGAGGGCTGGTGGATCAGACACGGCGTCCCCAAAGACTCCAGGATCTCCGCCGCCCGGCGGGTCTGCTCCGGGTTGTAATTCGAGATGCCCACATAGAGTGCGCGCCCACTGCGTACCGCGTAGTCCAGTGCCTGCATAGTCTCCTCAAGAGGTGTCTCGGGGTCCGGACGATGGCTGTAGAAGATGTCAACGTAATCCAGCCCCATGCGCTTCAAGCTCTGGTCCAGGCTTGCGATGAGATACTTGCGCGATCCCCACTCACCATAAGGACCAGGCCACATTCTATAGCCCGCTTTCGTGGAGATGATAAGCTCATCGCGATAGGGGTGAAGATCCTTCACCAACACCCTACCCAGCGTCTCCTCGGCTGAGCCCGGTGGCGGCCCGTAGTTGTTGGCCAGGTCGAAGTGCGTGATACCAAGATCGAATGCACGCAACAACATCGCGCGTGCATTCTCAAAAACGTCTACACCCCCGAAATTGTGCCACAATCCCAACGAGATAACCGGCAACTTCAGGCCGCTCCGGCCACATCGCCGATAGACCATCGTATCATAACGGTTGTCCTTTGCTTGGTACACCATCAAAGTCACCTCCACATGTTAGCGCAAATGTTCCTTCAGAAATGCCACGACCGCGGGATAGGCAACCAGTTTATTCTTCAACTTCACAATCCCATGCCCCTCATCATCGAACACCAGGAACTCCACCGGCACGCCACGTCTTCTGAGCGCAGTGACAAGCTGCTCTGCCTCGCTCAACGGCACTCGGGGGTCATTGCGCCCATGGATGACCATCAAAGGCGCCTCGATCTGATCTACATGATGGATGGGCGCAATGCTTTCCAGAAAGGATCGATCACGGGCCAGGCTGCCGTACTCCGCCTCACGATGAGCCCGACGATAGTCACTGGTATGCTCCAAAAAGGTCGCCAGATTGCTGATACCCACGATATCAACACCAGCCGCCCAAAGCTCGGGATAAGTGGTGAGGGCAGCCAACACCATGAACCCACCATAGCTGCCACCGTAAACGGCGATGTGTTCCCCATCGATCCCGGGCTGGCTCTGCAACCACAATGCTGCGTACGCCAGGTCGGCCACCGAATCCATCCGCCTCTCTACGTCATCGAGATGGCTATAGGCCTTGCCATACCCCGTGGAGCCACGCACATTGGGTGCCATGACTGCAAAGCCATGATGAAGCAGGTACTGCACCAGGAAATGAAACTGCGGCCGGAACTGCCCTTCGGGTCCGCCATGCACCATCACCACAGCAGGCACGGGACCTTCCGTGTCCACTGGTCGGTAGAACCAGCCGGGGATCATGCGGCGCTCTCCGGGCCGCACCTCGTCAAACGTCGGGTAGTGGACCAACTCCGGCACGACAAACGAAGTGGTTGGCAGCCCCCCATGGGACGACCGCGTAGCAGCCCATACCACGTTCCTGTCAAGATCCCACACGTAGATATCCGTCGTGCGCACAGAGCTTGAATAGGCCCAGGCCAAAGCGCGACCGTTGCGAGCGAAGACGGGCGCTCCCCCAACAAGCACACCCGGCTTCGGCAGAACGTCTGGGACTGCTCGCGTCTCTCCCTGTTCCAGATCCAACAGGAAGAGCTCGTCCACTCCGTCCCGGTTGATCGCGTACACCAGCTGGCTCCCATCCGGTGACAAGACCATGGCACTGCAATCCCACTTCTCATCCACCAGAGTCTCCAAGCTCCCATCGCGCAGGTCAAGGCGGCACAGGCGCAGGACATCGCTGTCCAGGTCGGTAACCAGGTAGAGGGCAGTGCCCGAAGGGTCATATGCCACCCAACTGAAACGCACCGGTTCGGGGGATGCCAGAATCTCCCGTGCCCCTCCAGAGGCCAGATCGATCTCCAGTAACGCGTGATCAAAGGAGCTGGTCGTGCGGACCGCGATCACACGCTCTCCATCTGGAGAGAAGGACATCTGAGTCAGATATCCTGTGCGATCGTTCTCAAAGACCAACCCTACCTCACCCAGGGTATCGCCACTCACGTCCTGGATGTAGAGGTCGAAGAAGGTAGGGTGACGACGATTGGCCGCGAAACAGATACGCTTGCCGTCGGGCGACCAATTCCCCCACAAGTGCATCGCGTCTTCATGGCCCTGAGTCAACCCCACCACTTGGGCCTCTGCCCTCTCGAGCAGAAACATCTGATGTCGCTCATTGCCACCGACATCCTGCACGTAGAGCAACCGCTCGGCTGTCGGGCAGTAGGCCACCCCGCTGATGCGGTCCTGCTCAAAGGTCACCGCATCCGGCCATAGAGGTTGACGCCGTTCCCAGTCCAGCGGCGCCTCCCATACCTGGGGCACGCCCGTGATATCGGAGAGAAACGCGATCCGCTGGCCATCGGGGGCAAAACTAGGACCATAGGCCTGGCGCACATTCAGATATCGCTCAATAGGCCATGACATAGACCTTTCCTCCCTCTAACCGACCACCGAGAAGGTGCCTTCAAGCCCCTCATAGGCGTTGGGCCCCACCCAGACCCGGAACATCCCAGGCTCCACCCGGTATCTGAGGTCAAGTCCATGGAAGCCCAATGCCTGAACGGGCACGCTGAGACGAACACGTCGGCTCTCTCCCGCCGCCAGCGAGACGCGAGTGAACCCCTTCAATTCGCGCACCGGTCGTGTTACCTCCCCCACGAGATCTTGCACGTAGAGCTGGACCACCTCCTCGCCAGCACGCTGACCCGTGTTCGTCACCGTCACCGAGACGCGCACCGTGTCATCCAGGCCCACTTGAGGGGTCTCGACCTCCAGGTCACTGTAAGTGAAGCTCGTATAGGTGAGACCATAGCCAAACCCATAGAGCGGCAGGGTCGATTCGTCCAGGTACCGGGATTTGTGCTCGCGGTTGAACTGGATGACGCCTCGTTCATGGACCGGGCGGCCAGTGCTCTTATGGGCATAATAGACGGGGATCTGTCCTTCGGCCCGCGGGAAGCTGATAGGCAGCCTACCGGCCGGGCTGACGCGCCCTAACAGGATCTCGGCGACGGCCCGGCCCGCCCTGATCCCGCCGTGCCATCCCATCAGGATAGCTGGCACATGTTCCGCCATCCAGCTCAGGACTAGCGGTCTGCCGCTCATGACCACAACCACCACTGGTCGTCCGGTGGCCACAACTGCCTCCAGCAACTCCTGTTGTCGGCCGGGCAGGCCAAGGTGCGCACGCGAATGAGCTTCCCCACTCATCATCGCGCTCTCCCCAAGCACCAGCACCGCAACCTGCGCCTGCTGTGCTGCGCGCACCGCTCCGGCTATGTCCAGGTCCTCATCCCCCTCGATCGCACACCCCTTCACATGAGTCAGCGCCACCTCAGAGGGGAGCACCGCCTGGAAACCCATCAGGACCGTCTCCACATCCTCTGGACGGCCATCGCAGGCCCAACATCCCAGAAGATTCTCTTGATCGTCAGCCAGAGGTCCTATGAGCGCGATGGACCGGATATCTTCGGACAGAGGCAACAGGTCCCCGGCGTTCTTGAGCAAGACCATTGATCTGCGGGCCATCTGTAACGCCAGGTCTCGGTAGGCAGGCTGGAGCAGCACGTGCCCCTGGAGCGACTCATCAGTGTAGGGATGCTCGAAGAGACCCAACATGATCTTGAGGCGGAGGATACGCCGCACCGCCTCATCCACCCGCGCCATGGGGACCATGCCCTCTTGCACCAGGTCAGCAAGATGCTGACTGTAGGCGTGGCTCATCATGTCGATGTCCTCACCGGCAAGCACCGCCTTCAAAGCTGCTTCCCGCAGATCCGCAGCCACACCGTGCTGGATCAGCTCACCGATGGCGTCGTAGTCGCTCAAGACCACACCTTCCCATCCCCATTCGTCACGCAGGATCTGACGCAGGATAAAAGCATTAGCCGACGAGGGCACACCTGCGATCTCGTTGAACGACGACATCACGGTGCCCGCGCCGGCATCGAACGCCGCTTTGAACGGAGGGAGGTAGATGTCACGGAGGGTGCGCTCCGAGATATCGACGGTGTTGTAGTCCTTGCCTCCCTCGGCCGCACCATACGCCACATAGTGTTTGGGGCATGCTGCAATGCGTTTGCCGCCGGCAAGCCCCGCGGCCTGGAACCCTCGCACCCGAGCCTCGGCCATGAGACACCCCAGAAAGGGGTCCTCTCCAGAGCCCTCCGCAACCCTGCCCCAGCGCGGGTCACGTGCGATGTCCACCATCGGCGCGAAGATCCAGTCCGTGCCAGAAGCGGCAGCTTCATCGGCCGCCGCACGCGCGGCCCGCTCCACCAACTCTGGATCCCACGTACATGCCTCTGCCAGCGGGATAGGGAAGATGGTGCGATAGCCATGGATGACGTCTGTGCCGATAAGCAGGGGAATGCCCAGGCGCGATTCCTCCACAGCGACACGCTGGAGATGGTTGATCCGGGCCACGTCCCAGACATTGAGTAGTGAGCCCACCTGACCCACGCGGATGGCGTCCTCGAGGGCCGCACCTCCCCAATGCGGGCCGACCTGGTTCATCTGGCCCACCTTCTCCTCAAGCGTCATCTGGGCCAGTAAGGCATCCACCTGGGCCTCGACCTTGGGGTCCACTTCCGTGTAACGATAGACGATCTCACTCACAGTGACTCACCTCCTCAGGACATGCTGCTGTCCCGAACGCATCAGCTCAACTGTACCCACTCACGATCTGCCGCGAGGGCCTCAAAGCGGCGATGTAGCTCCTCCACCACAGACGCTGACAAAGGCAAGACGCTCTGCACCCACTCAATATTCTGGAGCAGGTGATCGGGGTTCCGGGTGCCAACGATGCACGTGTCAACGGCATCGTGAGCCAGCGTGAAGCCCAGGGCCAACAGAATCCCATTATCCGGAGCCCCCTCAATGGGGCCCAGCGACTGCATGGCCTGCGCACGCTCGAAATAGGCCGCCGCGTACTCGCTGGGAGCCCGTTTGGCGCCCCAGGCGCCATTGGCGATGGGGCGTTTGGCTATGATGCCCATGTTCTGGGCCTTTGCCGGCTCAAACAGGAAGAGTCGCGCATTCTGGTCCACCAGATTGAAGCTCGTCTGGAGGGTGTCAAAGAGGCCACTCTTGACGGCCCACAGAGCTGCTTCGTTGTCCCCGCTGTAGCCGATGAAACGGACCTTGCCAGCACGCTGGGCCTCCTGCAACACCTCGATCACCTCGCCGCGCTCCAACACCTCAACGCTACATGTATGAAGCTGCACCAGATCGAGGTAGTCCGTACGCAGACGCCTCAAACTGCGCTCAATGCTGTCACGGACCGTCTGAGCCGTCCACGGTTCTCCCTGATAGCCCTCCACCACATGTCCCGCCTTAGTCGCCAGAATATACTCCGAGCGTCGGTGAGACACCGCCCGGCCAATCAACTCCTCGCTGCTTCCATAACAGGCTGCCGTGTCAAGGAAGTTGATCCCCTGATCGAGCGCCAGGTTGAGCACCCGCGCTGCCTGCGCGAGGTCCTCCAACTCCAGGGATCCGATCTCCGCCAGACCCAAACCCAGACGTGAGACCTCCAATCCCGTCCTTCCCAGCACACGCTTTTCCATCTTCCGCCTCCTCATGCCACCAAGTCATCCTCGTCCACCCACGGTAAACCCAACTGCTTTGTCAGAAATGCCACCACCAGGGCGGCTGTCCAATGATAATCCCGTATCGAATCCATCTTGACCCGGATATCGTAGGGCTCTCGATGGGGCCCCTTGCGATCACAGGCGGGCGGAGGAATCTTATCCTGAGCGTCATAGAACTCAAACACCACCCCGTAGCGCTCGTAATATGTATTCACATATCTCAGCACAGTCTCGATCAGCCCCTCTGCGGCTTCTCGATGCCCGTGGTGCATCAGGCCCAAAGCCACAAGATAATCATAGTTGATCCATGTCGCGCCTCGCCACATGTCAGTACTCCATGCCGGATCATCCAGCGACACGCTGGGGATCGGGAAGACTGCGCCAAACGTGCGCGGGTTACCCAGGTGCTGCACCAGAGCCGTCACGTGCTCAGAGGGAATGCTGGGAAGCAGGAGTGGAGAGAACCCCGAGACCGCCTTGACCCGGGAGAGACGCCCGTCAAACAGGCGATCACAGTAGATCCCCGCCCCTGCGGACCACAGCGACTGATAGATCCGAGCGGCCATGGCCGCACTGCGCGAGCGCCACTCCCGCGCGCGGGTCTGTTCACCGAGCGCTTCGGCAATCCGCGACGCAGCCAGCATGTCCAACGCCTGAAAGGCGCTGAAGTCCACCGCATCCAACAGGAGTGCCTCGTCGAAGCGCGGCGAGTTGTCCATGCCCGATTCACCCGAGCGACAGGTGGGTGAGGCCTCAATGTGCCATTCCAACAGATCGTTATGGTTCCTATCGCGGTGTTGGAGGTTCCACATCAGATAGGATTCCAGACGTGGCAATGCATAGCGCAGGCGCTGACGGTCCCCAAGGTGCGTATAGGTCTGCCACACCCCCCAGGCCAACAGAGGCGGCTGCGTGATGGCACTCGTCGTACCATCCACGTGCATGCAGTGAGGGATCATCCCGTCCGCGCGCTGACGTTCCAGGACTGCCTCCAGGAACTCCCATCCCAACTGAGGATCCAGCGCATTCATCCCCAGACTGTGGAAGACGCTATCCCACAACCACATGTGACGATGGGGTACACGATCAGGCGTTGACCAATGGGAGGTGATAACTCCCTCAGGAGCCAGTGTGTTCACCCGCATCACGCTGACACACTTGGCGAACAGACGCGCATACCGGGGCTCGGCAATAGCAGGCAGGGTGCGGTACGGTGCAAGACGGTCCTTCAGGACAGCGTGGAGATCCACCGCCAGCGCCCACTTGGCTCGCGCCATTGCCTCCTCGACTGAAGACCCATAGGATACTGCCCAGCGGTTGTGGTCAGTACACAAGACAAGGGCATCCCCGTGCTCTGGATCCCAGGTCACCTGAGGGCTCTCATCCCCTGCGCTCCCTGTGTCCCTGGAGAACCTGAGTGCGGCCCGTGGTTCCCCCAGCCCCCATCCCACGAGGGAGTGCCATGCAGGGTAGACAGCACCCACAGGTCCCCGAGCGCTTCGCGCCAACACCAGATCCCCAGTGACCACGTCGACGGAGACCGGTGCATCCCATGCGATGTGCAGCACCCGCTGGCGGGGTGTATGGAATAGCCACGCTCCTGGTGTGGGAAGGGCGGTCGCCACGAACCCGCTCTCCGAACACGTGGGGCCATCCATACCAGAGAACGCAAAGAGCGCACCCTCACCCCAACGATCTGGCAGCTCCGGATAACGACCCTCGACTCCCCACAGGCTCAGATCAGTCATGAATCCTCCCTCAAACCTGTAATCAGCGATTAGTAGTCCAAGTCATGTAGAAGCAGGCACCCCGGCCTGCTGGCCAGACTGATACATCTGTCCACCAACCGGCCTTGGAGGCCTGCCAGAGGCCTATCCCTGGCATCCAATAGTCAAGGAGTCCCAGCTCACATGACGATCCAGTGCTGCCGGCATGTCGACTCCCACCCTACAACACAACGAAGGTGGACGTGCGTCGGGGTTGATGTTGAGCCCATCCCCGTGCATTGCCACCCCGTCGGCATACAGTGCAGCCCAGCCAGTGGATACGCCCGCCATCGGCGAAGCAGGCATCCATCAGATAATCACCACGCCCTTGCACACTTCGGTAGCTCATCTCCTCACGTTGAGCGCAAAGCATGGAAGGCCTGGCTGACGACATCAAATGCCAGCTTTGGACGACGGTACTCGTCTACCAGCCCCTTGTTGTTGAAGCCCCGGGGACGCCCCAGGATCCTGGGGACTTCGGGCGGCGTCCGTCCGTCACAGAACTGCCAGATCGCCAGGCCAGCAAAGCGATCCTGCGCCTGGAACATATGACGGATCACCGTCTCCAACAGACGCGCCTGATACTGCTCCGTCCAGCGCGCCCCATTGAGATCACGCCAGCCGTAGATTGCCCCAGCCCCGATCTCAGAGATGATCAATGGCTTGTGCGCCTGTCCATGGGTGTCGAGATAGCTCACAATACGATCCAGGGCTTCTGGGATATCGTCGATCTCGCCTTCGTACCAACCAGGATAGCAATTGATCGATACGATATCGACCAGGTCGAGGCACACATCATCAAAGGGGTGGTTGCACGCATAGGTCACAGGCCGGCTGGGGTCGAGGACCCGCAGGTGGTTAAGCAGGGCCTCATAGCCAGGCCGACAGGCAGGATCGTGGCTATGGCTCTCATTAAGAACGCCCCACATGATCACCGATGGATGGTTCACGGCCTCTGTCACCATCTCATCGATGTGCGTCAACTGCGCCTCGATGAAATCTGGATTGGTGAGATGTTCAGCGCCATGCTGCCAGCCGATGGCTTCACTCCAGACACAAATGCCTAACTCATCGCAGAGGTCAAGGAAACGGGGATCCTGGGGATAGTGGCTGCCACGCACAAAGTTGACGCCAAGTGCTTGAAGCTGTTGGACATCGGTGATCAACACAGCCTCGGGGAGAGCATGACCAAACTCCGGGTGTAACGTGTGGCGGTTGACCCCCAGCAGCCGCACCGGCTCGCCATTGATGAGGATCTCTCGGTCCGCCACCTGCACCTGACGCAGCCCAATACGTACGCGGAAGTCGTCGGTGCCCAACTGAACCGTGAGGAGATGCAGATTGGGATCAGAAGGGGACCACAAAGCGGCATCCGGCACCTCGACAACCCGCTCGAGGACGCCCGCGTCTGAGGTCAGCGTAATGGTCTCCTGAAGAATAACGCGCTGATCCAGTTGAAGGATGAAGGGCACAGCACCGACAGCGGTCGAAGACGCCCAGTGAATACGCACACGCAAGGCAGGTGGCGAGATTGACTCAGTAGTCGTTGTCACCCGTTCGATCCAGGGCATGTCGAGGCGATGAAGTTCCACACCTCGGGTAATACCACCGTAATGGTACCAATCGAAATAGGGCAGGTGAAGGGGTGCCCGCCGTGCATCGAACCGATTGTCAACCAGCACGACCAGCTCTGCATCGCCGCTTCGGTCTGGGGTGAAGGTCGCGGAGAAGGCGGTGAAACCACCCGCGTGATCGCGAAGCACCTTCCCATCGACCACCACGCGACACCAGTGATGCACGCTGCCGAAGACCAACCGCAGGGATCGGCCTGCCTCTACCCTGATCCATCTGCGGTAGGCCACCAATCCACGCCGGCCCGCGTAGCTTGGCGTCGCATCAAAACACGCGGGTACGGCCATACGATCCGTGAAACGGATCTCCTTCACCTCAATGGCATCCGGATCTACGTCTCCCAGGAAAGCGAAATCCCAGATGCCATCAAGCGTTTCCACATGGCGCAGCACATGAGGTTGAAAGCGCCGGCTCAACACACACCTCCCTGCGACAAGATGAGAGGAAAAGCCGCATGAACTCGGGCCGTAAAGGCACGTTCACACACTCCTAATTATAGACAAGCGGTCACAATTGCAGCTCCGCCAAACTGGCCTCTGCTGTTACAATGCCCCTACATCAGCTCGGGGGGACACCCCATAGCCCGGTAACCGCCAGGGACAGGCAACCAGGTCCCTGCACGCGCTTCACGCCTGCTGAGCCGGAAGCCCGGCGATAGCCCTTTGCCCGGTAGGCCTGAAGCATCGCGGCATAGGAACTGGCTCTAAGGCACAAGATCTGCCAGATCCACCAGCCAATCCTCGGTATTGTGACTGGCGTGATACCTGTCGGTCGCAGCGCGGAAACCGAGGGTGAACCTCAAACCTTCGCGCCGTTTGAGTAGCTTTAGCAGCAGCTCATTGGGACCTTCCTTGAGTCTCACGCGGTAGGCATTGTTGAAGGGGGCCCACATCACACACTCATCCTCCTCCGCCACCAACTCTCCGTTGAGATAGAGGCGGAACCCATCGTTGTTGCCAATGACCAGGTAGGCCTCGCGGGCCTCGGGCGAGATGACCGTGCGGGCCAGATAGCAACAATACGCTCCGGTCAAACCAATCAGTTTCGTGGGATCGACCTCGCGCTCATAGGCAGGCACAATGGCTGGCCTGCCGAGCTTGCGTGACCACTCAGCGTAGAGTGCATCGACGTCCACGTCGGGCTCCGGTAGATAGGCCCGTTCAAGCGAGGCGAAGTGATGGTTAAAGCGTCGGCGCTGCTGTTTCTCATTGCCTTCCTCTGGCAGGGGATCGTAGTAGACACCGAGGAAACGCCATAATCCTGCCCCGGCTACGCCAAAGGTGGTCTCCACGGGGAGGTCTGCCTCTAGCCGCACGGTAAA
>CAYLRT010000060.1:0-16496 GCA_964385885.1 uncultured Anaerolineales bacterium | reverse complement strand
GTGGATCTGCTGGAGCTTCAGCCCAGTCAGCTCTACATCAGTGCTGAGAAGCTGACCCGGGTCTTGACAGTCCTGGATCTGTCGCGGCCCGAGTCTCTGACGCCGCTGCCGGTCAAGCGGCTTGGCGGCAGGCTTGTCCTGACCGATGGACACACGCGTGCCTTCGCAGCGTACAGGGCCGGACTGGATCGTGTGCGTGTGTGTTGGGATACGGACGATCTCGACTGGGAGGCCTATGAGATCTGTGTGGGATGGTGCGTTCAGGAGGGCATCAGGACGATTGCTGACCTCGAAGGACGGGTCGTCGATGCGACTGACTATAAGAGGCTCTGGCTTGAGCGCTGTGCGGCGATGCAGAGGAAGCTGGCAGAGACGCGCGGACTGTCTGAGCGAGAGGGCGATTGAGCCCTTCATTGCTCATCGAAAGGGGGCGGGGAGGCACCGATGAAGAAGCTGCGCGGGGCGAACATGGACATTGACCTGGCGACATCGGAGGGTGAGATCGAATGGCAACAGGACCGATGTCCCTGGAATGAAGCTGAGGGGACGAATGCGCACAAGTGTGCTGTCAAAAACGTCTCGATATGTCCGTACTTCTGCGGCATCGAGTACCTGGATACCGTGCTGTGTAGCTATCCGCACGAGAACCCCTTAGAGGAAGGGGAGGAATAGGCAAGGCGGTCAGGCACGGCGTCGTGTTTGACTGCGCCAGTGCGTTTGGCCCCGTTGGATAAGCGTTCACTCTGAAAATAGCTTGGCTAAGTCTCGCAGCGTCTCTTCTACGAGGATATCGCCTCCCTCTGGACCCACGATGTTGCTGGCCGGCTCCGAGCCGTAGCTTCTACCGGCGACGGAACGCGCGGTGGGCAGGTATGAGCCTGGACCGGCGAGTTGGACGACAAATGTCTGCAAGGCTTTGCTGCGGGCTTTTATGCGAATCCCGAAGTCGAGATACAGCTCAAAGGGATTGGTGGCAAAGGCTACATCTCCCAGGCGCACGACGTGCAATTCCACAGGGTATGTGGGGTCGTTCCGTTGAAGTTGACTCCGCTCTATGACCTTGGCGTACCAGCCCCGGCGCCCGTAGCAATAAGAGCGTTCCTGATCTGTGGGTGGGCGGCCTGCCAGCTCTCCTTCCAGACGTTTGGTGTAGGCTTCCACCTGCGCGCGGGCCTCAAGCACATCCTCCTGGGTGATGGGGCGCCGAGGCAGTTGCAGTGTCCTGACGGTGTGCCTGAGGACAACAGTGTTATGAAGATCTTGAGATGCTGGGGGCAGTACGTCGTCGACTGCCGCGGCAATGCGCCGGGCAATCTCCGCGCGTTCAGCCAGCCGCACATCCCCACCGGTCTCACCGAGAAGGCCTTTGAGCCGCAGCATTCTCTCTTCAGCTTCTTTGTTGAACATCACGTGTGGTGACTGATCGCCGGCCGCACTGACTTGTGGCAGGACGAAAATCTGTTCGCCATGACGTTTGCGGATCTCGAGTCGCGTCTCGTGCCAGAAGTCTGCGGAGACAAACGAGCGGGACTCCGTGACCTGCGAAGGACAGGCCAGGTTCACCACCAGGCCTGTAAGGGCATGGGATGCATCGTATGTGAACAGGAGGTTGACGCTGTGGTCCTCGTAGCCCTCTATATGTGAGAAGTCATCCGCCGAAGTGTCGCCGTACATCAGAGAAGAACCATCGCGTCTTACCTGACGGCGATTTCTCCCCACCACGGCGTACCCCATGCCCCAGGCCAGGGAGCCGGGTTTGCGACTTTCCCAGGCTTGGGCGATACATTCGGCCGTTCGCCCAATTAGAAGCTCAGCGTAAGCCTCGGGTGACATTACCTCAGGTCCTGGGTCCTCCCAAGGGATGAAGACCTCGGGTGAGTCCGGTGGCAGCATCTGGGGGGCAGTGTGCGTGTGCGTTGCGTTGAGGAAGACTTTCTCAGGAGGAAGGTCTGGGACGAGTTCCTTCAGTCTCTCTCGCACACCGCGTATCAGTGCCTGTGGTACGGCAACATGGTCAATGGATGCCATCACGCATTGGTCACCGGTAGCCTCAAGGGCCAGGGCGGTAACGGTGAGAGGGTCGTGCACGTGCGTCGAGACCCGCATGTGGAACTGACCCCGCAGCATCACCGGCCGATCAGGGGTGACATCGCGGGATGCCCAGCCGATGGAAAGTTCGCCTATCTCCTGTGCAGTTCCCATTGTCTGCCTCTTTTCTCTTCTTCTCCGAAAAGCCGGACGCTAGTGCTCCAGAATCTGATGGGGGTCAATCTTGTCGATGTTGCTGAAAACTTTGCGGAAAGCCCGGGCCACCGCCTTCGCCACGTCCGGGCCATTGGGCGCGCGCAGGGGCACCGTCATCCCCATGTGCGTGTCGGCGTGCTTCTGAGCGACAGGATAGTTCTCGGGGTCATAGGATATTTGCTCCGCATCCGCACAGCGCCATGGACAGCCCCTGCCGTAGGCATTCTTGGCGCGGAAAACAGTCATGGCTGGCAGGATGAATCGCTGCCAGACGCCGACCGGCACGCCTTCGGCTTGCAGCGCTTTCATCACAGCGTCGCGCATATGTGATGGGTGGCCATCCCAGCCAATGGCGTCCATATCAATGCGCGTTGTGTAGTTGTACCAGATGTGGGTATGGTTGTCTGGTTCGGCCGGCGGGATCAGGCCGGGGATTCCCTTCAGTTGTTCGTTGAGGATGGCGGCATTTTCTCTCTGCGTGCGGAGGTAATGGTCCAATTTGGTCAGTTGTGCGCGACCGAAGGCGGCGACCAGGTCGCTCCCACGGTACATCCAGCCAAGGGCATAGGCGTGGTAGTCGCGATCCTCAAGCGGGGTGCGTGTCTCGCCAAAGTTCCATACCTGTTTCGCCCGTGCAGCCAGTTCGTCGTCATCCGTGACGAACATCCCTCCCTCGCCCGCGCACAGGCTCTTGTTCTGATTGAAGGAGAAGGCAGCGCAGTCACCGAACGTTCCAACCTTGCGCCCCTCAAAAAGCGCGCCGTGGGACTGGCAGGCATCCTCTATGACCTTGAGCCCGTGCCGGTGGGCGATGGCGAGCACCTCGTTCATGTCCACCGCCAGCCCGTGTAAGTGAACCACGATGATTGCCTTTGTCCGTGGTGTAATGGCGGCCTCAATCTTGCGCGTGTCGATATTCATTGTGTCGAAGTCGATATCCACGAAGATGGGAATGGCGTTGTGGTGGATGATGCAGGTGGCGCTGGAGGACCAGGAATAGGCAGGCACCAGCACGTGGTCCCCTGCACCCACGCCGCAGGCTGCCACGCACATGTGCAATGCCGCGGTTCCGCTGTTAGTGAAGACGGCGTGGCGGTTGCCATTCCAGTCCGCGAATTCCTCCTGGAAGGCCTGGCAATTGGGCCCGAAGGCGTGATTATCGCCCTCCAGCGAGGCCAGGACCATCTGCCGATCGATGTCATCAATGGGGGGCCAGTTTTGGATGCTCCCCGCAGGGATCACCGGGTTTCCGCCCAGGATCGCCAAGGTCTTCGTTGCCTGTGGCATCTGCAGTCTCCTTTCCTCTCTCAGGTAGCGATCTCATAAGCCCGCTCCAGGGCACGCTCAAGACTGCCTGGCGCTTGCGCTCGCTTCATCGTACTGCACAATTTTCCGCGTGCCAAATGAGCAACGCTCCGTCGCTCGTTTCGCCGTGCCTGGGATGACGGGGCCTGGTCCGTGCCTGGTTGACGAATCAGGCGTAGCTGATTAGGATTGGGAACCGGGACACGCTGTTGGGCTGGGCGCTGACGGCGGCAGCCAAGTCGCATGCCAATGGCGAGGGTACCGCGCAAGTTCAACGTTGGTGCCAAAGGCGATTCGTCGTAGGATAGCGCTGTGGTCTGTGTCTTGACTGTGTATCATTTCGAGCGGGAGGTGTTGAGATGCCGGAGTTTGGATCCCCGTTTTCTGGACGTGCCAGTGACCGCAAGTTGACGCATGCTGAGTTGGTGCGCGCGATTCGTTTTATGGTGGCGGCGGAGTATGAGGCTGTGCAGATGTACATGCAGTTAGCCGAGTCCACGGACAATGCGTTGGCGATTGAAGTGCTCAAAGACATCGCCGATGAGGAGCGTGTGCATGCTGGGGAGTTCCTGCGATTGCTGCATGCGCTGGCTCCCGATGAAGCAGAGTTCTACGCGGAGGGGGCGAGAGAAGTCGAGGAGGAGATCGAGAAGTTAGGCGGGTAAGCAACTCGCTCGTCTTGACGGTGCACACTCATCCGCGGACGGCTAACGTGGTCCCAAAGGCCTTGGAGCCTGCGCTATCGTTTTGATGACGGCGGGCGACTTGGTTATGCCGCGGGCGACCCCGCTACTGCGCCGCCTGTTAGCCTGTGCGGTAGCGTTGTCCCGATGCAGCGGCGGTCTACCTGCACAATGCACGCTGCTGGCGCAAGGGCTGATAGCCTTGCTGATCCGGCTGCTGGACATGCGTGTCCGGGGTATCGTGTTTTCGGCTGGATCGGGGCCGTGGGGGCCCCGGTGTCCTTCGGCTGATACGTAGCCGCTGCATCGTTCATCCACCGGATCCTCCAGATCGGCCTGTTGATGATCCCGAAGACGGTGGCCTATGTCGGCATTTGTGTCCTGGCGTATCGTGCTTTGTACCTGGAGGTGATTTAATGCATGGCGTTGAAGGAACTGCTGAGCTGTCGTTACGTCGTCGTTTGGGTATCCCCGATGATGCGGAGCGAGTATTGATCTTCACTGAGTCGAGCCACTGGGATCCCGATTGGCTGTACACCTCGGAGGAGTATTTTGAGCGTTTCGTACGTTCCAATCTGGACCAGGCGCTCGCCGAGCTAGAGCGTGAGCCGCGTCGTGTCTACTCTGTTGAGTGCATGTTCTTCTTCCGCATGTACTGGGAGCGCTGTCCTGAACAGCGTGAAAGGGTCCGCACGTTAGTCAACGAGGGACGCCTCCGCCTGACCAGCAGTGGTGTGACAACGGCAGATACGTTGTTGCCGAGTGTTGAGGCTATCCTCCGCGATTTCCTCATCGGGCAGGAATGGTTGCGGCGCAACGGGATGACGCAGGAGCCGAATTTGGCCTACTTCACGGACAGCTTTGGCTGCACGCCGATGCTTCCGTCGCTCCTAAGGGCCGCGGGTTTTGACCGTACCGCCATCACCAGACTCGACGGCATGTATTTCATGGGCTGCGACCTCGAGTCGTCACGTCGGTTCCCGCGCAAGGGATCGAGTGCCGATTATCTGTTCAACGAGGCTCGCAGTCTGGATTTCGTCTGGCGCGATGGGAACGGTGCTGAGGTACTGTGCCATTGGAACGCTTTTACCTACGGACAGGGTGATATGCTGGCGTACTCTGGTCTGTCGCGGCTCTATCTGCTCCGGGCGGCATTGCCTGCACGCTCGGACCGCCACATTGCGCGGCGGATTGCCCAGTATGTGGCGCAACTTGCCCCTGTGAGCCGTACGCCCTACATGCTCTGTCCGATCGGCTATGACTTCGTAGAACCGATCCCCGACCTGCTTACTCTACTTGATCGCTACAACCAGAATCACTATCCCACGACAGGGATCTGGGTCCTGAATGCGGGCCTGGATGATTACCTGGCCCTGGTTGAAACGCACCGAAGCGAGTTGCCTGTGTTAGCTCTGGACCCCAATCCCTACTGGACCGGGTTCTACACGAGTCGTCCGGTCCTCAAGCAACGCTGTCGTGATCTAGTCGATACACTTGTGCAGGCCGAGAAGTTGCTGTCTCAAGATCCGGCAGCCGAGAGGGTGCGTGTCCTCAACGACAGGCTTGAGCCTGCATGGTGGAATGCAGTGGTCACCAACCATCACGACTTCATCACGGGCACATCGCCTGATAAGGTGGTTGAGGAGGAGCAGATGCCGCTGGTGGACGAGGCTGCTGCAGTCGCACACGACGTGGTTCGGCAACTCGTGCCCTCATTGACGGAGGAATCTGTGCCTGAGTTGCTTGAGCCTCGGGTGACGTGGTCGAAGCACGACGGTCGGGTTGAGATACAGACGCAGCACTACGTCGTGGTTCTGGACGAGGATGCTGGCGGTGCTATTGTGGCATTGCGTTCGCAGACCGGTCAAGCGCCCCTGTTGACCGGTGTCTCAAACGACTTGGTCTCCTATCGTGACTCCGGTGGGCTATGGCGTATGGGGATGGAGTTCGCTGGTGGTGTCTGGCGCGAGACGGATCGGGCCAGCTCGCACCGCGTTTCTCTGGACGTGCATGAACATCCAGACGGCGTGGAGGTTGTCTCGCAGACGACCCTTGATGGTGAGGTCTTCGAGCGAAGGCTCTGGTTCCGCTACAGTTCACCACTCATCTACGGGCGTGTCCTGGGACGTGCGCCTGAGGGCTATTCGGTGATCCTTCGCCTTAGGAGTGGGCTCGCCACCGATACGTTGGCCATGGGTACGCCAGGCGGCGTGATCACCCGGCCATCAGAAAAGATCTATCGACCAACGTTCTGGCCCTATCAGCACTTTGTGCATCTCTATGATCCGGTCAATGACAAGGGGCTGGCAGTGCTCCAACCCTACCCGGGAGCAGTAGCATACGACGGAAGAGGTCGCCTCGAGCTGGTGGTCGCCCGTAATGCCACCCGGGAACGGGCGTACAGGCTGATTGCTCTGCCGTGCAACCCTGCGGAGGGTCACGAACGGGAGCCCTATGCCTTCGAGTACGCTTTGCTTTTTACCTCGGGGGGGGATTGGCAGGCCAGTGGGGTCCATCTGCACGTGCCGCAGGCGCTGGACAGTCCCTGGTCCGCCGGGCCGGAGGCTCGAGCACTTCGAGGGATGGCTGATCAGGTTGTCGCGGTGGATAATCCTGCCGTCAATGTCATCGCGGTCAAGCCCGCTTCCCGTGGGCAGGGAATCATCGTCCGGCTGTACAGCCGGCGGCTGTCCGCTTCTCCTGTGACTGTCACGCTTCGGGCCTTTCAGGTTGGACAGGCTTACTTGTGCGATGCCCGTGAGCGCGATTTGGGCCCATTGGAGGTGTGGGATGGCGCCGTGCGTGTGGCGATGCCGGGGACGATAGCTACGATTCGGTTGCTGCCCAGCTAGCGCGGGCCGAGGGTTGTCCCTATGCCAATCGATTGGATGTCTATCGGCCGGCGCCCTAAGCCGCGCCTGGGTCTGGATGAGGGTGGTGCCTGCTATGCTCGCGGCGAGTGAATTGCACCATTCAGGGGGCGGGTCTGGTGTCAGTCGGGGTTGTTGGGCAAGTGAAACTGGACTATCATAAGTTGTGGCTGTGACGAGGGGCTGGCACGGGTTCGCATTTGGAGGGGGTATGGAGCGTAAACGATTCTCCCTAAATACGGTCGCGGACCTGAGGCCCGGTGACCACTTGTGTTGGATCTACGAGACCGGGGAAGAACACCGCGTGATTCTGACGCCGTTTATGCGGCAAGGATTGGAGCGCAACGAAAAAGTTCTCTATTTCGCCGATGCGCGAACCGCGCAAACGATCCTTGGTTACCTGCGCGAGGATGGGGTGGATGTGGCTCCCTACTTGGGGCGTGGACAACTCCAAGTGCTCGTGTGCGAGGATGTCTATCTGCGTGATGGGGTCTTTGACCCCGATGCGATGATCGCTTTGCTGAGCGAGGAGACCAAGAGGGCTCTGGCGGAAGGATATGCGGCGCTGCGCGTGACGGGTGAGATGAGTTGGGTGTTGCGGACGTTGCCCTCATCAGGAGAATTGCGAACGCCTATCTCCCTTTTGATTGAATATGAGGCTAAGCTCAATCGGTTTTTCCCCAACAGTCAGTGCCTGGCGATCTGCCAGTATGACCGGCGACGTTTTGCACCGGAGTGGCTGTTACGCGTGACGCATGCGCACCCTATCATTGTGGTCGGGCAGGAGTTTTATGAGAATGTCTACTACATTCCTCCGGATGAGTTGGTGGGAGAGGACCTTGCAGCGGCAGAGCTGGAGTGGCTCATTCACAATCTGGCTCGGCACAAAGAGGGACAGGCAAGGCTGAGGGCGGAGCGCGATTTTTCCAATGCTGTGATGGACACAGCGGGGGCGTTGATGGTGGTGCTGGATCGCGAAGGGCGGATCGTGCGTTTCAATCGGGAGTGTGAGCAGGTCACCGGCTACACGGAGAAGGAGGTGTTGGGTCGCCATATCTGGGACTTCCTGCTGCTTCCAGAGGAGATGAGCCCTGTGCGGGCGGTCTTTGAGACGCTGCGGGATGGCGAGTTTCCCAGTACGTTCGAGAATGTATGGGTGACGAAAACGGGGGCTCGACGCTTGATTACTTGGTCGAATACCGCACTCCTGGACGAGGATGGGACCGTGGCATACGTCATTGGCACCGGGCTTGACCTCACCGAGCGACGGGAGGCTGAAGTTCGCATCAAGCGTTTGAATGAGGTGCTACGGGCAATCCGTAGTATTAACCAGCTCATCGCCAGGGAGCGAGATCGTATTCAGCTCATTCGGGCAGTGGCCGCCGAGTTAGTCGGGACCGGGGGCTATCGTCGTGTTTGGTGTCTCTTAGTAGATGAGCAGGGCGAGTTGGATGTGGTGGTGGAGGCCAAGCCTGAACCTTCTGCCCCTGTTGTGTCGCTGGTGGCGGCATCGGAAACTGGAGTGCCAGCCTGTGCACGACAAGCGCTGCTGGAGCGCTCCTTGGTGGTGACTGTGCCGCCGAGTGCTACCTGTGAGAGTTGCCCGCAGGCGGGAGCTCGTACGGATGGCTTAAGCTCGGTAAGCGTATGCTTGGCTCTGGATGAGAGGGTATATGGTGTGTTGACCGTTTGCTTGCCAACGGTGTACGCTTCCGATGCGGAGGAACAGGCCCTGTTGCGGGAGGTGTCAGCCGATCTTGCCTTTGCGCTATACAGCATTGAGCAGGAGGTGCAGAGGCGAGAGGCGGAAGAGGCGCTGCGGGAAAATGAGCATTTCTTGAATGCCGTGTTGGATAGCATCCAGGATGGCATAAGCGTTCTTGACCGGGATCTGAACATCGTACACGTGAACCGCGTGATGAATGTCTGGTATCAGCAGAATGTGCCGTTGGAGGGCAAGAAGTGTTATGCGGCGTATCATAATTACAATGCCCCCTGTGATCCCTGCCCAACGTTACGGGCTATGCGTACGGGTAAGACAGAACGGGATGTGGTGCCCGGACTCCCTGGCTCACCGATCGAATGGGTTGAGCTCTTCAGCTATCCGATGAAGGATCCTGAGACAGGAGAAGTCACCGCTGTGGTGGAGTTTGTGAGGGACATTACCGAGCGGGTGCGGGCTGCGGAAGAGCGCGAGCGATTGCTGGTCGAGGTGCAGACGCAGGCCGAGCGCTTGCGTCAGGTTATGGATGGCGTGCCGGTAGGCGTGGTATTGCTCGACAGCGATCGTCGGGTGGTGATGGCGAATCGGGTTGCGCGTAAGGATCTGCAGGTTCTGGCTGGGGTTGAGACGGGGGCGGTCCTGACACAGTTGGGAGGAGAGCCGATTGTGGAGCTGCTCACGCCGCCAAGTAGCGGATGGCATGAGGTCAGCGCTGCGGGACGGATCTTCGAGGTGATCGCACGGCAACTCTCATCGACGCAGGGTTGGGTGCTGGTGATCAACGAGGTGACCAAGCAGCGCGAACTGGAATCGCGGATGCAGCAGCAGGAGCGCTTGAGCGCGGTGGGACAGTTAGCCGCAGGCATCGCGCACGATTTCAATAATATCATGAGTGTGATTATGCTCTACACCCAGATGGATTTGCGCCGGCCGGACCTACCTTCAGATCTTCGCAATCGTTTGGAAGTAGTGGCAGGCCAAGCCGAGCAGGCGACTGCGCTGATTCAACAGATTCTGGATTTCAGTCGGCGTGCCGTGTTGGAACGTCGGCCGATGGATTTGAAGCCGTTCTTGGGAGAGGTGGTCCACTTGCTGCGGCGCACGCTCCCGGAGACCATCGAGGTCACGCTGGTCTACGAGCCTGGTGATTACACGGTAAACGCTGATCCGACGCGCATGCAGCAGGCCATTATGAACCTGGCGATCAATGCCCGAGACGCGATGCCTGAAGGAGGCCAACTGCGTGTTGGTCTGGAGCACCTGCATGTCGAAAAGGAAGCGCTCGCTCCATTGCCCGAGATGCAGCCCGGCGATTGGGTGGTGGTGACGGTAGCCGACACCGGCACCGGTATCCCTCCTGAGGTGTTGCCCCATCTCTTCGAGCCGTTCTTTACCACTAAAAAAGTTGGCCAGGGCAGTGGTCTGGGATTAGCACAGGTATATGGCATCGTAAGACAGCATGAAGGCTACATTGATGTGAGCACAAGGGTTGGTGAGGGGACAACGTTTACCATTTACCTGCCTGCATTGTTGCCACCATCGCGGCGGGATGCGTTCGAAACGGATGGCGGAACCCTGGTCGAAGGGAGAGGGGAGACGCTTCTGGTCGTTGAAGATAATGAGATACTGCGGGCAGCATTGGCCGATAGTCTGCGTCAGACGGGCTATCAGGTATTGGAGGCGAGGGATGGAGAAGAGGCATTGGAGATGCTGGAGCAGCACCCGGAGATTGCGCTGGTACTGAGCGATGTGGTGATGCCGGTGATGGGGGGGAGGGCGCTGGCTGATGCCTTACGCGAGCGTGGTTTATCTGTGCCGATGGTGTTGCTGAGCGGACACCCGATGGGTGATCAGGTAACGCAGCTTCCGGGGGTTGCGGGCTGGATGCTTAAGCCGCCTGACTTAGCTGAGCTGACGCAGCTGCTGACGCGGCTACTCAGACGCAGTAGAGCCTAGGCAAGATTCTGTGTACGGGGAACAGGGGGCTCGCGTGCAGTGCGTTCATGTGAGGTTTTGACGTCTCTCGCAGAAGGGCTAGAGTAATGGCATTCCTTGAGCCATTCGCAAGCCCTTCGCCGAAGCGGGTTTGCTGTTTTCATGACCGTCGTTTGCACACGTGTGCAAGAATAGCTGTGTGACATCGGACTATGCGTGACAGGAGAAAGACGGATGCGGGCGATCTGCTTTGATCTGGGTGACACCATTATGGACGAGACTACGGAGGTAAAGGACGAGACAGGCACTACACTGAGGGCGGATCTGATACCTGGCGTGGCGGAGCTACTTCATGAGCTCCACAGGCGTGGTTGTCCTCTTGCTCTCGTGTCGGATAGCCGGCCTTATACGCCGATCAATGTGTTGCGGCAACATGGCTTGCTTGAGCTGTTTGAGGTGCTGGCTATCTCAGAGGTTGTGGGGGTGAGCAAGCCACATCCTCGGATTTTCCTTGTGGCGTTGAACGGGCTGGGAATACCACCTGAGGCATATGGGCACGTTGCCATGGTGGGCAACAATCTGGAGCGTGATGTGGCAGGCGCTCGTCGGCTGGGTATGGTGTCGGTCTTCTTCCAGTGGAATACGCGATATCGTACGAGGCCTCTGGACCCTGAGGAAGTGCCGGACTTCACAGTGCACTCCGCGCAAGAACTGGCGTCGTTGCTCCTCTCTAGCTGGGACAGGGAACAGCAGGACTGGGGCTGAGGACTACTGAGCGCGATCGTCGAGACTATCTTGTGTGGAAGGAGAAGGGGATGGAGATTGTCTGTCACAAGGGGGCGAACCATGTGGCTCCCGAGAACACCTATGCCGCGGCTGAGGCGGCTCTTAATCAAGGTGCGTCCTGGGTTGAGGCTGACGTGTGGACGAGCCGTGATGGCGAGATGGTTGTCATTCACGATGCAACGGTTGATCGCACGACGAATGGCAGCGGCTACGTTCTGCAATTGACGACGGCCGAGCTGGCCAAGTTAGACGCCGGTTCGTGGTTCCATTCAGCATTCGCTGGGGAGCGCATCCCTGTGCTGCGTGAGTTTCTACAGTGGATGCGCGGTCGGGGCAAGGTCTTTCTCGACGTCAAGTTTGCACATCCCCAGCAGTTGCTGGACCTGATTTATGCGTCGGGCATGGAGGATAGCTGCTTTCTGTGGTCGGCAAGTGAGCTGTGGATGAGTCTGGTGCATGAACTGGACCCGACCATGCCGCTCAAGGTGAACGTGGAGATCCCTGCTCAGGTTGAGATAGCCCAGGAGACCTTTGGAGCGCAGATTGTGGAGGTACCTGCAGAGAAGCTCAGTTATGAGCTGGTGCAGACCTGTCGCGCGCGAGGACTGAAGCTGATGGCTTTGTGCCTGGATCACGACGCCCGGAGCTTTCGAGATCTCTTGCGATGGCAACCGGATATGGTCAACCTGGACCGGCTCGACGTATTCTTGCAGGTTGCAGATGAGCTCCAGAGCTCCAGAGTGCGCCGCGGGTTGTCATGAGCTACAGACGTGTCTCGATCAAGGATATTGCGCGTGCGGCGGGTGTCTCGCATTCAACGGTCTCCCGAGCACTTAATGGTAATCCCCTGGTCAGCGAAGATACGCGGGTCAGGATCAAGGCTTTGGCTTCGGAGATGGGTTACATTCCCAATGCAGTGGCCCGTAGTCTCAAGGCTCAGCGCAGTGGTATGGTGGGTCTGGTGCTGACCTCGTTGACTGATCCCTTCTTCGCTGAGGTGATGGCGGGCATTGACGCTGTAGCGGGCAGGGCAGGGCTGTGCATGCTTGTCTCCGCTTCGCACAATGATCCTGAACGCGAGATGGCAGTCATTGAGACGTTCCATCGGCGTCGCGTCGAGGGCATCATCGTGGCGGCATCGCGTTTGACTGACCGCTACCGCGACCGTCTGGCACAGATCCACGTGCCTATCGTGCTGATCAATCAGCATGCGGAGCGGAGCGATACGTCGTTTCATGTCGTGGCTCTTGAGGAACGGATGGGCGCCCGTGTGGCGGTCGAGCATTTGCTGGCTTTGGGTCATCGGCGGATTGGCTATCTGGGGCTGGGAAATCGCGAGCGGTCCAATCGCGAGCGACTGGCTGGGTACCGTGATGCTATGCGTGCGGTAGGGGCCGCAGTGTCCCCAGACTGGACATTGGTGGTGCCAGAGGCTTCCACTCAAACAGACGCTGATGTAGGGGTAGGAAGGGAGAAACTAGCAGGACTCCTGTCGGCAGGAGTGACCGCGCTCCTATGTTACAACGATCGTGTGGCCATCGGGGCTCTCCGGGCATGCCGTGCCCAAGGTATCGCCGTGCCCTGTGACCTAAGTATCGTGGGTTTCGATGACCTGGAGCCGGCCTCGTGGGTCACACCGGCGCTGACGACGGTGCGCCAACCCCGTTGGGAGATGGGGCGACTGGCGATGGAGATGATGCTGGCTCTATTGGAGGGCAAGCAGCCGGACGACTGCAGGATAATGCCGACGTTAGTGGTGCGGGAGAGCACGACATCACCTGGTTCTCGCACTAGGGTTGGGGTCAAGACGAAGCCAGGAGGGGAAAGACGATGGGTAGAACGGTGAACGTAGGTGTAATTGGTGTAGGGAGAATTGGCGCTCTGCATCTGCGGCATCTGGCGACTCGAATCCCCGAGGCGCATGTGGTGGCGGTGGCCGATGTGCGGGCCGATATTGCTCGTCAGCAGGCAGCCGCCTACGGTGTGCCGGAGGTCTACGAGGATGCTATGAGGGTTGTCTCTCACCCAGAGGTCGAGGCGGTGGTGGTGTGCTCGAGTACCGATACCCATGCAGATCTGATCAAGGCCGCTGCAGAGGCGGGCAAGGATATCTTCTGCGAGAAGCCCATCGACCTGGATCTTGACCGTATTGACGCCGCGTTGGAGGCAGTGTCTGACGCAGGTGTCAGGCTGATGGTGGGCTTCAACCGGCGTTTCGACCGTGACTTTCGGCGGGCAAAGGAGCTCGTGGAGGATGGTGTGATCGGTAAACCCGAGTTGCTGCATATTATCAGCCGTGACCCGTCGCCCCCGCCGTTGGAGTACCTCAAGGTCTCCGGTGGTATCTTCCTTGATATGACCATCCACGACTTCGACATGGCCCGCTATCTCATGGGGAGCGAGATCGTAGAGCTGTTCGCAGCCGGAGGCGTGATGGTAGATCCAGCAATTGCTGAGGTTGGTGACCTGGACACCGTCGTGATCACGCTGCGCTTTGCCAATGGGGCGATCGGCACCATCGATAACAGCCGTCGTGCGGCGTATGGATACGATCAGCGGGTGGAGGTTTTTGGTAGTCAAGGGGTGGTGCGCACGGAGAACGAGTACCCTAACACTGTGTGGCTCGCGGACTCTCAGAATGTGCGGCGCGACCTCCCGTTACATTTCTTTATGGAACGTTACGTTGAAGCGTACGTCGAGGAGATGCAGACCTTCATTCGATGTGTGGCGGAGGATCGTGAGCCGCCAGTCACGGGGGAAGACGGCCGCATAGCGATTGCCTTGGGCATGGCGGCGCGACGGTCCTACGAGGCAAGTCGCCCAGTATCATTAGCCGACCACATGAGTAGTTAGGAACACTGATATCATCTTCCACAACCATTTGACGGTACATTGTTGTTGGCTGGAATGCACACGTGTGCATTATGGCAGAGTCTCTCAGATCAGAGGAGGTGCAGAGATGAAAGCGTTGGTGTTGGAGGCGAAGTGGGATCCACGACCCGGCTACAGGGTTTCGGACTGGGAGCGGGAGACCGGTAAGGCGAGGACAGGCAGTAGTATATGGCGTCATCCTCGGCTGGAAGTGCGCGATTGGCCGCAGAAGCCGCCCGGACCCCACGATGTGGTCATATCAGTGCAGGCCTGCGGCGTATGTGGCTCAGACATTCACTTCTACGAGACGGATGCTGATGGCTACATGCTATACCCAGGCCTGACAAAGTTTCCGACGGTATTGGGCCATGAGTTCTCTGGCAAGGTGGTTGAGGTCGGCACCGATGTGACTGGTCTGAAGGTTGGGGACATGGTCACGGCTGAAGAGATGATCTGGTGCGGTCGCTGCGTCCCGTGCCGGAATGGCTTCCCCAATCACTGTACGAACCTGGAGGAGATCGGGTTCACGGTGCCAGGAGCCTTCGCCGAGACTATCACGCTGGACGAGAAGTACTGCTGGAAGATCGACGCCATCGCGGAGCGATTTGGGAGTGAGGAGAAAGCCTACGAGGTAGGGGCTTTGAGCGAACCGACCAGCGTATCGTACAACGCAATGTTCGAGCGTGCTGGGGGGTTCCGCCCTGGTCACTCGGTGTGTGTGTTCGGTGCGGGCCCTATCGGCTTGGCTGCGATTGGCTTGGCGAGGGCCGCAGGGGCTGGCACTATCGTGGCTTTTGAGATCTCCGCTGCGCGCCGCGATCTGGCGCGCTCTGTTGGGGCAGATGTAGTCTACGATCCCCGGGATGTGACTCCTCATGAAGTGCTACTGGAGTTGAGCGATGGAGCGGGCTTTGACTTTCATGTTGAGGCCGCTGGGGCGCCGCATTTGACCGTCCCTGAGATGATGCAGGCGCTGGCGATCAACGGCAAGATTGTGCAGATTGGCCGTGCGGCACAGGAGGCGCCTCTGTACCTGGAGTATCTACAGGTGCGGCGATCGCAGATCTTTGGTGCTCAGGGGCATTCCGGACATGGGACGTTCCCCAATGTGATCCGGATGGTCGCGGCAGGACGTCTGGACTTGAGCCCCATTATCACCGCGCGCTATCCGCTGGAGCAGGCCGTTGAGGCTATTGCTAGGGCAGCTAAGCGTGCTGACGGTAAAGTTCTGGTAAAGCCCGGTATGGAGTAGGAGGTTGAGATGGACGAGCATGGACATGAATCACAGGCACCTGTTGGTTGGCTCCCCTCGGACCAGCCGGATCTGTTCTTTGAGGACAATCCTGTAGGGCGGATGAAGAAGAAACTCTGGGAGGCGTCAGACGAGGAGGTTGATGCGATTCTCGCCGAGTACGGGATGCCAGCCCCGGTGGAGTGGGGCAAGCCTGGATCCTATATTCAGACGACCGTACGTTGGCAGGTTGAGGAAAATCGGCGCAAAAACGACATTGTCTTTATCCCTGTTGGGAGCACAGAGCTTCACGGGCGGCACATGGCAAGCGCTACTGACACACTTTATGTGAGCCAGATCTGTGAGGGTGTGCGACGATATACCGCAAAGCGGGGGGCTCCGGTCAATCTGGCATTGCCTCCGTTGATGTATGGCGCCCATCCCTATCATCATCTGGGCATGCCGGGCACAGTGATTGTGCGTGAGAACGTGCTGCGGGAGTTGCTCATTGATGTCATGCTTGGGCTGTGGAACGATGGTTTCCGTAAACAGATCATCGTCAACAATCATGGCCAACTATGGGTGCTCGAGTCAGCCGTACAGCAGTTTGCCAAGCGCTATCAGCTCCCTGGTATCTACCGGGTCATCGATTGGCACCGTGCGGTACGTGAGTTCTTCCGCACCAAGGAGCGCGGTGGCGTTTGGGATACCGACTTCGTACATGCTGATGAGTCGGAAACCTCTCTCAGTCTCTACTTGCATCCCGAGATGGTGGATATGGCATATGCGGTAGACACACAGGGGAAGAGCTACCTTCCGGATGGCCATTTTGACAAATCCGTTGATCC
>CAYLRT010000059.1:9175-16508 GCA_964385885.1 uncultured Anaerolineales bacterium | reverse complement strand
ACACCTGTCCTCATCCCCCGGCATGTCTGCACCGGACAACAGCATTATAGCAAATCTGCCGTGCTATGTCACCCGCAACCAAGAGGCGGGGCCCAGAGCTGAACGACGAGGACTTGGGACTGCCCCCTGCGGCAAGGCCCTGACTGGCTGGCGACGGAAGCAGAGAAGCACGTGGGGTGGTGGATTGGTCGGGTGTGGATGATAGGGCAGCCCGAAGATCCGTCCCAGCCCGCACACGTGAGGGGGAAGAGAAACAGAGGGAGACCCCCCACCGCCCCTGTCCAGACCGATCGCTGCGCTTGGGGGACCATGAGCTGTGCCTCCCAGGTTGCCCTTGCATCTTCTCCTATTCACACTATGCTGAGCCACGATGTCGGGCCAACATAAGACATGGTGGGGAAAAACCCTCTGGCTGTGGTCACTGGCCGCGGTAATCTCGCTCCTCGCGGTGGGTTGCGGAGCCATATCGAGCCCCCAGCCGGCCTCGCTTACCCATATCGTCGTGCTCTACACCAATGATGAGCACGGATGGATGGCAACGGATGAGAAGCGGGGCGGTGCCGCCGGTATGCTGGAGCGGTGGCGCAGTGAGGAAGGATACACCGCTGATGGCCCTTTCCTGGTGCTGAGCGGCGGGGACAACTGGACAGGACCGGCGCTCTCGACATGGTTCGAGGGAGCCTCCATGGTAGAGGTGATGAACCTCATGGGATATGAGGCGACAGCGATTGGGAACCATGAGTTCGATTTCGGGATAGCCGGCTTGCAGCAGCGCGAGGCTGAGGCGGAGTTCGCGTTTCTGGCCGCCAACGTCCTGGACACCGCGACGGGTGCGCCAGCCGACTTTGCGCTTCCCTACATCGTCGTGGAGGTTAACGGCCTCAACGTGGGCATCCTGGGCCTCGCCTCGCAGCACACACCGCAGACCACAATGCCAACGCACATCTCGGGGCTGGAGTTCACGGACTATGCTCCAGCGCTGCGCGACGCCGCGCTCAAGGCCCGCGACGACGGGGCAGAGGTGTTGATCCTCATCAGCCATCTGTGTGGCGATGAGATGCAGGCGCTGATCCCCACATTGCAAGCGCTAGGGATAGGCATGATCGGCGGGGGGCACTGCCACGAGCGCATTGGGCGTGTAACCGATGGTGTGGCGCTCGTCGAGGCCGGATGGCAGATGGCCGCCTACGGACGGGTTGACTTATTTGTGGAGCCTGAGTCCTCTGAGATTCAGAGGCTTACGGTGGCGCTCAAGTCCAATCCCCCCGGACAGGTCGATAGCGCCGTGGCACAGGTGGTCGCGACCTGGCAGGCTGAGCTGGACGATGCCCTGGAGGTCCCCATCGGTTATACGCGAGATGGCTTGTCGCGGGAGAGTGCAGCACTTCATAATCTGGTCACCGACGCCTGGCTGGAGGCCTACCCGGCGGACATCGCCATGAGCAATGCGGGGGGATTCAGGCAGGGCATAGATCCAGGGGAGATCACGCTGGCGGATGTGGTGAGTGTGTTACCCTTTGACAATGTGTTGATCGACGTGGCCCTCACGGGCGAACAGGTCATCGCCAGCTATATGCACGGTACACGTCGGCCCGCGGTGGCAGGGCTACAGCGCAGCGGTGGACGCTACTTTGTCGCCGGCGAACCACTGGACCCGGAGCGCGTCTACCATGTGCTGGTCAATGACTATATGTATGCTGGAGGGGACGGGTACAGGTTCGCCGAGTATGACCCGCAGGCATACCACACGGGCATTGACTGGCGTCAACCAGTCGTGACATGGATCAGTTCCCGGCACACCTCGCCGGCAGATCCGCTGGAGAACTACCTGGATTTCGACCAGCGCTGATGCGCGACGGGAGCACGGTCAGGGGACCTTCCGGCGCTTAGAAAGGCCACTCCCTTCCCCGGTAGTCTCTCAGTACAAGGCGTCCCTCATCTGCCCGGGGAGTCAGGAAATATGACAGCGCGTAGACCGCAGCCTCTTCGGGTTCCAGGTCGGCCTCCGGGTTTCTCTTCCCCATCATATAGGTACGCATCCATCCAGGATGGTACAACCTGAAGGTGTAACCCTCCGGGTACAGGTGGTTGAACATGATCCTGACGGCCATGTTGAGGGCAGCCTTGGACATACAGTAGCCATACCAGGCAGTGCGCCTGGCAGCATTGATACTCCCCGCCTCCGAGGAGACAAAGCACAACCGTTTCATCTGGCTGCGATCGGTCAGGGGCAAAAAGGCCTCCACGACGCGGATGGGACCCAGCGCATTGATATCATACAACCGGTGCATCTCAGCGTAGTCCTGGGGTTCCCGCAGTGTCGCGAACACCGTCGATGACATAACACCGGCGTTATTGATCAAGAGGTCAATGCGATCCGTCTCTGCGGCCGTGAGCTCGGCTGCAGCTCTGACCGAAGCCTCATCACCGACATCCAGCGGGACGAGATGAAGTGCCTCGGGGAACCTGGCGTGCAGCGCGTCCAACTCGGGCCACTCTGGCATATACTGCCCTGCGAAGACCTGCCAGCCGCGGTCCAACAGCCCTGCCGCCAGAGCCTGACCCAGACCCCGGTCCGCCCCGGTAACCAAAGCGAAACCCTTGCATTCAGCGTTCATAAGGCCTCCTGGATAGAGTAGACACCTTCCCTAAAATCTGCTGCGGGCCGGGCAAGGCGGGCCCGTTTCTTAACGTAATCCACCACCGCCTGGATGGTCGACTCCCGTTCGCAGTCGCGGAACATCTCGTGGTCGGTTCTCTCGAACCAGATGATCCGTTTGTCCTCCGGGGGCGTATGGATATCCGCATAGACAATCTCGGCGCTCTCCGGAGCCACAGTCTTATCGTTGCGACCCTGCAGGATGAGCGTGGGTACCCGAATCTCAGGCAGACGCTGACGAGCGAGCCTGGAGAACGTCAGAAGCTCCCGGATGGCGTCCATCGGTGCCCACGGGTAGTTGGTGTCATAAGCCGCAAGGCTGGGGTCGGCATAGGAGGGCGGTAGATCCCATTTCTTCAGCACCCGGGTTAGCACAGGAGCCAGGAAGGCCAGGGGACGTCCAGGCGCCATGGGAGAGGTAAGTTGAATGGCGGGGGCAGCCAGTACGATGCTATCGACGACATCGAGGTGGTCGGCAGTGAGGAAGATGGTGACCAGCGCGCCCATGCTGTGGCCCACAATGATGACACGCTCCGCCTCACGCAGGAGATCCTGCAGGGCAGTCTCCCCGTCGGCGACCCAGTCGGACCAGGTGACGCCTCGTAGCGCATCTGGCGTGGGGGCACCATGGCCCCTGAGCACCGGCATACGAGTCGGCAGCCCCAGTCGCTCGATCGGAGGTCGAATGTCCTTGACACAATCCAGGCTGGACGTGAATCCGTGGATGATCAGAACTCCTAACGGCGCCTTGTGCATGCGTGCCTCCCATGAAGGTGATGAGCTATCGAGACATCTCTTAGTCAAGGTGCTCAGGCTGTGCTATTGCGGGAGAATCATCCCTCAGCTTCGGGCAATTGTATGAAGGGTTGGGAAGGTGACAAGGCGTGCCGTGTGGTCTGTCACCCAATCATAGCTTACAGATACGAGGCTGAAGACATGCAGGCAATCGCGGGGCATTTCGTTTCTGGGTAAAGAGGGAGAGAATGGCCTAGAAAAGAATCTGCCTTCCTTGCACTTGCCCCCTTCGCTCTAGCTAGAGCAAGATAGCATCACCCTTAGCTTTGTGTCCACTAGAGTGGGCAAGGCCAGGCTCGAGGTGTCTGGTTGGGCGAAATTGATTTCGCCCTACTCCCGCTGACGAGCTATGGCTTCCGCTTCGATGACCTGCGGCCAAGAGCCATTGCCAACTTGCCCCGTCCTCGATTGCCTCTCCTAGGCGATGCGCTCGTAACCTCTGGCCGCAACGCTCGTCTGTCTCTTGCCGCACCTCTCACCTGACTCCCCCTACCATAGGTGCATCCGGTAATGGCCCTCTGGTTGGCAAGTGGCCGTATTTGATGTATGTTTAGTGTGGCGTAGGCTGCGGCGGGTTGTCCCTCTTCACCGAGTTCACAGCAGTGACATCGGTGAGGCCCTTTCAATAGCTTAAGGGATCTTCGCCAGTCACCCAGAAGCATGTCGCGTTATCCGAACAAATCGTCGCACAATGGGCACGTATGCAATGGACAGCAGCAGACAGCAGGCAGGACTCCGTTCAAGAGGCATAGAGGTCCACCTGGGCCAGCACCCCTTCGAGTATGCGCTGTGCGTGAGCCTCGGCTGGCTGAGCAACCTCCGCTGGGGGGCCGGAGCCATGGTCATCGTGGCCACGTTGGTAGCCAGGTATGTGCTTCACCTGGGCGTAGAGACCCTCACACTTTGCCTCATTGGCGTTGGAATCCTGGGGTACAATCTACTCTTTCACCGTTGGCTGACCCAGATCCAATGCAATCTGACCGTTGCCAGCTCACAGACCCATCCCCTGGCCCGCTTGCAGATCGCCGCTGACTGGGTGGCCATGACACTGTTGATGCACTTCTCCGGCGGCATAGAAAGCCCCATCATCCTGTACTTCTTCTTTCACATTGCGCTGGCAGCCATTCTCCTTTCCCCATGGGAGACCTATCTGTCCGCCGGCCTGGCGGTCGCGCTGGTTAATCTGACGGCCTTGCTGGAGCTTACGGGCGTTCTGCCGCACTATCATGTGGCAGGCTTCGTGCCCGTTGAGCTTTATCGAGCCCCTACGTATGTGGCCGGGATTCTCTTCTTCTTTTCGACCACCGTTATCGTCCTTGCCCACCTTGCCACGCGCATAACCCGAAGCCTGCGGACCCGAGAACGTGAGGTCATTGACCTCAGCCGCCATCTCCAATCTGCGTACAGTCGCCTGGAGGCCCTTTACACTGCAGCCCAAGCCATCAGTTCAACGCTGGAGCTGCAAGAGGTGTTGGACCGCCTGACCCGCAGCACCACGGAGGCTATGCGGGTCAAGGGGTGTAGCATTCGATTGCTCGAGCAGACTGGGACAGAACTGTGCCTGGCGAGCACTTATGGCCTGAGCGAGACGTATCTCCAGAAGGGATGCGTGCTGGTCGAGCGCAACCCATTGGCCAGACGGGTGTTGGCCGGAGAGGTAGTGAACGTGCCCGATGTCTCACAGGAGCCACGCCTTGAGTACGCCGCCGAGACCATCGCGGAGGGGATTCGCTCAAGCCTGAGTGCTCCCCTGATCGGCAAGAAAGGTCCTCTGGGCCTCATCCGCGTGTACTGCTCACAGGCCAACCGATTCACACAGGAAGACATCGATTTCCTCCGGGCCATTGCCAATCAAGGGAGCATTGCTATCGAGAATGCCAAAGCGTTCCAGGAACTGCAGAACCTCGAGGAAGCCAAACGGAAGTTTATCTTGATGGTGACCCATGAGCTACGCTCTCCGGTAGGCGTGGTTCACAGCTTGCTGCGGACGCTGGTCGGCGGTTATGCAGGGCGCCTGTCTGAGATCCAGGCCGATTTGGTGACACGCGCCCTGAAGCGCGTGGAATTCCTGCAGGCACTAATCGACGACCTGCTGGATCTCGCCGCCGCGAAGACCGGGCTGCGCATTTCAACGGAAGCCGCGGTAGTGGATCTTCGCCGGATCCTCGATGAGGTGATCGAACGCTATCGGATCCCGGCTGAGGAGAAAGGGCTAACCCTGGAGGCCCACATTGAGAGCTCTGAGCCGCTCTATCTCAGAGCAAATCCCGCGGAGCTTGATCGGGCGTTCACGAACCTCGTGTCCAACGCGGTGAAGTACACCCCCGCGGGAGGAAGGGTCACCGTGACGCTGGAACGGCAGGGACCCGGCGCCTATATCACAGTCAAGGATACAGGGATTGGTATACCAGAGGAGGCGTTGCCTCACCTGTTCGAGGAGTTCTATCGAGCCCCCAACGCCAAAGCCCAGGTCAAGCAGGGCACGGGATTGGGCCTGGTCATCACCAAGGATATCATCACCCGCCATAGGGGGACGATCCGGGTCCAGAGCACCGAGGGGGAGGGCACGACGTTTGTGGTGGTCCTGCCCCTCCTGGATGATCGTGATACCGGGGAGACACCATCACCCCTGCAAGTTGACACTCCTTCACGGGAGGTACCATAGGCGATAGCACATCGCCCGCTAGATTATCGTCGATGGTCTGGCGCCATGACATCATCGCTGAGACGCAACTTGAGAACTGGAGGGAGCAGATGGAATCCAAGAAGATCCTCATTGTGGATGATGACCCCGATCTGGTACTTGCGACGCGTTTGGTCCTGGAGAGCGCTGGCTACGAAGTGAGTGAGGCCGCGACGGGGGAAGAAGGTTTGCAGAAAATGCAAGCCGAGAAGCCCGATCTTGTGTTGATGGATGTGATGATGGCCAATCCACTGGATGGCTATTTCGCCACGCAGCAGATCTCGGATGATCCGGAGCTCAGCCAGATCCCCATTCTGATGGTCTCGTCTATCACCACCTCTCAACACGCGGAGGCTTTCCCGACCAACCAATACCTGAACATCCGGGAGTTCATTTCGAAACCCATCGAACCCGAGCAGCTTCTGGCCAAAGTTAAGCGTTATCTTGGGTAACCGCAGGTCAAAAATTCAGCCCCACTTCTGGAAGGCAGCACATCGCGCCAGGCAGAGTGACGTGCTGTCCGTAGGAGATGACCAATCGTAGAGCCTGGAGGTCAACCTATGTATCAACTCGACAACGGCATGTTGAAAGTGACGGTCCTCGACCCGGTCGCCGATCGCGCCCGCCTGGGGACCCGCTATTGCACGGGCGGTTACATCTTTGAGGTCGTCGATCCCCGCTACGGTAATGTGATGTCCGGGCCCACCTACCCCGATAGCTTCAACACATTCGACGGGCAGGGCATCCCCGATGCCTTCAACCTGGGGCCCCTATACCCCTTCACTGGGCCCGTAGCCAGACGTGGGCCCCAGCGTCACCGCGAAGCACTGGATACCCAGGCCCTGATCCTGGGCATCGGGATCTGCGACCTGGCTGCCGACACCGTGACGACGTGGTGCCAGTGGGACGTCAGCCAAGCAGAGACGCAGTTGGAGTTCAAGACCCACCATAGCTTTCGGGGCTACGAGATAGACCTGGAGCGCAGAGTCTCACTCATGGGACGCACCGTGCGCTCGGCGACCCGAGTTGTGAATCATGGTATACCCTGTGCGGTGCGCTGGTTCCCCCACCCGTTCTATCCTCAACCGCCGGCCGGTCAGGATGCGCTCTGCAAGCTGAACCTGGACGTCCACATCGCGGAGAATCCGGGGTACACGCTGGGGCCGGATGGGTTCATCCAGCGGAAGAACCCCCCC
>CAYLRT010000059.1:0-9075 GCA_964385885.1 uncultured Anaerolineales bacterium | reverse complement strand
GAATCCGGGGTACACGCTGGGGCCGGATGGGTTCATCCAGCGGAAGAACCCCCCCACGAGAGCCGGATACTATCTGCCACTGGACCACGAGGCTCACTCGAACCTGGTGGTGCTCCAACGCCACCCGCAGCTCGGCCTTGTGGCGGCGACCACCAGCTATGTGCCGGATTTCTTCCCCATCTGGGGCAACGACCGCACCTTCTCCTGGGAGCCCTTCCTGGAGCGCACCCTGGCTCCACGGCAAGACCTTTCCTGGTGGATCGACTACGATTTCTGAGGCTCCCTCCCACGGACTGGGGCCAGCTCATGCTGGGCTGGCCCCAGATCGCACCTGGTCACTCTGCCTCCCGTTTCCCTGTCAAAGGTGGCAACTCCAGCGGTCCAAACCCCACGTTCATCCGCATCTGGTAATGGAGCAGGTCTCCCGCAAAACGGCAGGTGATTGTGGGACAGAAAGGAGTCTCCACGAAACAGAGCCGGGCGGTAAAGGTATCCCCGGCGGTCCAGGCCCCACTGGCAGCCATGGGGCTTGGCTGAGCCCCTCCCATGCGCATCTCGCCCTCGCGCCATTCGCCATAGCCACAAACAACCTGCTGAGGCCCCCACTCGTCCTCCACCGTAAGGACGAAGGCGTTCCCCTGTCGCTCCAGCGATACCGCGTGCACGGACTGGGCTGGCACCGGGGACCCAGGCTCCTCGCTCTGAGAGGGGGGCACGGCCGGCTGCATTCGATAGCGGCCTCCGAGGATGCGTTGCGCTACGGATGTGCTGGCAGCGCCCGCAACAGGCGTAAGTTGTAGATTGGCCAGGCGGGCTGCCAGCCGGGAAGCCCCCTCTGGATTCTGGGGGAGTGAGTGCGGGGCCATGGCGGGCAGCAGATGGTCCCAAACCAGGTCTAATACGCCCTGCATGTCGCCGGTGCCTGCTGTGATCGCCAGCACTGCGTCCTGATCGGGCATGACCAGGCAGAACTGCCCAAAGGCGCCATCGCCACGATAGGCATTGTGGCGGCAACGCCAGAACTGGTAGCCGTACCCCTGCTCCCAGTCAGGGCTCTCGTAAGGCGCGTTGGAGACCTGACGCGCCGTGGCCTCCCTGATCCAGGAGGCAGGTAGAAGTTGCTCCCCTGCCCACTCCCCCCCTTGGAGGTAGAACTGCCCAAAACGTGCGATGGCCTCCGTCCTGACGCTGAGTCCGTACCCACCTGTGTTGATGCCCCGCGGGCACGTCTCCCATGTGGCATCTTCGATCCCCAGAGGATCGAGGAGCCGAGGCCGCAGGTACGCCAGCAAAGGGATGCCCATGATCTTCTGGATGATGGCCGAGAGCATGTAGGTGGCACCGGTATCGTACAGGAAATGGGTGCCGGGCTGGCGAGGAACGGGCTGTCTCAGAAACGCTCTGACCCAATTCCCCTCCGGGTCTTGCCCCATGGCCGGAAGAGAATCCTCCTCGTGACCGGTGGTCATGGTCAACAGGTGTCGGATCTGCATCCGGGCGAGGTGGTCTGATACCTTGGGCGGTAGATCCTCAGGGAAGAAGTCCACCACACGGTCGTCGATCGAGAGGTGTCCTTCGGTCACCGCAAAGCCAATGGCAGTGGAGGTGAAACTTTTGCTGAGCGAGAAAAGCCGGTGACGATGGTCAGCCCGGTAAGGGTACCACCATCCCTGCGCGATGACCTTGCCATGTCGGAGGAGCATCATGCTGTGTAGCGCATCGATCCTGGACTCCACAGCGTCGACAAAGTCCAGGATGGCTTGAGAGGATATCCCTTCGGCTTCCGGTGTACTTATGGTCAATGGTTCCATAGATATTACCTCAACATATCATGCGGACGTGAACACTGCGCATATACCTTCCTGTCTTTTCTTTGGGAGTGCGCCTTGGGACGTGAGAAATCCTTACAGGAAGCGACCACGGCGGGCTCGTAGCAGGCGCCATAGCTGCCGGCGCAGAAGATTGCCGATCAGCCCGGCGAGCACGATGGAGGCAATTAGCCCTCCAATGAACATGACGCTCAATATGGTGCCTGCCGCATCGGGAAGCTTTTCTGCGATGCCCATCTGGTTCATAAGGATAAAGAGCACAATCCAGATAGCCAGACAGGCAACGATGAACAGCCCTGTAAGCGCACCGACGATCCGTCCAAGACATGATTGGCGGAGCGCTCTATCAGCGTGATCCACGGCGGCAAGACGTCTCAGTCTGCGCAAGGTTGAGTTAAGATCTCGGCGTGGCATCTCAAAGCCTCCTGTGATCAGTGGTGTGGAACATCTCCTAAGGAGTTTCTGAAGCCTCGATCAGGTTCAGCACCTGGGGCAGAAGCTTGTAAGTGGTGGAGAGTGCTTCCTGGGCATGGATCGTGCGGTTGCCCGACCAGTCCCCGAAGTATCCGCCGGCCTCTCTCAGGATGGGCGGAAACGGCCCACAGTCCCAATCGCTCATGATAGGGTCCAGCATGATCTCGACGCGACCCGTCGCCACCAGGGCGTGTCCGTAGGCATCGCCCCACCCGGCCTGGAAGCGCGTGGCCGTCATGATACGCTGCCAGGCCTTCGCCCGTCCGTGGGCCTCGAAGCCCCGGATGTCGGTGAAGGCTACGGTCGCCTCGGCGAGCCTCGTCACCTGGGAGACGCGGGCCCGACGTCCATTCCACCAGCAGCCAAGGCCGCTGGCAGCCACAAGCATATCATCCAAAGCAGGGAAGTAGACAGCGCCGACCTCCACCTCTCCCTCGATCTCCAAGCCGAGGAGGACAGCGTAGAGAGGTACGCCGCGCGTGAATGACTTCGTCCCATCGATGGGGTCTACGTACCAACGGCAGGGAGAATCGGCCCTGCCCGTGATGCCATACTCCTCACCGACAATCGTATGATCCGGGTAGTGTTGCTCGATGCGTTGGCGTATCAGGGCCTCAGCCTGACGATCGGCCACCGTCACAGGAGTGTCATCCGCCTTCATCATGGGGCGCAACCCGGTCTGGAAATATCCAAGGGTCAGGCGCCCAGCCAGGAACGCCGTCTCGGCCGCAAACTCCAGATATGCGCTCAGATTCTCTCTCATGTCTCTCACCTACCCCCAGCCGCCGTGATCTCTGGCCTTCGTGGTCCCATCACAACTCCTCACACGGGCGGTCGTAGGGGGCCTGCGGGCGCGGATAGGGTTCATGTCCGCGTGCAAGACCGTGACCTCCCTTCTCGATATGCCAGACGGTGCCATCGTCCACGGGCAGGTTGCGATACTGGGGCAGCCTGGCCGGGCGACTTTCGGCCTCGACCAACCGTTCGAACAATTGCTGACGCACAGGGGCATAGTCCGGGGCTGCGTAGAGGTTGTGCTGCTCTCCAGGATCATCGAAAAGATTGAAGAGTTGCCCGACTCGATCCCGGGTCAGCCAGCTCAACCGCCATCCATCATCTGTGACCAGGCTGCGTACAGCGCCGGTCGCCACGGAGACGGCCCGCCAGGGATCCGGCTCCTGACGGCCCCGGCACACCTCAGCAAAGGAACGCCCTTCAAGGGGAGGCCGCTGATCGTCGGGCACCTCAGCCCAATCGCAGAACGTGGGGTAGAAGTCAAGGGTACAGGTCAGTCGATCGGTCACAGCGGGGGCAACGCCTCCCCCGCTCACGATCAGGGGCACGCGGATACATGCGTCGTAGTGATGGGGCCCCTTGGTCATCAGTCCATGGTCGCCCAGCATCTCCCCGTGATCGGTGGTGAACACCAGGATCGTGTCCTGCCAGAGATGACGGCGCTTCAGATAGTCAACGATGCGGCCGACCTGGTCGTCGATCAGACGGAGCGAGCCATGATAATAGGCCCGGAGCTGACGGACGACCTCGGGGTTGTCCCAAACCCTGTCGAAACGCCAGAAGCGCTGAGCGTGAGCCAGGGTGGGTATGCCCTCCTCGAGCCACTCGGCCGGGAGTGGTGGCGGCATGTCCACCGGGTCGAACATCGAGGCATAGGGTTCAGGGGGGTCGTAGGGGTCATGGGGATCGACATAGGAGATGTGGCAGAAGAAGGGCTGCGTCCCGTGTCTCGTCACGTGGCGCTCGATGAACGCCAGGCCGAGGTCAGTGATGTAGGTGGTATCGTGGAGCTCAGGGGGCAGGGGGGAAGGATACATCGGCGACCATGGGGACGCCTGCATCCGTGGCACCAGATAGCGGGTACGAGCCTGGTGGGCCCGCGCCAGATCCTCTGGCGGGGGATGGTTGGGCCAGAAGGGCCATGCCATCGACAGCGCCCGGTCGTAGTAATCCGGATGTTCGTCGCGAATCCAATCGAGCCAAGGCCCCCATTTCGGATCCTCACTGATCGCGGATTCATCGAAGCCTAGATACGCTGCGGAGGTCGGCACCGGCATATGCATCGGCGTCTGATGGAACTTGCCAAATCCCCCCGTGCGATAGCCTTGCCGCTGCAACACGTGGGCATAGGTCGGCATATCCGTCCGCAACACGTAGTTGTTGGTGATGACGCCGTGGACCACTGGCGAACGGCCGGTGAGGATCGTGGCGCGATTCGGCGCACAGACCGGGAAGGTCGCATAGCAGCGCTCAAATCGCACGCCCTCCGCAGCCAGGCGATCGAGGGTGGGCGTGGAATCCACGCCACTCCCGTAACACCCCAGCCAGCGGGCGGCTAACTGGTCAGCCATGATGAAGACGATGTTCTTCAACGTTGATCTCCTGTCTATGCGTGTTCGCGGTCCCTCTTCAATTTCCTGACCTTCAGCCAAATGCCCGTCACGATACCCGCGATCGCTGCCCCCGCCGCACCAACGATCAACCCAAGATCGCGGAGATCACGCCGGATGTCCGCATCGGAGGGCTGGCCTTCTGCGGTTACGTAGCGTTGCATGGCAGCCCGGAGAAGAGCATAGGTGAGGTCTGGTGCCCGTCGCGCCATCACACTGAGAAACCAATCACGCTTGCTGGTGCAGCGCAGGCTCTTACGTTTGTGGGCTGCGGTCCAGATGGCCTGAGCAACTCGCTCTGGTGGCACGGCGGAGATCAGATTGGCTCGCGCCAGCAGTTGCTCAAGTGACAGGCTCTCCCCAGTCTCTGCCATATTCTGGGCAAATGCGGTGGCGGTCAAACCGGGGAGGACTTTGACCACAGCGATGTGATCCCGGCCCAATTCCAGTGCGGCGGCGTCCGAGAGGTAACCCAATGCGGCCTTGGTCGCCCCATACCCTGCCATATAGGGCACCGGCAGCACCTCGGTGAGCGACGAGACATTGACGATGACCCCACCGCCCTGGCGCCGCATGATCGGGACCACAGCCTGGAGCATCGCAATAGGGGCAAGGACGTTGAGGTGACATACCTCTGCGAACACATCCAGGTCGATGGTTGCCAGTGTGCCCGAGATACCTCTACCCGCATTGTTCACGACCACATCGATGCGCTTGAAGGCTTCCATGGTCCGCTCTACCAGGGTGGTGATGTCTGAGGGTTGTGTGACATCGGTGGGGACGGCCAGCGCCGTGCCTCCCACGGCCTGGATCTCTCCTGCGATCCTCTCAAGGGCCTTGGCCGACCGGGCGGCCAGGACCACGCGCCACCCACGTGCCCCGAAATACCGCGCTGTGGCGGCCCCGATGCCACTGCTCGCACCGGTGACGATGACGACTCGCGACACGGCATTCCCGTGTTTCATTCGCTTTTCCCCAATCATAAGCCCCTCCCGCGAGATCTATCGACGTGACTCTTCAACCTGTCGGCCAGGGTACCTGAAGAGGGACCGCACAGCGTCGGTCGGTATCTGAGCGATCAACATCCCTGCCAGCATGAGCACCGCGCCTGCGATCTGACGCATCTCCATCGTCTCGCCAAGCAGAAGCCAGCCCCCAAAGGCCGCGAACGGCGATTCCAGGCTCATAATGATAGCAGCAGGGGTCGGACTGGCGTGCCGTTGAGCCACCACCTGGAGGGTGTAGGCAATGCCCACAGACATGAAGGAGCCATACAGGAGAGGCACCATGGCAGCCCGAACGGCCTCCCAGGTGATGGTTTCAGTAGCCCACGCCGCGCCGAAGCTCAACAGGGAGCAGACCGCGAACTGCATCGCGGCGAGCGGGAGGGCATCGATGCTCTGCGTAAGGCGGGCGATGAGCTGGACATGGAGCGCCCAGAAGAGTGCCCCGAGCGTGATCCAAAGATCTCCGGGGCTTATGCTCAACTGCTCCGAGACGCTGAGGAGATAGAGCCCGGCCACAGCGCTGATCGCACCGATCCAGGCTGGCAGATATACGCGCTCGCCCCAGAGGAGGCCCAACAAGGGAACCAACACCACGTAGAGCCCGGTGATGAACCCTGCCTTGCCTGCTGTCGTGTAGACCAGGCCCACCTGCTGCAGAGATGCGCCAGCGAAGAGCACAACCCCCGCCAGGGCACCGCTCCTGACGAGCCGCCCCAAGGAGGGATGAAACTCGCGTTGTCTACGGGTGGCCAGGACGAGCGGCAGGAGCGAGAGACTGCCCAGACCGAAGCGGATGGCGTTGAACGAAAAAGGGCCCAGATGCGCCATCCCAGCACGCTGGGCCACAAAGGCAAAGCCCCAGATGGCAGCCGTTATCAGGAGGAGGATATTGGCCTGAAGGACGCTCATGTTACTGTCCCACCTTCGTTCATCAGGGATTCGTCAGATTGACGTCAAGCAGAAGGATACGATGTGTGATAATGTGAAAATGCAAGCATACAGCAACAGCAAGACGTATTCTCCTCCTTTTCAAGCGGCCGGGGGTTAACGGACAGCCCCCGGCCCATCTTTTTTCGGTGTCCTAGGGCGATGACCAGCATACCCCTCTCCAGCGTCTTCTCAACCGATCAAAGAAACACAAGTCCCGCCGCCGCAATCCCCACCAGTACGACGGAAGGGACGAGTCGGCGGTAGATAGGCCCCCAACCGGCCTTGAAATAGGCCTTGGTCAGGGCCAAACACAGGTGTAAGGGCGAAAGCAACACACCGGTGAATCCCCCCACGAACAGCCACAGCCCCGCTGACAGTGTCCCCATGTCCGTGAGCAAAGGGGCCACCAGCGGGACACTGAGGGCCAGTGCGGCTGCCGCCGTGCCGGTCAGGAGGCCCACCACCATGGGGACGACGAAGGCCACCCCCAAAGCCGGCAGCCCCAGTGAACTCAACGCCTGGGGGATCTGGGTGACTGCCCCCGTGTCCTCCATCACGTGTTTGAACACCATGACCCCGAAGATAGCGGAGAATGTGTGAGGGGGGAAGCTCTGCTTGAGGATGCCGGGCCATCTCTTCAAGTCCATCCGGGTGGTCAGCGACAGAAGGATGATCGTCAGCACCAGGCTCGGCAGCATGCTCAATTTGAGGAACACAACGGTCACGATCACCAATAGCAGGGGCCAGGTGCTGGAGAGCAACTGACGCCAGGCCTCCCACGAAGTGCCACGCCTGTCCTCATGGGCGCCGGAGCGCAGCCCCCAGAGTCCGAAGAGCGTCCCTGCCAGCAGGGCTACCACGCTGAGCAACCACGAGGCCCTCACAAACTCAAAGACATTGACCTCCAACAGCGTGGCAATCATCAGAAGCGAAGAGTAGAGTGGAAAGACATATTCCATGGCATGACGGAACCAATAGTTGACAAAGGTCTTCTGGTCAGGCGTGGCGTGGAGCCGCTCTCCCACCTCATCGACCATGGGAGCCGAGAACATCGCGCCCCCCATCATCGGCATCAATCCGATCAGGAGGGGCATCAAGGCCATGGTCAGGCGATCATCGGGCACCAGGGCCTGAAGCGCAGCGACCATCTGATCCATAGCATGCGTGCGTCGCATGAGTTCCGCCAGCACCAATACCAGGTAGACGGCCCCCGCCAGACTCAGCGTATCGAGGGCAACCAGACCACGGATCACCGAGCGCCCCCACGCCGCAAGAGGGACCCGGAACAGAATGGCCACCAATATCGTGTTGAAGCCCAGCACCAGCCCCAGGTCCAGGCGCCTGGCCAGGAGCAGCACAGTCACGCCCAGGATCAGGAGGAGCTTAAGCAGGTCGTTCATAGCCTCAAGAGTCCTTTGCGGTGTCTGGGATATCCCTGTGCCCCGCTCCTCAGGCGGTCACCGTGGCGCGGATCTCCCACGCGATCCGCCCCAGTTCGGCGGTCGCTCGCTGGTCTCGAGGGGTAGGGGGTGATCCGGTCCATATCAACTAGCCGACACGCCCGGTGATGTAGGCCTCCGTCTGCTCCTCGGCGGGATTGGTGAACAGTTGGGCGGTGGGGGCATATTCGATGAGCCTGCCCAACCAGAAGAGAGCAGTACGGTCAGAGACGCGAGCGGCCTGCTGCATATTGTGGGTCACGATCACGATGGTGTACTCTTCGCGCAGCTCGCGCATCAAGTCCTCGACGCGGAGCGTGGCAATGGGATCCAACGCCGAGCAGGGCTCATCCATGAGGATGACCTCCGGCGCCACGGCCAATGTGCGCGCGATGCAGAGCCTCTGTTGTTGTCCCAGGCTGAGATTGGTCGCCAGCAACGAGGTGTCCCCATGGATCTCATCCCACAGGTTGACACGCTTCAGGTAGGTCTCCACCCATTGATCCAGCTCACTCCCCCGCGCAAGCCCGAGCGCTCGGGGCCCCATGGCGACATTGTTGTAGACAGACTGGGGAAACGGATTGGGCTTCTGAAAGACCAACCCGACCCTCTGCCTGAGCTCGACGACGTCGGTCTCTGGGCGATAGATGTCCTGTCCATCCAGCAAGACCTCCCCCTCCAACCGGGTGCCGGGGATCTCATCGTTCATCCGGTTGAGACAACGTAGAAAGGTCGACTTGCCGCATCCCGACGGCCCGATAAGCGCTGTGATCTCGTTCTGGTAGATCGAAAGCGAGATGTCGAACAGCGCCTGCTTCTCCCCATAAAAGAAATTCAGGTGTGAGATCTGAATCTTGGGTTGGATCGGAGTCTCAGACATCGTCTGCCGTCCCTCTTCAGCAGTTGTCATCATGGCCAAACCTCAGCAAGTATAGGGGGGCCGCCCTGGCTGTCAATGGCCCGCGCACGCCTCCTCTTGGTGACCGTCACC
>CAYLRT010000058.1:6530-16926 GCA_964385885.1 uncultured Anaerolineales bacterium | reverse complement strand
GTTGGCCGCTACGGAAAACCCTATGTGGCCTCGTCGGATTGCGCCGGGCTCTCCTTTAACCTGGCTCATTCCGGTAGTCTGGCTATGTACGCCTTCGCCCGCGGCTGGGAGGTGGGCATCGATGTTGAGCGGCCCCAGCAGGTGGTGTGGACGCGTTCTATGTTGCGGGCTGTCTTCTCTGAAGACGAGCAGGCATACCTGGCCACCCTGGATCTGCCCGAACGGCAATGGGCCGCGTGTCGCATGTGGACGATGAAGGAGGCCAAGGCCAAAGCTACAGGTCTAGGGTTGGGACGCAGCCTTAGAGCGGATGGGCCTGCCTGTAGGATCTCTACGTGTCGTTGGTATACGTTTGAAGTGACCTCAGAGTACATTGCCACAGTTGCTCTCTACTGCAGAGATGGATTCAAGGACCAGACGTGGGCACTGATCCATTTTCACTTTCCGGGGTGAGCCGGACTTGAGTATTGTGCTGTACAGCACAGCCGTCGCGTTTGGCTTGCGCAAAGGCTGTTGGGCGTAAGGGTGGCCTCTACCAGGAGACGGGTACCCGACGGATTTTGTATTGGCGGTCGTAATACTGCACGTAGTGATACTGGCGACCGAACTCGTACACGCGACGTGTCACCTCGACGTCCTGCTGACAGTAGCGAAAGATCTTCTCGATGTTTCCCTCCCGCCACCACTGGACGGCCTGCAATCCGTCGGCGCTCTTCCCCATCTTAAGCGTTGCGGCAGCCACGGCATTCAGGCTGACACGGAAGCCCAATTGCTTCTGGATCTCAAGCATCATGTCGATGGTTGGCAGAGTTGCCAGGTTCACCGCGTCTGTATATTGCTGGAGCACTGGATAGTCGAAGCCATAGAGGTTGTATCCGACCACGAGATCGGCCCGACTGAGATCCAGCGCCAGTCGCCCCGCGTCTGCTTCACGATAGAAGTGGAACGTGTCGTCGTCGGTGTTGTATGTCACTGCCACCGATATCCTGAGCCGTTCTGGGTAGTGTCCTCCCACTTCTTCAAAGGTGTTTTGTGTCTCCAGGTCAAAGAAAATCGGCATGCGTGTTGCCTCCTTAGGAATTTGCTTCTCACGTCTCGGCCCTGGTGATGATGCCGCCCCCCAGGACCTCTCCGTCCTGGTATAACACCAGCGACTGACCTGGCGCGACGGCATACTGTGGTTGATCAAAGTAAACATGGAGGCGGTCCGACGAGAGCACTGTGACACGCACCCCGATCATTGGTGCTCGGTACCGGATCTTGGCCATGGCACTGAAACAAGTGTCAGGTGGATCGCCCTGGATGAACGAAACGTCTGTGATCTGGCACTCCTGGCGGGCCAGTCGCTCTCGGGGTCCAACCACCAGGGCATTGCGTGCGGTATCGTGGCGCAACACGTAAAGAGGACCCTTAGCGGCTGTGGTTATGGGTAGTCCCTTCCGCTGCCCGATTGTGTAGCGATGCAAGCCGCGGTGGCGACCCAGGATCCGCCCTTCCTCGTCTAGGATAGGCCCAGGGCGCGGCGTATGCGGCAGCAGGGCCTCGACGAGCTGCGTGTAGTGCAGCCCGGATACAAAGCAGAGATCCTGACTCTCCTCGGTCTCTGCTGTCGGTATGCCCATACCGCGTGCGAGGTCCTGTACTTCGCGCTTGCTTGTGGCTTCCCCAAGGGGCAGGATAACGCGCTGGAGCTGCCTCTGCGAGAGTCGATAGAGGAAGTAGCTTTGATCCTTGTCTCCGGCCTGACCCTGCCACAGGTGCGCTGTTCCCTGTGTGTCCCGGGTGACCCTGGCGTAGTGCCCAGTCGCGACCCATGGGATATTCATGGTATCGGCTATCTGAAGCAAGCTTGAAAATTTCACCATCGGGTTGCAGAAGACACAAGGATTCGGCGTTAGCCCCGTGCTGTATGACTCGACGAAAGGGCTAACGATCTGATCGTAGAATGCGGCTTCTACATCGTGTATCATCAACGGGATCTGAAGGCTGTCGGCGATAGCCTGTGCCCTCGCGATAGGATCATGGTGAGGTTGCTGCAGACGCCATGTGCGCAGGATAACGCCGTGTACCTGATATCCTTCGCTAAGTAGCATGGCAGCTGCGACGGCGCTGTCCACGCCCCCGCTCAAACCAATGATTACGTGCTGCTGGGCAGTGGCTTCGTCTTTGTTATGCATTGCTGTTCATTTTAGCTCGAACCCCCGTGCTGCCCAGATGCCATCTGGGCGGCAGCAAAGGCGTGATTGTCACCCAGGTGCGAGAAAGTCATGCCAAATTCTTGACAATACGACACTTCTCCTCTAGAATAGAGACTGAGGTCGCCAAGTTCACTGTTCACACGTTGTTTGCCTTTCTTCATACCAGTAAAGGAGTGCTAACCATGGCAGAGGCAGAACCGCAATTCGATGTGACGATCACCGATGATGATAAGCTTTGGGCCCTTTTGTCCTGGATTTTCTCGCCGATTGTGCCCATTATTGTGCTGTTGTTGGAGGACAAGAAGGAACGGGCATTCATCAAGTATAATGCAATTCAAGCCTTGGTGCTTAGCGTCGTGGGATATGTAATCTCCGCGGTCCTGTCGGCAGTCGTTGTGGGCTGCTTCACTGGCGTGGCCGTGCTTGTCTACATCATTGTGTTGGCTGTTCAGTCCTACCAGGGGAAATGGGTGACCATTCCCGTAATCACGGACTTCTGCGTGAATCAGGGTTGGATCGAACTCCCTGCATGACCTTGTAGTTTTGTCTTGCTAGACGTGTGCCACTGTTGACCGCCCTGGCGGGCCTTTCGGATAACCAGGGCGGTGTGGGCTGGGTCCGTTAGCGTCAGCATATCGAGTGATTAAGGAGCGACTCGTATAGGGTCGCTCCTTGATTTTGTAGGGCGACCACTCGTGGTATACTTGCTTGTCGCATTTGAGGTCCCCCTGCAGGTATCTGGCAGGGCGTGTGTGTGAGGCATAGGTGTGAGCACAAGAACCGACAAACGATGGCTGATCCACAGCCCAGCCCCTCGCGCTTTCATAGACCACCTGCCGGTGAGCCCGTGGCTTGGCCACATCCTTTACGGGCGTGGTTTTCACACGGTGTCGAGTGCGCTTGATTTCCTCCGTAGTGCCTCTGTGCGGAGTGATCCGTTCGCTCTGGCCGATATGGAAAAGGCTGTGGCGATCATTTTTGAGGCCATTGGTCATCAGGAACGGATTGCCGTCTTTGGAGACTATGACGTGGACGGTATCACCGCCACAGCATTGCTGCTGGAGACGCTTCAGAGCATGGGTGCCCAAGCCATCGGTCACATTCCGCAGCGTAGTGGTGAAGGGTACGGACTCAACCCGGCGGCGGTGCGGATGCTGGCTCGCGATGGGATTGGGCTCCTTATCACGGTGGATTGTGGGATCCGGTCGGTCGAGGAGATCGTGCTGGCGCGCAGTCTGGGCATGCGTGTCATCGTGACGGATCACCACAGCCTGGGGCCACAGTTGCCGCCTGCCGACGCAGTCCTGAACCCACGTCGTCCAGAGAACACAGATGAGTTTGGGCTTCTGGCGGGCGTGGGCGTGGCATTCAAACTGGCCCAGGCGCTGATTCGAACCAGCGCAGCTCTGGGCACAGGAGGGGCTCGCACCTCTCCCGATGAAGAGTCCCTGTTGGACCTTGTGGCCTTGGGGACCGTGGCGGACATTGTGCCATTGATCGGGGAGAACCGTAGCCTTGTCTCCGCAGGCCTGAGGAAGATCAACAGCGCGCGCCGACCAGGCCTGGCGGCACTGATGGATGTGGCTGGTGTTGCCCCTGGGACAGTCGATACCCATACGATTGGGTACATCCTGGCACCACGTCTCAACGCCGCAGGGCGTCTGGATGATGCGACTCTGGCGCTGCGGCTCCTGATGGCACCGGATATGGGTGCAGCGCTGGCGCTCGCTGAGCGCCTCAATGCCATCAATGAGGATCGACGATCTATCACGCTGCGGACCAGAGATCAGGTCATGGAACTCGTCGGCGTACAGCGCGTTGTGCCTCCACTGATTTTTGCGGCATCGCCTGATTTCCTGTCGGGGATCGTGGGGCTCGCGGCAAGTAGGCTGGTCGATGAATTTTACCGTCCGGCCGTGGTGGTGGCGATAGGCGACCGCCTAAGCAAAGGGTCGGCGCGCTCTATCCCGGAGTTTCATATTACCCGGGCTTTGGACGAGGTGGCGAACTTGTTGGAACGGCATGGTGGACATGCGGCGGCCGCAGGGTTTACCGTTCAGACAAGCCGCCTTGATGAATTGCGCGAGCAGCTGTTGCTGCTGGCGGAACGCGACCTGGGGGGACGTGAGTTGGTACCAACGTTGGAGATCGATGCTGTGGTGCCGTTGCGGGAACTGAGTTGGGAATTCTATAGAGCTTTGGACAGGCTTCGCCCCTATGGTGAGGGCAACCCACAGCCTGTGCTTGTCAGTCAAGGTGTGGGGGTGAAGACAATGCGGGCTGTGGGCAGCGGGGGACAGCACTTGAAACTGCAACTACATGATTGGAATGGCGAGTCGTGGGATGCTATCGCTTTCAAACAGGGCTACTGGTCTGGCCGTCTGCCACAGCGGGTAGATGTAGCATACACATTGGATCGCAACGTATGGCGCGGACGGGAGCGTCTCCAGTTGCGAGTCCTGGATATCCGCCCATCTATCGGGCCGTAGGGATTGTGTGAGCGTCGGTGCGGGAGAGGAGTAGCTATGCGGGTACTTGTCACTGGAGCTGCTGGCTTCATTGGGAGCCATCTGGCTGAGGCGTTGCTCAGACGTGGGGACGTGGTCGATGGGCTGGACAACTTCAACGATTATTACAGCCCCGCACAGAAGGAGAGGAACGCAGGCATCCTGGCGGGTTATGATGGATTTGCCATGCATAGGGTTGACGTGCGCGATGAAGAGGGTGTGCGGAGAGTCTGTGCAGAGGGCGGATATGACGCAGTGGTCCATCTGGCTGCCATGGCAGGTGTGCGGTACTCGATTCCGCGAGCTCCTCTCTACACAGATGTGAACATCCGAGGGACTGTCAATGTGCTGGAGGGTGTGCGACAGGCCGGCGTACCCCATGTTGTCTTTGCCTCGACCTCATCGGTGTATGGTCACACAGAGCGCCTGCCGTTTCGGGAGGATGATCCCCTCGGTAAGCCTCTGGCCCCTTACCCTGCTTCCAAGATAGCAGGCGAGCTTATGGGATACACCTATCACCATCTCTTTGGTATCTCGTTTACGGCTCTGAGGTTTTTCAGTGTGTATGGAGAGCGGGGACGCCCCGATATGATGCCTTTCATCATCACTGATAGCATTGTGCACGAGCGTTCGTTCAAGCTGTTTGATGGCGGCGAGATGTATCGTGACTGGACTTATGTGGGAGATATTGTTGAGGGTATTATGGCCGCGCTCGATCGTCCCCTTGGCTATGAGCGGATCAATCTGGGGCGCGGAAAGCCCATAAGAATGGCTGATTTTGTGCAGATGATTGAACGCTTGGTGGGCCGTAAGGCGCGGATGGAAACGCCACCTGCGCCGCCCAGTGAGCCCAAAATCACTTTTGCAGACATTGGAAAGGCACGTGAGCTGTTGGGCTATGCCCCCCGGGTGGAGGTGGAAGATGGGCTGGCCCGGTTCTGGTCATGGTATCAGCGTGAGTACCTGAGGAGGTAAGTACCTTGGTCCGGGCACTGGTGACGGGTGCAACAGGGTGTGTGGGAGCGAACATCGTCGAGGCGCTGCTTACTCGCGGGTACGAGGTGCGTGCGTTGCGGCGCGCCTCATCCAGACTGGAGGCCCTCTCTGGGCTGGACCCGGAGTTGGTGGTGGGTGATGTCCTCGATCAGGCTTCCTTGAGTCGTGCCATGGTTGGTTGTGAGCTTGTGTTCCACGCGGCTGCCGTGTCACGCTACTGGCATTCCTCGACGGCGATGCTGTATCGGGTGAATGTCACGGGGACCAGGAACGTGCTTGAGGCGGCCCGTCAGGCGGGTGTCCAACGGGTCGTTCTGACAAGTTCGGTGGCGGTGTTGGGCGTACCCACACGCGAAACGCCAATCCGTGATGAGCGGTCTCCTCTTAATCTCGCCCCCCGGCGTTTCCCTTATGCCCATAGCAAACTGCTCGCCGAAGCTGAGGCATCGCGGGCGGTCGAGATGGGGTTAGACGTGGTGTGCGTCAACCCGGCCACGGTCATTGGCCGGCGCGATATCAACTTCGTGGGTGGTGAGATCCTCAAGATTGTGAAGAGCGGATGGCTACTTGCTGCGCCGGCTGGGGGGATGGGTGTGGTGGCGGCGAGTATGGCAGGATTGGGCCATGTCCTGGCGGCCGAACGTGGAAGTGCGGGGGCCCGCTATGTGTTGAATGGGGAGAACGTGAAGCATACGGATCTCCTGGCCACAGTGGCTGAAGTGGTTGGCAGCCGAAGCCCCCTGGTGACTCTGCCAAGGATGCCGATACGCGCGCTGATGGCAGGTGCCTGGGCGGTGTTCAGTGCCCTGGGACGGCCATTGCCCTCCCTGCTCACGCAACTTGATCTCAGTTGGCGAGATATGTTCTTTGATGGGAGTCGGGCGCGTGATGAGCTGGGGTTTCCATCTCATAGCGCTCGTTATGCGGTGGAGGAAGCCTGGGCGTGGTATAAGGGCCATGGTCTTTTGTAGCAGGACGGGTCCGGCATGTATCTAAAGAGTGATCGGACGCTGTTTCGTCGGCGTCGCCGGAGGCCGTGGGGCTACGTCTTCCTTTTCTTCGGACTGGCTGTTGCAGGGCTAGTCCTTGCATATGATAAGTGGGGAGGCATGGTTCCGTCGTCTATGATGGTGGGCACGCCTACCCCAGGCCCAACTGCGACCCCTTCGGCAGCGTTTTTCGTGGCAGAGGCGGAGGCTGCTTATCTCAAAGGGAGGTCGGCTCAGGCTGTTGATGCCTATCAGCAAGCCCTCGATCTTGAGCCGCATCAGACGGAGCTCTACCTTGCTCTATCTCGTCTGCTGATCTTTCAGAATGAACCGGAGCGTGGCCTGGAGATGGCGCGCCAGGCCCTCGAGCGGCAACCGGAGAATGCCCGGGCCTGGGCGTTACTGTGCCTAGCCTATGATTGGTTAGGATTGCCTGAACAGGCCTCGACCCTGTGCGAACGAGCCATCAGCCTGGACCCCACGTTGCCAGAAGCCTATGCCTATCGTGCGGAAGCAGCGATCGATAGCGGTCAATGGTTGGTGGCGAATGATGCGATCGCTACCGCCTTGGAACTGGACGAGACCAACGTGGACGTGCTGCGTGGTCGAGGATATGTGCTTGAGAACCAGGGGAATTACTACGGGGCTATCGAAGCCTACCAGCAGGCCCTGGAGCAGCATCCGGGGTTGGCTCACCTGTATCTGGCTATTGGACGGAACGCTGGGGCACTAAATAATCTGTTGAGAGCGCGTAAAGCCTACGAGGATGCTGTGGCGGCTGATCCTGAGTCTGTGATGGGCTGGGATCAACTTGGGTGGACGCAGCTGTTATTGGGTGACTACGGGGCAGCCCGCGATAGTCTTGAGACTGCATTGGCACTGGATCCTGCATCCGCCGATGCCTATGGACATATGGGGATCCTGTACTTCCATCAGCGCAACTACGAGGATGCCATCGAGATGTTCGGGCCCGCCGTGGAGTATGGCGAGGCTCGTTCGCGGCGTCGCACAGTCTTCTTTTTGCTTACTCTGGAAGAGATTGACAAGGTGGGTTCCGAACCGCAGGGCCCTGAGTTTGCGTCGGCCAACTTCATCCATCCTGAGCGCTTTGAGGATCCTCTACGGGCGGAGTTCGGGGAGGGCAGTGGAAGTTCGTTGTCCGGACAGGTCCGTCTTGATGTGATGAGCGGGCGCTATGCGATCAAACTGGATGGCCTGTCGCCTTCCCCGGCCGGCAAGGCCTACATTGGATGGTTCATTGATTTGCGGGCACCCGAGGGGTGGATGGTCCACACGGCCCCCTTCTTCCCGTCGCCCGGAGGGACTATTGAGCTGGATGGGTCAACAGGCGTCGTCAAAGGCCCTCCGATCGAATACTACTACACTTACGCTTTGTGTCAGTACTTGTTGGATCGGTGTGATAAAGCGATGCCCTATATTCAGACCGCCTTGCGTATCGACCCCGAGGACGCCAACGCACTACGAGCCTTGGAGCTCTGCCAGTGACCCGGTGGGCTGACCCTTCAATCGACGGGGGAAGCGTGACCGCGGACATGCCCCGCTATAGCTGGACGCAAAGGGTACGGATTGTATTGCCCTCGATCCTTGTGCTCAGTTTGCTGGTATGGGTCTACTATCCACTGGTCATCGGTCGGGTGTTGGCGGGAGGGGATCTCCAGCTCTACTTCCACCCATACTGGGAAGCGATCATCCGGTCACTGCGTGCCCATCAACTTCCCCTTTGGAGCGCTGATCTGTTTATGGGGGTCCCATTGATGGCGAACTCGCAGACCGGAATCTGGTATCCGCCGCATTGGCTGTTGTGGGCAGTGGGTGCTGGGGCGGTGATCGACATCCCACGCGTGCTTCACCTCTGTGTTCTCCTGCATGTGGCGTTGGCCGCTCTGACCATGATGACACTGGCGAGAGCCCGAGGATGGTCTCCCTGGGGAGCTGCCATGGCCGGCCTGAGCTATGCTGGGTCCGGTTTCCTGGCGGCGCACCTTGAGCATCTCAATCAACTCGAGGGATGGGCGTGGCTGCCGCTTATCCTGTTGCCTCCCGCATCTATCCGCATTCGGCGCTATCACTGGCTTGTGCCCCGCACACTCTCTGTGGTTGCGCTGGCCATGATGCTGCTCGCCGGTCACCTGCAGGTGGCGTTCATTGGCAGCCTGTGCGCGTTCGTGTTAGCGGTTTTTGAGAAGGGCCATTGTGGGGTAGGGGCAAGAAGACTTCTGCTGACCAACGTCACACGGCGTGTCCTCTTGGCCCTGACTGCCCTCCTGCTCAGACTTGGACCATTTGCCCTCGCAGGTATTCTGGCCGCGGTCCAACTGGCACCGACGCTGGCGCTGATGACGTTGTCGGGCCGTAGCGGAGGTCTTGACTGGCGGCAGGCTATCTCCTTCTCCCTGGTCCCGTGGAAGCTCTGGCGAACGTTGTTGCCACCCTATCTGGTGTCTCCGCTGTTGCCAGAGGGTGTGGGCTATCTAGGCCTCCTCGCAAGTGGACTGGCTCTCTTGGGAGGATGGTGGGCTGTCCGCACCCATCGACGTGAAATCACGTGGCTGGTCTGGTTGGGTGGGTTGGGATTGTTCCTGGCTCTGGGTGGATACAATCCCCTCTATCTCCTGGCGGTTCGCTTGAATATGCCTGGTTTCGTCCACTTCCGGGCCCCAGCGCGGTTCATGGGCATGTTTGTGCTGGCAGGTAGCCTCCTGGCGGGCAAGGGGCTTAGTCTTGTGCTTGGCAAGCTTCACCGCTTGTCAGGGACAGCGTGGCAAGATGTCGCCTCGGCCGGCGTGGTGATGCTGGTGGGTCTGGAGTTGGCGGCGTCGGGTTGGAAGTTGCCCTATGGAGCGGCTACTGCGGCTCGCGCCTACACCGACATGCGCCCGGCTGTGGCGCAGCTTCAGGCGGCAATTGAGAACACCCGGCGCGGCGGGGAGATCCCTGGGCGCTTCTTGAGTGTCTCCAGAACCCTGTTTGAGTTAGGGGATCGAGGGGAGATCGAGGCTGCCTATAGTGAACTTCTAGACAAGGATGCCCTTTATGCCTATCTGGTCGCCACCAAGCATCGGGAGGTCTTGACCCCCAACCTGCCCATGGTGTGGGATGTCCCCTCAGTGGATGGTTATGATGGTGGCTTGCTGCCCACACGTTACTATCATCTCTTCTCCACTCTCTTGGTTCCGGGGGGTACGGCGGACGGCCGACTACGAGAGAATCTGCCCGATATTCCTGAGGATCGCTGGCTTGACCTCATGGGCGTTCAATTTCTCATGACGGACCGCACAGGTGATGCGTGGATTGAGGGGGTGCTCTATGACCGTCAGTTTCGTCCTCGTATAGCCTATGGTGAAGTCGTGACGATCGGTTGGCTGCCGGCCGACTTCAGAGCTAATGCCCTCGTACTGTTGCACGAAGGTGGCGCAGGCGACGTGGAGGTTGGGTTGGCCGATGGGCGACGTCTGCACTATCAACTGCTTCCGTCGGAATCGGGAGATCAGGCTGTCTGGCTACGTTGGGAAGGGAGAGCACGTGTCATCAGCGTGCATGTGCGTTGCGTTGATCCAAGCCAGGACGTGCGGCTCAATGGGGCCAGTTTGGTGGATGAGCGTGTGGGCGCTTTCTACCCTCTGGTGCTCTCTTCAAACTACCGTCTGGTCCATGCTGGTGATGTCAAACTCTACGAACGTCTGGC
>CAYLRT010000058.1:1914-6430 GCA_964385885.1 uncultured Anaerolineales bacterium | reverse complement strand
CGGACTCTCCGGGCGTGGTTTTGGTCTCTTCGGCCTGGGACCCAGGTTGGAGAGTGCAGATTGAGGGCCTGGATGGAGATTCCGAACGTGTGCCGTTGACAGAGCAGATGCTGAGGGCGGACGTGATGTTTGGGGCTATCCCGGTGGCAGAAGGACGGTGGCGTATCCGATTGGTCTACGACTCCCCATGGCTGACGATTGGGGCTGGCGTGAGCCTCTTTGGTATTGTGCTTTTGGGGAGCTATGGCCTGGCTGTAGGTAGGCGCGGTTGGCCCACGAGTTAATCGAATTGTTGTGGAATTATGACTTGAATCTAGGTCGCGCCTCAGGCCCCAGGCGGATACGTATAAGTGACAACAGGTCACTGTCGGGCAGGCGCGGTTGGGTGGGAGTCGCTGGAAGGGAGGGGGCCAACATCCGCTGTGCGGACAGTCACACTGGCAGCGTCAGAGCAAACCCGTCGTCGCAATGTCCTTGACATACATCACGCAGGTGAGTACAATGAGTGTGGTTGATGTAGGCCAGTCGTGCAATGGTCGTGTCTATTGAGCTTGAACTTAGTCAAACAGGAGGCAATCTATGGCATACGTGATCACGTCGTTGTGTCAGCGTGCAGGCCTGTGCGTGGATGTCTGCCCGACGGATTCGATTCACTTCGTCGAAGGAGATAGTGAGTGGCCAACTTACTACATCAATCCGGAGACCTGTATCGATTGCGGCGCTTGCGCAGCCGAGTGTCCGAACGAGGCGATTTTCCAGGAAGATGACCTGCCTGCAGAGTATGAGCAGTTTGCTGAGATCAATAAGGCCTTCTACACCAAGGGCCCGGGTGCTGATCTGATTTAGCGACGTTGATTCAGTTGGCAACCGAAAGGACCAAGGCCCACGATGCACGTTCGTGGGCCTTGGTGTTTTCTTGACTATGTAACATAGATGGGACTTGGGAAAATCCACCCTACCCGTCGCCCTAGGTAGCGACGATAGACCTCGATCCGGTAAGTCCCTGGCTCCTCAGTGGTGAGAAGCAGTTGTCGCCCACGGCTCCGACGTATGGTCTTGCCATCCCGCCGCAGGATGATGGTACCAGGAGCTGGCAATCCAACATGGATCTGCAGTGCGCCAAGGCGTCGGAGGGACTCCCCAGGAAAGGCGACGGCAACATCGCTGCGGAAGAGGCACTGGAAGCCTCGCGTAGAGTGAGGACGATCATACGCCGCCCAGGTGCGACCAGCCCGCAAGGCCTCGTAAACTAAGGCTTTGTCCCGAGCCACATCCTCCCCAGACAGTGGTTGGCGGGTCAGAATGTGGGTATTGACCCCTCTGAAGAGTCTCTGGTAGGGGAGGATGGTGCGCTTGAGCGGTCCCCAGCGGTACTCCTGTCCATGTGCATCGGCACCGCCCAGGGCGGCAACGCGATATCCTTGACCGAGGAGTTCATCCCAGAGCCGCAACGTGGCACGATATGGCCCCCGAATACCCAGCTCTGGCCACAGGGCGTAGAGAAGGGCGACCAGGCGACACCACAGCAACCCCTTGAACTCGGACATGTAGTTCCAAATTTCCATGCCCTGAATTCCCACCGGCGGCCAGCTTGTCCAGGGGATCGCTGCGAGATCCGGGCTCAAGCGGCTGCTGCGTTCCACCGGGTGGGCGATGTAAGCGATACCATGGAACGAGTTAGCGGCCCGGATGAGCGTCGAGGCTGGGCCAAAGGCGTAAGGCGCCATCTCTCGTTCAGTCCCAAAGACCAGAAGGTGGTCGCGCTGTGGGTCGGCCCGTACATTGTGAAGCTCTTCACCGCTCAGCACCAGGACACCGTCATAGAACCCTTCCAGGCCCTCCGGGCGCACATTGTGGTCAGTGACGATTACGAAGTCGAGGCCCGCCTGTGCCGCAGCACGCCCGATCTGACGATAGGTTGCCGCACCATCTGAGTAAACGGAGTGGACGTGGGGGTTACCCACGTATTCCCGGTAGCTGGATGGTCTTGAGAAGCTCATGGTCATCTACAGGATCAACATCGCATCGCCGAAGGAGAAGAAACGATACCGAGCACGTACGGCCTCTTGATAGGCCCGGCGGATGTTCTCCTCGCCGGCAAAAGCCATCACCAGTGCCAGCAAAGTGCTCCGCGGCAGGTGGAAATTGGTGATCAGGGCATCAACGGTCATGAACTTGAAACCTGGGGTGATGTAGAGGTCGGTGAAGCCCTCGAAGGGTGAAATCTGACGCCATGGACATACCTCCTCGGCGGTCTGGAGCAACCCTTGCCTGGCGGCAGTCTCCAGGACACGTACGCTGGTCGTCCCTACACTGATAATCCGCTTTCCCTCCAACTTGGCGCGGTTGATAATCTCCGCTGTGCGTTGGTCGAGTCGGCACCACTCTCTATGAATCTCGTGCTCCTCAACCGTCTCCTCTTTGATGGGGCGAAAGGTGTCCAGGCCGACGTGGAGAGTGACGAAGCCCAACTTGATGCCCGCAGAGCGAAGAGCCATCAGCAATTCTGGGGTGAAGTGCAGCCCCGCTGTGGGGGCGGCGGCGCTCCCCGGGGTGTAGGCGTAGACTGTCTGGTACCGTTCGGGATCGTCGAGCGGATGGTGGATGTAGGGTGGAAGAGGAACATGCCCTACTACATCCAAATACCCTTCCAAAGGCTCGCTGAAATCGAGTGTACGTTCACCACTTTCACCAATGGCCCGGACGTCAGCGGTGAGTGGTGTGGGTTCAGTCTCGCGGTAGATTCTGATGGTTGTGCCCACCCGCGTCCGCGCCCCGCCTACCAGGGCCGTCCAACGCTGAGGGCCTACTTGACGCAAGAGCAAGACTTCCACTTTGCCACCGGTCGGCTCTTTCCGACCGAATATGCGAGCAGGGATGACCCGGCTCTCGTTGGCGATCAATACGTCGCCAGCTTCCAGGTAGTCGCCGATATCGCGAAACTGACGATGCTCAATCTCTCCCGTGCTGCGATGCAGCACCAGGAGCCGTGAGTGGTCACGGGGCTCAACCGGCTCCTGTGCAATCAGCTCATCGGGAAGCTCGTAGTCGAGAACTTCTGTCTTCATAGGGTTCCCAGTCTCTCCATGCTCAATATCATGTGGGGAGCAACCTGGGCTCGAGCTCCGGCGCGTAGGCGTGGATCATCTCGCTTGTGAGCGAGTGGCTGCGTGCGATTGCCGCGTAGAGGTCGGCACTCGGTCGTGGCGTCCGCTGTTGTGTCTCCGGGTCGAGCGCAATCAGACCAAACCTCAGCGTCCAACCCTCGGCCCACTCGAAGTTGTCGACTAACGTCCAGTGGTAGTACCCCAATACGGGAGCATTCTGCTGAAGCACACGCCAAAGCTCATGCAGATGCAGTAACAGAGCTTTGGGCCGTTGGTCATCATCGGCGTCCGGGATGCCGTTTTCTGTGATATAGATCGGGAGCCCCATTTGGCTTACGCGGCGCACGGCGCGCGATATCCCTGCAGGGTAGAGTTCCCCGTAATCGCCATCCAGCAGTTCCGCGTCATCGTCATGCACCGTGCGTCCGAACGCGTTATCCTGCGCCTTGTGATCGAAGATCACCAGATCGCGTGTGTAATAGTTGAGGCCCAGCCAGTCTAATGTGTTTCGGGTTGCCAGGGCAGGCCCCAAGCCGACAGGGGGGATCCACCAACCCTTGGTTACAGCCGCCAGCGTTGTCTTGTTGAACCACAGGTCCTGAAGGCAGGCGGCGATATGATCCGCAGGGCGCCCAGGACGGCCAGGATCAAAGAATCGGATGTTGTGGGCTATGCCCACCCGGGCTCCCTCCTGTAGCTGGTGGATGACTCGATAGGCTGCGCCATGGGCCAGAAGCATGTGGCGCAGCACGCAGGCCGCAAGCTTCAGATCGTGTAGCCCTGGTGGAAAGATCCCTAGCACATATCCCAGCGTCGCGTATACGTTGGGCTCGTTGATCGTGCACCATAGGGTTGTGTAGTCGCGCAATGCCAAGACCACCTGCTCGACAAAGCGGGAGAAGAGACGCGGCGCATCGGGCGACGCCCACCCTCCTTGTTCTGTGAACCAGAGTGGATCTGTGAAGTGGTGAAGGGTGACCATGGGCTCGATGCCGCGCACCTTCAGGCCATGGAGCATCTCCCGATAGCGCTCGAGCGCAGCGGCGTCAATCTCTCCGGGGGCCACCTCGACCCGGCTCCATTCCACTGAGAGCCGGAGTGTCTTCAACCCCATGGAGGCAGCTCTGTCGAAGTCTGCCTCAGCGTTGTTCCACCAATCACAGGCTAACCCGGACCGATGTGCCTCAGCGATGTGTCCTGGTTCTTGTTCCCAGGCCCACCACTGATTGGCCGTGTTGTTTCCCTCTACTTGATGGGCCGCCGTTGCCACGCCCCATAGGAAATCCGGTGGAAAATGAAAAACTGCATGAACCATGGTCGCCTTGTATCCTACTGCAGGCATAGAAAGTCCCGGCATCAGGCCGGGTTTCAGTGCTATTATAGTAGCTTCTACCCTCTGGGCAACGATT
>CAYLRT010000058.1:0-1814 GCA_964385885.1 uncultured Anaerolineales bacterium | reverse complement strand
GCAACGATTGCGGGCGATCCTTGCCTTACAGTGCTTGTCTGCATTGGTCGGTGTGGGAGCCCTGTGTACAGGGGACGTTATGACCCCTTTGCCCGTCCCGTCCTCTGTAGTCTGGCCCTTTGGCCTGGGCGTTATGGGATCTCTACTGGTTCACTCAGGGTTAACCGATCGAGAGGCAACGGCGTCTGGTCGGATTTACGGGCTGGCAGGCGGTTCCCCGTGTCTGGATCGTACCAACCAACCGCCAGACGGTACGTGCCAGCCGCCACGTTGCCCAGATCGAGGGTGACTGTCTCGCTGATGACCTCGCCAGCCTGCCACCAGGAGGTGGGATAGCTCCAGTTGCGAGGCATGGCGTCGTCCTGAGCAACGATGCGTTCGGTGTCCGGCTCGTAGAGATGGACAAAGCGCTTGTAGTCCCGCTGAGGTTCACTTAGCGCCTGCCAATAGAGGTCGAGCTTCAAGATCGTGCTCCGAGGAGGATGTTCAAGTGCGTAGCCCAGCAGGGCGATATCGCCACCGAACACACCGCTTTCTCTGTGGGGCAACTCTGGCGCGGCAAAGACCCTTGGGCGTGGCCGGATCGTTACCTCGGCAACCCCGTTGCACGACACGGTGTGATGCTCAGCGTCGCTCAGCGTGAGATCCACAGTATAGGTGCCGGCGGGGATGCGTGACGGCAGAGGCAGGGCGACCGGGCTCCGCACCCAGGTGTGCAGGGGCCACGCTGACGTCATACTGCCCGGGGCGATGGGGTTCGTTTGACGCGCCAGGGTCTCACCATTAGGGCCGGTCAATATCCAGGTGGCCTCCAGGTCGGATGAGGGTTGCGCCAGCGCGTTCCATACGGCGACCATGGGAAGATCCTCTCCCTCCTGAATGGTGTCAGGGAGGTCCAGGTGGAGGAGCGCTATATTGGAGGCCTGGCAGAGAATGGTGCGGCCATGGCGCGCCTGTTCGCAGCACGCCTCGCGCAAGTCGTACAGAGTGGGCTTGGTGAGAGAGAGGGGGACGTCAACGGACCCTCCTCCTTCACCCGTCGCCATGAGATACGTGATGATCCTGAGGGTGTACTTCCCAGGCGCCAGCCCCTCGGGGAGGGTAAGATAGGCGTAATCGGTGATGAGGTGGCCCGGTTGCCACAACGTCGTCGGGAGGTAGCCGTAGCCCGGTTGATGATCCTGCTGTACCAGGAGCTGACCATTGACATCCATCAAGCGGAAGGACAGTCGCCAGTTACGCGGTGTCCCCGTCGTGGACCAGACGTGCTTGATACGGAGGCTCTCAGCGCTGGGTTGCTGGAATTCGATCGTGTGGAGAGTCAGCTCTTTGAACTGCCCAACCTGAGGGGCCTCTTCCGGCACAGTTGGCCCCTGCTGCACTCGGATGGCGCCGATGTGCAATGTGCCCATGGTGTGTCCCGCCAGTGTGCTCGGCGTGCGCGCACCCGACGGGTCGTGGACCTGAAGCTGCAGGAGGTAGAGCCCACGTGATAGATCGTCCGGTAGCGTCACCGTCATCGTGGTAGTTGGTGTCACCCGGGCATTGGTCTCGGAGAGGATGTAAGGGACATTGTGGCGTGGTTCAGCCGGTGATACCAGCCGCAGTGTGCTGGTGAGGGGTGTCCTTGGGACGTGACGCCACTGCAGTGTGACGTCGAGTGACTGCCCTGGTTCAACGTTGGTCTGGGCAACCCGGGCCTCTTCGAGAAGGGCATCTCCAAAAGCTACAGGGCCCTGATGTGGATAGGGCATCAGCTCGAAGTCGAAGAATGTAGCGTCCTGTTGAGGAGCACGCTGAAGAAGGGAAGGGCC
>CAYLRT010000057.1:15083-17023 GCA_964385885.1 uncultured Anaerolineales bacterium | reverse complement strand
ATCGCCCCTACCACCAGCGGGGACCGTCCACGGGGGCCGGTTGCCAAATCCTTGGGGGCCATCATGGCCCAATTCAAATCCATGGTCACCAAACGCATCAACGCCTTGCAGGGTACGCCGGGCGCACGGGTGTGGCAACGGAACTACTATGAACACATCATTCGCAACGAACCGGCCTTGAACGCCATCCGGTGCTATATCGCGGCCAACCCGTCGCGCTGGCATCTGGACCGCTACAATCCCGACGCGGTCGGCCCGGACCCCTGGGCTCGTGACGCCGCAGCCATGATGCGGGGTGAGCACCCCCCCGAAGCCAGAGGAGAGGGAATTGCCATGACAGCCACATCCACCATCGTGCAGCGTGTGTGGAACTACTGCAACGTCCTGCGGGACGACGGTGTCTCCTACGGGGACTACCTGGAACAACTCACCTATCTCCTCTTCCTGAAGATGGACCACGAACGCGCCCAACTGCTCGGCGAACCCGGCGCCATCCCGCCCGAATACAGTTGGGCCAGCCTGCGCCGCCTGGAAGGTGCGGAACTGGAATCCCTCTACCGTACCGTCCTGACCGAATTGGGCCATCAGCGGGGCCTCATCGGCAGCATCTTCCGCAAGGCCCAGAATAAGATCCAGGACCCGGCCAAACTACGCCGCCTCATTGACCTCATCGACGGTGAGACCTGGACCGGCATGGGCGTGGACGTCAAAGGCGCGATCTACGAGGGCCTGCTGGAAAAGCACGCCCAGGATGTGAAATCGGGCGCGGGGCAATACTTCACCCCCCGCCCCCTCATCAAGGCCATCGTAGAGGTCATGCGCCCCGAACCGGGGCTGCGCATCGTGGACCCGGCCGCGGGCACCGGCGGCTTCCTGCTGGCCGCGTACAACCACATTTTGGACCATTACAACCTGGACCGGGAGCAGATGCTTTTCCTGCAGAACCAGGCCCTGCACGGCTGGGAAATCGTCAATGAGACCGCGCGGTTGTGCATTATGAACCTCTACCTGCACGGCATCGGCCACGACCTGGACCGCTGCCCCATCCACGTGGCCGACAGCCTGGCCAAGCACCCCGGCCAGTACTTCGACATGGTGCTCACCAACCCACCCTTCGGCAAGAAGTCCAGTGTCACCTACGTCACCGACGAAGGCGAAATCCGCCGCGAATCCCAGAGCATCGTGCGGGACGACTTCTGGGTCTCTACCAGCAACAAGCAACTGAACTTCGTGCAGCATGTGTTCAGCCTGCTCAAGCAGCACGGTCGCGCCGCGGTGGTGGTGCCCGACAACGTCCTCTTCGAAGGCGGTGCGGGTGAGGTGGTACGCCGACGGCTCCTGCAACAGGCCGACGTGCACACTCTGCTTCGCCTGCCCACGGGCATCTTCTACGCCCAGGGCGTCAAGGCCAATGTGCTCTTCTTCGACCGCAAACCGGCCCGCAGGGAACCCTGGACGCGGGAGCTGTGGGTTTACGACCTGCGCACCAACAAGCACTTCACCCTGAAGCAGAGTCCGCTTTCCTACGATGATCTGCGCGAGTTCATCGAACTGTACAACCCGGAGAACCGCCACGCGCGCGAGCCTACCTGGGATCCAGAGGAGGCCCCGCAGGGCCGCTGGCGCGCCTTCACCTACGATGAGCTCATGGCACGGGACAAGGTCAACCTGGACATCTTCTGGCTGCGGGATGAATCCCTGGAGGAAACGGCCACTCTGCCGGAACCCGATGTGCTGGCACAGGAGATCCTGGAGGACCTGGAGGCAGTGTTGGAGCAGTTGCGCCAGGTGGCGGAGGAACTGAGTGAGTGACTGTCACCGCCACGATGATCCGTCGTTGTAGGGGCATGGCGTTGCCATGCCCATGGCGCTGCCGCATTGTAGGCAACCGCCCCCGCCGCGATGATCCGCCGTTGTAGGGGCATGGCGCTGCCATGCCC
>CAYLRT010000057.1:0-14983 GCA_964385885.1 uncultured Anaerolineales bacterium | reverse complement strand
GGCCGGTCGCCTGATGATTGGTGTTCCACGGTATCGATGGCGAAGCTATGCAGTCCAGATGTCGGGCACACCATCGTGCCGCACAAAGCGTGTCACCGTTGCTACTCTCTCTGTGACTTCCATGTCGATCAGACTTGGTTAGTCTGTGACCTTGTAGACGCTCCACATGTTCTGGGGCGTCACCAGTCCCAGCAGGTCGTCCGGGTAGACAGTGAAGCCGGCGAAGTTGTTGCGGTGGGCGAAGATGTTACCCTTCACGACCAGGCTGACGTCCGGGATGTCCTTGGTGATCTCGGTCTGGAAGATGCGCATGTTCTCCTCGATGACCGCTGGGTCAGAGGCGGAGCGCATCGCGAGCATGGCCTCGATCGCCTTGGGGTTGTTCCAGTGCATCCAGTTGAGCGTTGACTCCGGCAGGTACAGATCGGTCATGGCTGACTCGACATCATCGATGATGCCCCAGGTGTTGATCGAGATCTGATAGCTGTTGTTGCCTTCATCATCCTTGTAGAGCTGCTCGAGCTGCACCGGCTTGTCGAGGCCTTTCGGAATCAGCTCGATGCCGGCCTGCTTGGCATCCTCGGCGATGATTGCCGCGATCTTCTCATGCTCGACGTAGTTGACGGCATAGATCAGCTCGAAGCTCAGGTTCTCCCCCGAAGGAGCGTTGACGATCCCATCCCCATCGGTGTCCTCATAGCCGTTCTCAGCCAGCAGAGCCTTGGCGCCCTCGATGTCAAAGGCGGGGTAGTAGATGCCGTAGTCGAACTCCTTGTAGATTGGGGAGATGGGGCCAGGCATGGGCTCAGCGTTGCCGCCGTATGCGAAGTTGACGATCTTGTCACGGTCGACGGTCATGGCGATGGCCTTGCGGACGACCACATCGGACAGCAGGGGCTGGCTCATGTTGAAGTGCATGTGCTCATAGCCCAGGTCAATGGCGCGCTCCAGCGTGACGTCTGTGGACCCCTCTAGCTCTGCAGCGGCATCCGTCGTCAGCGGGCGAGCGGCCACGTCGATATCACCCGTCTTCAACGCCAGGACGAGGGTATTGGGATCGGGGTAAGGCTTGAAGATGAGGGTATCGACGTAGGGCTTATCATCGGTGGGCGCAAACGGGAAGTCCTCCACGCGCTCCATGCGGTAGTACTCACCGGTCTGGTAGTCCACGAACTTGAAGGGGCCGAACCCCACGAAGCTCTCATCGATGAAGCTTTCCACGTCCTCGGCCTGCGACCAGATGTGGGACGGGACGATCCGGACCCAGAAACCGATCTGCGTGATGAACTTGGGGAAGGGCTCGGACAGCTTGAAGACCACGGTCCGCTCGTCTGTCGCCTCCCACGTGATGCCCTCAAGCACCGTGTAGGTCCACTGGAACTTCCCCTCATAGACCGCATTGTAGGTCCAGACGATATCCTCCGCGGTGATGGGCTCACCGTCGGTCCAGTGAAGGCCGTCCTTGACACGGATGGTGACTGTCAGGCCATCGTCTGAGATCTCCGGCTCCTCGATGATGTAGGGGACCTTGTTGGCGTTCTCGTCCATGACGTACAGGGTCGGATAGGTGTTGTTGAGCATCAAGGACGTGTTGATCTCGTTGCTGACCAGGGCATTCAGTGTGTCGGGATCGCTGGCGATGCCGATGGTCATGGTGACCTTCTCGTCACTGGCCGCAGGCTCCTCAGCCGTGGCTGGTTCCTCGGTGGCCGCTGGTTCTTCAGCGTCTGCCGGCTCCTCGGTTGGCGCTGCGGTAGGTTCTTCAGCGGCCGGCGCGCTCGTCGTAGGGGCCGCGGTTTGGGTGCCACACCCGACGCTCATGGTCAGGATGGCCACCAGGGACATGATTATCCAAAGCTTCTTACTCATCACACTCTCCTCACTTCAAATTGGTTTGGCTGTTATATCTGTGCACTACACTGCTTTCGCGGCTTCGCCATCGTGGGAACCGCATGAGCGAAAACAGCAACGTCGTATGGTCCTTGTGTCGGGACATCACCTCCTTCCTGCCGTGCTGGGATTCAGAATCACCTCACCGGCGTAGGCGGGCTGAACCTCGCCGCCGTCCAAGGCCACCTGGCCGTTGACCAGCACAGTGTCCACGCCCTCGGCGCACACCTCTGGATCGCTGTAGTCAATCTCGTCCGGTGCCGGGAAGCGGTAGGCATCGAGATCGATGACGGCGATGTCGGCGATCATACCAGGGCGCAGCACACCGCGGTCGAACAGGCGGAACATGTTGGCAGCCATAGAGGTGTTGCGGCGTACAATCTCCTCGACGGGAACGCCTGCCGCCCGGTAGGACTGCAGGAAGTGGACGAAGCCACCGCGTCGCTGGAGTTCGTACCAGGAGCCCGGGTCCCATGGCTCACCGAAGATGATATCCGAGCCCACCATGACCAGCGGATTGTTGCGGATGCTCTCGGGATGGGTGGCCCAAGGGAAGTCATGCCGGCTCGGCCCTCCCAGCCAGAAGGTGTACTTCTCGTTCTCGTCTGCCAGCAAGTCAAGGAGCAGCTCCTTGGGGTCCTCATAGCCTCGCTCTTCGGCGATGGCCGCGATGCTCTTGCCCTCGATGGCAGGGTCGCCCGTGTTGATGACCAGCACTTTGTCCATCTCGTTGCCGAAGATGTACGCATCCTTCAGGATTAGTGCGCGGCCTTCGGGCGTGTGCAGAGCGGCCTTCACGCCTTCGACCCCCTGATCGAAGAGCTCTGACGAAATCGCCATGATGAACTGCAGCAGGCGATCCTTGCGGGTGCAGTGACCCGTGCTGCGCGGGATGGTGTCGATGCAGATCTCCACGCCGCGGCGGCGTGCCTCCAGCACTTTGTCGTAAGACTCGGGGCTGGTGGGCGTCAGATGCGAGACCTGGACCCGCACACCGGAGCGCTCGCCGATCTCGATGGCTTCTTCGGTGGACTCGACGATGCCGATATAGTAACGTGCATGGGTCGCGTAAACGCCATCGTAGCGGGCCACCACCTCGGCACACTTGACGATCTCGTCAGTGTCGGCATATCGGCTGGGGATGTAGGAAAGACCGGTGGAGATGCCCAGAGCCCCCTGTTGCATGCCCTCCTCGATGTAGCCGAGGATCCTGGCTTCTTCCTCTGGGGTAGGCGGACGGTCCTTTGAGCCCCCCATCACGACCCAGCGAATGGTGCCGTGGCCCAGCAGGAAGCCAACGTTAAGGTTGACGCCCTTGGCGCGGATCACGTCACAGTACTCGGCGAAGTTCGTCCACTCCGGTTGCTCACGCGTGTAGCGTTCGCGCGCCTCCTCGGTCATCAGCCCGTTCTTGTAGTAGTACTCGTAGATGCGATGGGAATGGCCCGGGGTGACCGAGTGACCACAGTTGCCGTTGATGAGGGTGGTGACGCCCTCCTTCAGGTACACTTCGAAGAGGCCATCGTAGAGTACAACCGTCTCTTCGTGGACGTGCGGATCGATGAAACCGGGGCACACCATTTTACCGGCTGCATCGATCACGCGTCCGGCAGTGTCCGTGATCCTGGAAGCGATGCGGGCGATCCTGTTGCCCCTGATGGCGACGTCGCCCCAGAACCCGGGCGAGCCGGTCCCGTCCACGATGAACCCATTGCGAATGATGATGTCATAGGATGGCATACCAGACTCCTAGAGTGGGATGATCATACTGTCGAGATCTTTGGGATACTGCGTCAAGACCTCGGGTCCGTTCTCAGAGACCCAGATGATGTCGGAATGCCGGAAACCGGACATGCCCTCGATGTAGATGCCGGGTTCGCTGGAGAAGATCATGCCGGGCTGGATCACGGTCTCATCGCCCAAGGCAATGTAGGGCGGTTCGTGCTCCTCCAGGCCTTTGCCGTGCCCGGTGCGGTGCCGAACATAGTCGCCGTACCCCTCGCTGCGGATGAAGTCGAGTACCTGGCGATCGATGTCCTGGCATACGGCACCTGGTTGCATCAGTTCGATGGCCATCTCCTGCGCCCGGCGCATCACTTCGAAGGCTTTGCGCCACGCCGGGCTGGGCGACCCCACAAAGAAGGTGCGCTCACATTCGGTACGATACCCCCACACATTGGCGCCACATGAAAGAATCATCGGCTCGTTGGGCTGCAGGGTGCGACCGCTGGGAAGGGCATGTGGCAGCGCGGTGCGCGGGCCGCTAGGGACCAGGGCTCCCGCCGGCCCACCTGGCACGTACACCACGTCGCCCAGCTCCTCGATCATCTTGTCAACCGTCGCCGTGATCATGCGATTGAGCGTCCCCAGCTCGGTAATGCCCGGCTTGAGCAACTCGCGACCTACTGCGACCATGGTATCGGAGTAGGCGGCCGAGGCCTTGAGCATCTGGATCTCCTCTGCCGACTTGATGATCCGTGATGGGAAGACGACATCCTCGACGGTGAGCTCCGGGAAAATCTCGACAAGACGCCGGTAGGCGGTCAGGTCCACCTGATCCACCGCCACCTGCCGAACATGCCCAACGGCGGCGGTAACCGTATCCTTCAGACAGTCATAGAGATCAGATCCGGGGGCATAGTTGTCCTGGTAGGCAGTCACGACGTCGAAGTGCGGGACCTTACGGGCCTCGTGCGCCTCCATGGCCGGCGTCACGGCGAGCACCGTCCCATCGTTATGTATGTAGAGCATGACCGGACGTTTCCCCGGGTAGTAGTACAGACCGAGGTAAAAGACGTTGTAGGGATCCAGGACGAGAGCCCCGTCCAGGCCCTTCTCCTGGATACGATCGCGCACGCTCTCGATACGCCGTCGATACTCTGCCTGTGAGAATCCGTTCTGCATAGTCAGGCCTCCTGGGTCAATGTAGGCGCGGCCCCCTGATGCTAGCCGCGGGTGATCTTCGGATTGAGTGCGTCCCGAATGCCCATGCTCAGGAAATTGAAGGAGATCACGAACAGGACAATGGCCGCGCTGGGGAAGAATGAGTACCACCAGGCGGACGCAAAGGCGCCACTCTTGTGGGCGTTATGCAGGATCTTGCCCCAACTGAACGTACTGGGATCGCCCAGCCCCAGGAAGCTGATCGCGGACTCGGTGATGATGGAAGTCGCCATCACCACCGTCAGGTTGATCAGCACAGGCGTGCTGGCGTTGACCAGAATGTGCTTGAAGATGATCTTGCTGGTGCGTATCCCCAGACACCGCGCGGCCTCGATGTACTGCATGCTCGAGACCTTGAGCGTGGACGCGCGCGTGATGCGCGCAATGGTTGGCCAGGAGAAGATGCCGATGATGAAAGCCACCGTGTTGATGCTCTGTGTCTTGGTGACAGCAGCGATGATGATGATCAACGGTAGCATCGGGATGGTCAGGAAGATCTCGATCAGGCCTACACAGAGGGTATCCACCGTACCCTTGAAGTAACCGGAGATCAAGCCAATGGGCACGCCGACCACCGTGGCGGTGAGCATCGCGAGGATCGCGACCTTGAACGAGGCACGCGTGCCCCAGACGACCTGCGAGAACAGGTCTCGTCCCATGTCATCTGTGCCAAAGGGATGCCCGGCGCTGGGCGGCAACAGCCGCTCCTCGTAGACACCATAGCCACCCACGGGCTCTGCCAGCAGCGGGGCCGTGAGGGCAACCAGCAGGATAAGGGTCACGCCGCCCAGGCCAAAGAGACCAAGGGGGTTCCGGAAGAAGGCCTTGATCTCCTTCTCCCATTTGGCGTAAAGCCCGGGCCTGCGTGCCGTGGCGTTACCAGTCGCTGTGTTGGCTGTCATAGTTCTCGCTCCAACTTGATCCGCGGATCCAGATAAACGATCGCAATGTCGGTGAGGATGTTCATGACGATGACGCTCACGGCCAGAATGATGAACGCGCCTTGCAACACCGGGTAGTCCTGCTGGCCTACGGCCTGGTAGATCATCCGGCCGACGCCAGGATAGGCATAGATGGTCTCCGTGAGCACCGCGCCGCCGACCATCCGCCCCAGCATCAGGCCGGCCATGGTTACTGTGGGGATCATGGCGTTCTTGGCTGCATGGCGCCAGAGCACACGGCTCTCCTTCATGCCCTTCGAGCGTGCGGTCTTGATGTAGTCCTCCTGCATCACGTCGATGATGCTGCCCCGGGTGTAGAGGACGTAGTTGGCCAGGTAGATGACCATCAACGTGACCACCGGCAGGATCATGTGCCTGCCAATATCCATGATCCTCTCCCAGGTACCCTCAATGCCGACGGTGTAGGCACCGCCGACCGGAAAGATGGGCAGCTTGTAGCCAAAGAAGTACAGCAACGTAAAGCCCAGCCACGGGACGAAGATGGAGATGCCGAAGATGGCCACCGCGTTGACAATCTGGTCGAACAGCGAGCCGCGCTTGTAGCCTGAGTAGATGCCAAGCGGGATCCCCACCGCCATGGTCACGAGCTGCGTCGTGACCATCAGGAGCAGGGTCCATGGCAACTTCTCGTTGATGATGTCGATCACCGGCCGTCGCTGGTAGAAGGAGATGCCAAAATCACCCCGGGCGAGCCTCCCCAGGTACATCAGGTACTGCTGCCACAACGGCTTGTCGAGGCCGAAGTTGGCGATCAACGTGGCCCGCTGCTCCTCAGTGGCTCTCTCTCCAAGCATGATCATAGCCGGATCAGCCGGCAGCAGCCTCAAGATCAGAAATGTGATGGTGATCGTGATGAGCAGCGTGATGAACCCCTTGTAAATACGTTGTGCAACGTAGCGTCCCATGGATGGCCTCCTAGCCCTGCCCAACAAGGTGACATCGCACCCAATGGCCCGCACCCACATCCCTGATCTCTGGGTGTGTCTCATAGCACAGCGGGCGGCACATGGGGCAACGCGTGCTGAAACGACAACCTTGCGGCACTGCCGTAGGACTGGGAATATCTCCTTCCAGGATGATGCGCTTCTTGCGCACGGTTGGATCGGGAATGGGTATGGCCGAGATCAACGCACGCGTGTAGGGATGGAGTGGATGATCGAAAAGCTCGTGTTTCTCAGCCAGCTCGATGATCTCGCCAAGGTACATCACTGCGATGCGATCGCTCAGATACTTGACCACGCTGAGATCGTGGGCGATGAACAGGTAGGTGATGCCAAACTCGTCCTGCAGGTCCTTGAACAGGTTGATGATCTGGGCCTGAATCGAGACATCCAGCGCCGAGACAGGTTCATCTGCCACCAGGAGATCGGGGGACACCGCCAGGGAACGTGCCATGCTGATACGCTGCTTCTGGCCACCACTGAACTCGTGAGGATAGCGGTAGTAGTACGAGGGATCAAGCCCCACGGCTTCCAGGAGCTCACACGCGCGGTCAGCGGCGTCGGCGGGCGAGTACATGCCGTGTGCCAGCATCGGCTCGGTGATCGCTTCACCCACGGTCATCCGCGGATTGAGGGCTGCGTAGGGATCCTGGAACATCATCTGAAGATGTTTCCGCAGGCTGCGCAGCTTCTCGCCGCGGAGCGTCATGATGTCGGTCCCCCGGTACATGATAGATCCGGCGGTGGGCTCGATCAGGCGCAGAATAGCGCGCCCCGTCGTCGACTTGCCAGAGCCGCTCTCGCCAACCAGACCCAGGGTCTCCCCTTCGTACAGCGTGAAGCTCACAGCGTCGACGGCTTTGGCGAACACCGGGCGACCGAACCAGCCACCCTTGAGCCGGAAGTACTTCTTGAGATCTTTGACCTGAAGTATTGGTTCCATGGCTACCTGCCCCTATCTCGCGGCTAACCAGCATGCCACCGTATGGTGGTTGCCCACATCGACCATCGGTGGTCGCGTTTCACATCGTTCGTGAGCGTGTTCACACCGCGGCGCAAAGCGGCATCCCTGAGGGAAGTTCTGGGGAGAGGGGACCGTACCCACGATGTTGTAGAGCCGCTCATCCATGGTGTTCAGGGTCGGCAGGGATTTGAGCAAGCCAACCGTATAGGGATGTTGGGGGTGCTTGAAGAGGGTGACAACATCCGCTTGCTCCACCACGTCCCCCGCGTACATGACAACCACCTCATCGCACATCTCCGCGACCACCCCCAGGTCGTGCGTGATCAGAACCACCGAAGACGCAAGCTCATCCTTCAGATCCTTCATCAGCTCTAGGATTTGGGCCTGAATGGTGACATCCAGAGCCGTGGTTGGTTCGTCGGCGATCAGGATCTTGGGATTGCACGCCATCGCCATAGCGATCATGACACGCTGGCGCATGCCGCCCGACAGCTCGTGCGGGTATTGCGTGATGACCTTCGCTGGCGCGGGGATCGAGACCATATCCAGCTTCCTCACTGCCTCCCGGAGCGCTGTCGCGTGGTCAATGTCCTCGTGCAGTATGAGCATCTCGGCAATTTGATCACCGACTTTGATGACGGGATTGAGCGAGGTCATGGGCTCCTGAAAGATCATGGCGATCTCTTTGCCCCGCACCTGGTTCATCTGCTCCAGCGAATAGGTCAGGAGATCCTTACCCTCGAAGAGAACCTTGCCCGACGTGATGACCGCGGTCGGCGGCAAGAGGCGCATCACCGTGTGCATGGTCACGCTCTTCCCGCACCCCGACTCACCCACCACGCCCAGGATGTGCTGGCCGGGCAGACTGAACGAAACGTCGCGCAGTACGTTCACGACCTGCCTGGTCTCCGCGTCGCGGAAGCCAACGCTTAGATCTTTGATCTCCAAGATGGTTTCTGCTGTCAAGCGATCCTCTCCCCCCTCTTTACCCCTGGAATGTCTCGCGGTGGATAATCTCTACCAGAGGTGTCTTCGGGCGTTCGCGCCCGGTGTCCTCACTGTAGCCAACGGGCAGCAATGCTACCGCTTCGTAACCTTCCGGCAAGGCCAAAACCTCGGCCAGTTCGGACTCTCGGAAGCCACTCACATAGCAACTCGCCAGACCCAGGTTCACGGCACCCAGCAGCATGTTCTCGATGCAGGCCGAGCAGTCCAGGTAGATCAGTGTCTTCAGAGCCTTGTCGCCGTAGCGGGCAGCGCTCCGGGTTTTGTTGGCCACGACGACGATGAGGACCGGTGCCTCCATCAGCCATTCCTGGTGCACGGTTCCGTTGAAGTCGTTACCTCGGAAGGTCGTGTCGACGATACGACGACGGTTCACAGGGTCACGGACGACGATGAACTCCCACGGATGCAGATTTCCGGCGCTTGGGGCCGCGTGCCCATAGGCCAGCAACTTCATAATCAGCGCCTCGGGCACATCCCGGTCGCTGTAGGTTCGGATGCTGCGCCGTCGTGCGATAACCTCGTCAAAGTCCATGTGCTCGTCTCCCTGTTGTCGTGCGCTCGATGCTCTGTCGTATCACAGGCTGATATAGAGCTCGTCCAGGCTGCTAATCCTGCCACTCTGGAGTTTGGGTGGGGTTGCGAACGCGGTCTTAGAGTGCATCAGTGCGCTCCCCACCAGGGCTTCGGCGATCTTGAGCGCTGTCAGGGATGGGTTGACCACCGGTACGCCCAGCGCCGCCTCGATCTCGCTGGCCACATCAAGGAATCCCATCGACATACAGCCGAGGACGAGCACGTCGGCGCGGTCTCGCTCCACGGCCACCCGGCCTGCAGCGATGATCTTCGCCAGCGAGGCGTCCCGATCGACCGCCAACTCGAGCACCGGCACATGCACGGCGACGACTGAAGCGAGCTTGGGCTGTACACCGGCCTTATAGGCCAGCTCGTAGCTGCTGGCGATCAGGCTGTCCTCAATCGTCAGGATCGAGAACCGGTGACCCAGCATCGCGGCAACCTGCATGCTGGTCTGACCCGGACCGACGACGAGCATGGTGTCCGTGATCTCGCGCGCCGCGTCCAGCCCTGGATCACCAGCGCAGCCCAGAATCGCGGCATCATAGCCCTGCTGCTGCGCTTCGTAGATCAGTTTCATGGCTGCCGGAATGCTAAGATACTCCTCGTACATACTCTCGATGGAGGCCGGGCCCTCACTGGCGCAGACGATGTCCACCTCAGTGCCTGGAAATGCCCACGAGCGCAGCAGTCCGACCCGCCGCTCCATCTCCTTGGGGTCCATGGGTCCTGGGACAGCATAGAGAATCTTCATTGCTTCACCTTCCCCCCTCGTCGTGATGCTCTGAGGGACTGAGGAAACATGTGCCTGCGACGTGCAGTTCCCGTCCCTCTTGAGTGAGCTGGATGCCTTCTAGTACCACACCTCGCGAAGCACACGCAGGACATTCTGTCCCATCACCTTGGCGATATCCTCATCGGAGTAGCCCTTCTTCACCAGGTAACGCAGCGTGTTCTTGGAGCCCTCGGTCGGGTTCTCGATGCCGCGGACGTAGGGCACCTCTTTGAACGCCTTGGTGTCGCCCTGCGTGCCCTTGGTGGACAGGTGCGCTGCAAAGGCGTGGTGCAACGCGACGTGATCACCGTACAGGGTGTCGGGGCCAAATGTGACATGGTCAATTCCCACCAGGTCCTTGACGTACTCGAAGTGCTCCATGAAGGAATCGATCGAGTGCTCGGTGTTGTTCCTGGTGATAGTGGTATGCGGGGCCGCCTCGATACCGATGACGCCGCCGCGCTCGGCGCACGCCTTGAGCACGTAGTCGGGTGCCAACCGGCGGCTATCCCACAGGGCCCTTGCCCCCACGTGACTCAGGAAGATGGGCTTCGTGCTGTGTTCGATCACATCGAGCGTCGTTTGAGTCCCAACGTGCGAGCAGTCGATGGCCATCCCGATCTTGTTCATGCGCGTGACGACTTGCTTCCCGAAAGCTGTCAGACCACCGTCACGATCCTCCCGAAGCCCCGAGCCCAGGGCGTTGGACTCACTGTAGGTGATACCCATCATGCGAACGCCCAGGCCGTAGAGAATATCGACGCGATCGACTTCGTTCTCAATCGGGGCAGCGCCCTCGATGACGAACACCAGGGCCAGCTTGCCCTCGGCATGCGCGCGCTCAATGTCGGCCACGCGCTCGGCCTTGATGATGAAATCCTGGTGGGCAATGTCAGACAGACGCATGCCAATGTCGTGGATAATGGACTCCCACTTCCACCCAGCCTTGGAGTGGATGGTGCAGGTGCCGTCCATCAGGTTGTCGAACACGCAGTCCCAATTGCTGCGCGCCAGCTCTGCATAGGCCGTGACCTGACGGCCCTCACGGTTGTATTCGAAGATGTCGCGCGCGATGTTCTTGGGGAACAAGACCGGATGCTCGTGGAGGGAGATACAGATCAGCTCCTGGGCCAGCCTCTCGGCCCGTGCCTCCTGCTCTTCATCGAGCGGAATCAGATACTCTGGGAATACACGATCCCCCTCGCACATCTCAAAGGCCCGGTAGTCGACGCCGGGTTCCAGATACTGATACGCCTTGTAGCCGTTGTACACATGTTTACTGCCCATCGCATTTCCTCTCCTTCAGGTTGGATCGCCGACTGTTCTATCGGCGCCTCATACGCAGGACATCTGCTCCCTCAGCGCGCCCAGGTTGCCTTGAGCACGCGCAACGCATTGCCGCCGACCACTTTCCGGATCGATTCCCGGTCGTAGCCATGGCTTACCAGCCAGCGGACAATATTGGGAAAGCACTCGCTGGGGTTTTCCAGGCCCTTCACGTAAGGCACTTCCTCAAAAACGGGCCCCTGGTGGGTCTCGCCGATGGACAACTGGGCGGCGTAAGCGTGATGCAAACCAACATGGTCGCCATACAGTGTGTCTGGGCCAAAGGTTACATGGTCGATCCCGACGAGATTGGCCACGTACTCGAAGTGCTCCATCACCGACTCGATGGAGTGTCGCGGGTGGGCAGCGGTCAGCGTCGTATGGGGAGCAGCTTCAATCCCGATCAGCCCACCCCCCTCGGCCACCGCCTTGATTGCCGCGTCGGACTTCATGCGGTTGGTGTTCCAGAGTGCACGGGCGCCGCAGTGCGACATCAGCACCGGCCGCTCGCTGACCTCCGCAATATCGATCGCGGTCCGATCACCGCAGTGCGCGGTATCAATGGTCATCCCGATCTGATTCATGCGCCTGACGACCTGTCGTCCAAAGGTGGTCAGTCCCCCGTCGCGGGGTTCCTTCAGGCCTGAGCCGCAGGCGTTGCTCTCCGAGTAGGTGATCCCCATGGCCCGGACGCCCAGGCCGTAGAGCACATCAACACGATCCACCTCGTTCTCGATCGGTGTGGCCGCCTCGAGGCAGGCCACCAGAGCAATGCGTCCCTCCCGTTTGGCCCGGTAGAGGTCGTCGATGGTACGTGCTACGAAGAGCATGTCCTGATGGTCGAAGTCGCTGAACCGAATGCCCAGGTCGTGGATCACATCCGACCATTTCCAGCCTGCGTTCGAGGTGATAGTTGCCGTGCCATCCATGAAGTTCTCGAACACCACATCGAGCCCGGAGACCGCCAATCCCTCGAAGCCTGTGCGCTCACGGCCCTGCCGCGAGTACTCAAACGACTCGTTCACATCCTCGGGCATGACGCTCGTGTGTTCATGGAGCGAGATGATCATATCCTCTTCCAGGATCTGCTGGACCAGGGCCTCCTGCTCGACGGTGACCGGCACCACGTAGACAGGCACACGCGCCGTCTGCCGTGCTAGTTTGAACGGACGGTAATCGATACCGGGTTCCAGATACTGAAACGACTTGTAGCCGTTGTAGCGTTTGGTCTTCATTGGTATTTGGCCTGCCTATCGCGCCCAGGTGGCTTCGAGCACGCGCAGTACGTTGCGCCCCACGACCTTGCGAATGTCCTCGCGGCTGTAGCCGTGGCTTACCAGCCAGCGGATGATGTTGGGGAAGTTCTCGCCGGGGTTCTCCATGCCCTTGACGTAGGGCACTTCCTCGAAGGCTGGGCCACTGTTGGCTGATGAGATCGAGAGCTGAGCAGCGAACGCGTGATGGAGCCCCACATGGTCGCCAAATAGCGTGTCGGGCCCAAACGCGACATGATCGATGCCCACCAGGTTCGCCGTGTACTCGAAATGCTGCATCACAGAGTCGATGCAGTGCCGTGGGTAGTCGGCTGTCAGGGTTGTGTGCGGCGCGGCCTCGATCCCGATCACACCACCCGCGGCAGCACACGCCTTGAGCACATCATCAGGGAACAGCCGTGGGATGTCCCACAGCGCCCGGGCCCCGGCGTGCGTGATCAACACCGGTTTCTCGCTGGCTTCGATGACGTCGAGTGCGGTCTTGTCGCCGCAATGAGAGATATCGATGGTCATACCGAGTTTGTTCATCCGGCGCACAACCTGGCGGCCGAAGGTGGTCAGGCCCCCATCGTTGGGCTCCTTGAGGCCCGAGCCACAGGCGTTGCTCTCCGAATAGGTGATGCCCATCACGCGGACGCCGAAGCCGTACAGGACATCCACGCGATCGACCTCATTCTCGCATGCCGTGGCAGCCTCAAGACAGGCTACCATGGCGATCTTGCCCTCGGGCTTGGCCCGGTAGAGATCGCTCAGGGTGCGTGCCAGGTACACCATGTCCTGATGATCGATATCAGCCAGGTGTGTACCCAGGTCGTGGATGATGTCCGTCCACTTCCATCCATTGGCTGAGGTGATCAGCGCCGTCCCGTCCATGAAGTTCTCGAAATAGATGTCGAGGCCCGAGCGAGCCAGCCCGGCATAGCCGGTGAACTCGCGCCCGCCACGACGATACTCGAAGATCTCACTCACATCTTCGGGGATCCGGCTGGCATGGTCGTGCAGGGAGATGATGATCTCTTCATCCAGGATGCGCTGGACTTCAGCTTCCTCGGCATCCGTAACCGGCACGACGTACGGCTCCACGCGGTCCAGATCGGTTGCCAGGTCGATAGGGCGGTAGTCTACGCCGCGCTCCAGGTACTGGAACGCCTGGTATCCATCATACTGCTTACGAACCTTCATTCATCTCCTCCTCTAGCCTCGGCTGGGTTGGGTCTCCGGTGCGGTCGGCTGCCCGGCAGCGGCCTCTCATGACCTGAGAACCTAGGCGGCAACCGACAGGTGATCCGGGGCAGGATCGTGGCGGCCGTCCGGCACCGACAAGCCATGGGACGCGTCGGGCCGGTAACCCAGGGCGACCGACACACGTCGCGTGGCTTCCAGGATAAGCTTCACGTAGCGCCTGGTGACCTCTTCGGGAAACCGCGAGACAGGGCCCGCGATGGACATGGCGGCGATCACCTCTCCCGTGAAGTCCCGGATGGGCGCTGCGATGGACACCGCGCCCAGGTCCAGGTCATCCGCAGTGACCACGTATCCCTGCTGGCGGATCTTCTCGAGGAACGCTTCCAACTCTTCCCGGTCTGTAATGGTGTAAGGCGTGATGGGCTCGAGCTTGAGTTGATCCAGCATGGCCTTGCGCTTGTCGTCCGGCAGGAAGGCCAGCAGCGTCTTTGGCATCCCCCCTGTATGCATGGGCCCACGGCGCCCCACATCGCCGGTCAACCTGACCGAGCGCGGCGACTGACGGGTGGCAATGACCAGCGTCTCCAGCCCGTCAATGATGCCCAGGAAAATGGTCTCCTGCGTTTCGTCACACAGCCAGTCCATCACACTGCTGGCGGCCTGGATGAGGATATCGCGACTGCGGGCCCGCTCGCCGAACTCCAAGAAACGGAGGCCCAGCAGGTACTTTCCATGCCCATCACGTCTCACGAGACGATGGGCTTCCAGAGTCGCCAGAATCCGGAAGACCTTGTTCTTCGAGAGACCCGTGTGGTGAGTCAGATCCACAAGACTGAGCGCACCATCCACCTGCAGGAAGGCGTCCAGCACAGCAATCGCATCCTCGACAACAGCAATCCGGTAGTTGGGCATCCGCTTTCCTTGGCTTCTGTTATAGGAGATAGAACACCGTTATATTAGGTAACATTCTAAAGCATTCTTCGCGTCTTGTCAAGGGTTTTCGCGGTGATGACCCAGAAACCGTGGGAGAAGGAAGCCCAGACGAAGGAAAGATGAGCGGCCATAGAGGCCTAGACGATGATGATGGCCCCCCACTTCGGTCAAGCCCCTGAGCAACCAATAGGGAGTGCTACAGCCGTGCG
>CAYLRT010000056.1:0-17195 GCA_964385885.1 uncultured Anaerolineales bacterium | reverse complement strand
ACCCAGCTCCTACACGTGGATGGGTTACTCAGCTCTTTTGTCCTTGTGGGGCTCCTGTCTCTCTTGGCATATCTTCATAACCATCGTCCTGCTTTCCTCATCCTCTCCGGTGTTGCGGGTGGTCTAGCCTTTCTCACGAAGTCCACATCGCTTCTGGCCCTGCCAGGAGCTATCATGATAGTCTTCATCAACCAGCTTATCCACCGCGAAGGGACAATCCGAGAGAGACTCAAGTGGGCAGTATGGCAGAGTCGCATCCTTGTAGTGTGCATGCTCATCGCCATCATCACGATCTTCGCAGTATGGCCAGCTTTGTGGACCTCCCCCTCTCTGACCTTAAACCGAGTCATAAACGGAGCTATCCACTATGCGCAAACCGGTCATGAACATCCTGTCTTCTACCGAGGCCAAATCATCCCCACGGGCAGAATCGGGTTGTCCTTTTATCCCTTGGCCTACCTATGGAGGTCCACTCCTACCGCATTAATCGGAATTGTGCTGGCGCTGAGCAGTGCGATTTTGGGGTATCCAGCTCCCATGGCCAGCAAGAGGAGAGAATACCTCGTCTACTTCGTGCTTATGGCATCCCTCTTCCTATCTGCCCTGAGCTTCGGGTATAAGAAGTTCGATCGCTACATGCTGCCCGCCTGGTTCCCGCTTCTCATCGCATCGGGCCTGGGCTGGGATGCTCTTGTTGCATGGCTCCATCATCGATCACTCTCATGGAGACGAAGGTACCTCATACAGCTTACCCTCGCGTGTGGCATCCTGCTGCACGGTGTTGAAGCCACCAGGGTGTTTCCCTATCCTCTGAGCTACTACTCCCCTCTCCTGGGTGGGGGGAACCGTGCTGCCCAAGTGTTCACCGTCGGCTGGGGAGAAGGACTCTCCGACGCTGCAGCCTACCTTAACGGATTGCCTCATCCGGAGGACACCGAGGTCACGACATGGTATCTATCCTGTTTCTCCTACTACTACGCTGGGCACTCATATGAGATCCCGAATGCGATCGAGATCGATCCAGCTCATCTTGACGCCCTGCTGGAGAAGGACTACGTTGTCACTTACATCAACCAGTGGCAACGACAGATACCCCCCGCGCTCTTCGAGCGTCTTTCGGAATGGTGCCTCATCCACACGATCACACTCAATGACATTGAGTATGTACACATCTATAGCCGCGAACACTGCAACCAATGAAGATCTGATGTACGCAGCGTGCCGCACTAGCGGCGCAGGAGGCCCGCGTAGCCCTGCACGGCCAGGGCGGAGCCGAAGGCGATGGTGCCCAGCTTGCCGCCTGCCCCGCCCAGCGTCGGCATGCTGTAGATGAAGATCGCGCCGGCCACCATCCCCACCACGGCCATCAGCCCCCCACGGGGGAAACGCTCCCGGCTGGACATGCCCGCAAAGGAGGCACACATCACCATCACCGCCAGCGTAGGCCCATGCACGGCGTCCAGGGCTGGCAGCACCAGCCCCCCTACCAGGCTCACCAACGCGGAGGCCATCACCGGCCCCTGGCCCCGGTCGTGGTTGAGCCAGTAGGTCACCACCGTCGCCACCACAGCATAGGCGATGATCTCCAGGATGACCGGGGGCGCAGGGACCGGTGTGATCAGGAACTCTCGATCCAGCCCCCAACCGGTGATCACCGAACCCGTGAAGGCGATGGTGCCCAGCTTGCCGCCCAACCCGGGGTAGGCACAGAGGGTAAGCAGGTAGATCAGCGCGGCCACGAGCGCGGCAATCGCCAGCTCCCCGTGGTTGATCAGCAGGCGCGCCGAGGTCATCCCCACGAAGGAGCCACAGTAGGCGGGGACGGCGTAGGCAGGCACCACAGCGGCCGCCATCAGACCCACCAGACTCGCCGCTGTCACCGCCCCCAGCCCCACGTGCACGCTCAACTCGTAGCCCAGCAGCGCCCCCAGGAAGAGGGCCAGCGCCGCGCGCAGGTTGGCCCCCTGCAGCAGCTCGCTCAGGGCAGCACAGGGCACGCGACGCCCCTCACGCACCATCTCCACCACCGCCCCCACCAGCACCGCCGCCACCACGAAGCCGCCAAGCGAGTGCAACGCCCAGGCCTCATAGACGGTGAAGCCCAGCAGGACCACGACCATGGCACTGAGCACCAGAAAGCCCAACGCAGGGACCCATCGCTCCATCGTCACCGCCTCCGATCCTTCCCCGGACGAACGGCCCGTGGGCGACCCCGCCGGGGTGCTAAGCCACAACCTGGTTGATCACCGTCGTGCCCGCGGGCACCTCCGAACCGCGTAGCAGGACGGCGTCGTGGATCGTGACGCCGTCACCGATGCGGCAGTTGCGCTCGATATAGACGTTGGGGCCAATCACGCAGTCGCGCCCGATGGTGGTCCCTACCCCAATGTGCAGAGGCGTGATGAGGCGGGTGTTAGGACCCACCGTGGTGGGCGCCAGTTGCGGTCGTCCATCGCCGTGGGTCAGATACTCACGGTTGAGCGCCAGCAGGTCGGCAGCGTTGGTGAGCGTCAGCCGTCGCTCGATCAACACGCCGCCCACCCGCCCATCGCGCTCGATCAGCATCTGGATGGCGTCCTGCAGCTCGTACTCGCCGCGCGGCGAGAGCGGCACCTCCGGCAGGTAGTCCAGGATGCGTGGCGTGAAGACATAGAGCGGCAGGCTGGAGATGTCGGAGGGGGCCTCCTCCGGCCGTGGCTTCTCCACGATGCGCGTCACCCAGGGGCCGTCCATCTCCACGATCCCCACGCTGCCCAGGCGCTCCGGCTCCACCTTCATCAACGTCAGCACACCATGGGGTTGGCTCGCGCCCTGCATCATGGCGATCAGGCGCGCCACATCCCCCGTAGCCACCAGGTTGTCGCAGGCCGACAGCACAAAGGTCTCCCCGATGAGCGGCGCCGCGCAGGCCAGGGCGTTGGCCATCCCCTTACGCTCCGGCTGATAGACGAACCGGATATCCGCCTCGATCGTCGACTCGCGCCGAAAGTAGCGGGTGATGTCGCGGTCCTGCGGGCTCACCACCAGGATGAAGTCGTCCACGCCATTGTCGGCCAGCATCTCCATCACCCGTTCCACGATGGGCCTGCCAAGGATAGGCAGCATGGCCTTGGAGCGCTGCAACGTGATAGGGTGCAGCCGTGAGCCCTTGCCGGCCGCCAGGATCACGCCCTGCATCGCGCCACCACCTCTTCATGGAAGGACTCCGCAGCCCTGGGACCGAGGCCCACCAGCCGCAGCCAGCGGTATCCGTAGCGCGGCAGAGTCAGGGTCCAGGCCTCCGAGGCCGTTTCAGGCTCAGTCTGGCCCGTAAAGAGGTCCTCCAGGCGAGCGCCGACGTAGGGCCCCAGGTCGAGCGTCACGCGCTGCTCCTCGGCGGCCAGGTTGTTGACCACCAACACCGTCTCCTGCGGGCCTTCGCGCACGTAGGCCAGCACCGACTTGGGCTCAGGCGCCAGGAGGATGAGGTGGCCGCGCCCAAAGACGGGGTGCTGACGGCGCACCTGCAGCGCCCTCCGCATCCAATTGAGGAGGGAGTCGGGCTCGGCCTCCTGCGCCGCCACGTTGACGGTGCGATAGCCGAAGACCGCGTCGTCGATGAGCGGCAGGTAGAGCCGTTCAGCAGGGACATCGGGGGCGGTGAAACCGGCGTTAGGTTCGGCGGTCCACTGCATGGGCGTGCGGACCCCGTTGCGGTCCTCCAGCCAGATGTTGTCGCCCATCCCGATCTCGTCGCCGTAGTAGATGAAGGGCGAGCCGATGAAGGTGAGCAGGATAGAGTTGGCACAGCGGATGCGGTCCTGATCGTTCTCCAACAGCGGGGCCAGACGGCGGCGAATGCCCAAATTCAGGCGCATGCGCGGCTCGGGAGCGTAGTAGGCCCACATGAAGGTGCGCTCCTCGGGCGTCACCATCTCCAGCGTCAGCTCGTCGTGGTTGCGCAGGAAGGTCCCCCACTGACAGATAGGGGGCAGCTCCGGGGTACGCGCCATGATCCACTCGATCGAGGTGCGGTCCGCCTGGGCCAGCGCCATGAAAATGCGCGGCATCAGCGGGAAGTGGAAGTTCATGTGCATCTCGTCACCGTCGCCAAAGTAGGCCCGCACCTCCTGGGGCCACTGGTTGGCCTCGGAGAGCAACATCGTGCCCGGTGCATAGGCGTCCACCAGCGCCCGCAGCCGCTTGAGGTAGGCGTGGGTCTCGGGCAGGTTCTCGCAGTTCGTGCCCTCGCGCTCGTAGAGATAGGGCGGCGCATCGATACGCAGGGCATCGGCCCCCTGGTCGATCCAGAACTGCAGGATCTTCATCATCTCACGCTGCACCGCCGGATTGTCGTAGTTGAGGTCAGGCTGGTGGTGGAAGAAGCGGTGCCAATAGTACTGCCCGCGCAGTGGGTCATACGTCCAGTTGGAGGGCTCGTAGTCAATGAAGATGATGCGCGCGTCTTTGTATCTGTCGGGGGTATCACTCCAGACGTACCAGTCGCGGTATTTGGCGTGCTCGGGGTGGTTGGGGTCACGCGAGGCCTGGAACCACGGGTGCTGATCCGAGGTGTGATTGGGCACCAGTTCCACCACGATGCGCAGGCCACGCCGGTGTGCCTCCTCCACCAGGCGCCCGAAGTCCTCCAGCGTGCCGTAGTCCGGATGGATGTCGCAGTAGTCTGCCACATCATAGCCATCATCTCGCAACGGCGAGGGGAAGATAGGGAGCATCCAGATGGCGTCGATCCCCAACGCCTGCAGGTAGTCCAGCTTCGAGGTCAGCCCCGGCAGGTCGCCGATGCCGTCGCCGTTGCTGTCAGCGAAGGCCCGCACCGAGACCTCGTAGAAGACCGCATCCTTATACCAATCGTAGGCCATGCGCCGCCTCCTCTCATGTCGTCCCCGCCGCGGGGCCATCATAACATCGGGCCGCCGATTTGAAAACCACACGCCCGGCCTACAATAGGTCCATGGCAGGAGAGGATAAGCTGGAGCGTTGCCGGCAGCACTATGCGGCGCTCAAACGCACCTGGCAACCGGCGACAGCCATCTACCAGGCGCGTGTGGCAGCCCACATGCGCCCGGATGTGCGTGTGCTGGACCTGGGCTGCGGCCGCGGTGGTATCGTCGAACGCCTGGGGCGCCACGGGTGTTGGATCGGCGTGGATGCCGACCTCCGTTCGCTGGTCGAGCATCGTCTGCCCTGGCTCCCCCGCGGCCTGGCCCACGCTGAGGCCCTCCCCTTCGCCGACGACACCTTTGACATCGTGGCGACGTCCTGGGTGTTGGAGCACCTGCGACAGCCCGCCGTCGCCTTCCACGAGATCGCACGGGTGCTGCGCCCCGGTGGCGCCTTCCTATGCCTGACCCCTAACGCAGCCCATCCCATCCCGCGCCTCAACATCGCCTGCCGTCGCCTGCGCCGGATTCAAGCCGCAGCCGTATGGCTGCTCTACGGGCGCTATCCAAGGGACACCTTCCCGGTGGTCTACCGCGCCAACACACCCGAGGCCATCACACGGCTGGCGGCCGCCGCCGGACTGTACCTGCGAGAGATCATACTGGTGGAGGACCCGGCCTACCTGATGCTGTGCCGCCTTCCCCTCTGGTTAGCGGCGCTGCTGGAACACCTGATTCCCGCCACCTGGAAGATCCATCTGGTGGGCCACTTTGTGAAGCGTGCCCGGAGGTCCAGAGGCGCAGATATTCGCCAATCACAACAGGAGTGAAGGAATTATGCCCATAACACAAGATGCCATTTTGTCGATCCTGCTAGGTGCCATCGGGGTGCTTGTGGTGATGATCCTCTTCCTGCTCTGGCGGGCCCTGCGCCCCCCCAGGCCCGGCTCAGAGCAACCTCCCGCCTCGCGGCCAAAGCCAGATCCTGCCCCGGCGGGTGAAGCCCCGCTCCTGTCCATCGAGGGCCACGGCGACACCTGGACGGTGCGCGTGCACGGGCATGCCTATCGCGGGATCGCCGCCATTCCCGATGAAGGGCTGCGGATCGAGGTGCGGCGGGCCGTGGCAGCGCTGGTCCGCTTTGCCGGTATAAGCCCCCCGACGGGGCCTACGCCACCGCGCCCTCCCTCGCCACCGCCCAGCGTTGTAGCGCCCCCTGTCCCGCGCCGCGAGCCGGTCCGCCCTGTCACGCCCACGACCAGCGCGGCCCTAGCAGCCGGTCCGATGATCGACTTCGCCGAGGAGATCGGGACTATCATCGACGAGCTTCTCGCCACCGATCCATCCCTGACACAACACGTGATCGACCTGCAAAACCGGGCCGGCGGCGGGCTGGTGTTCATCGTGGACGGCACCATCTACCACGAGCTGGCTGAGATCCCCTACGAGGACGTCAAGGCGGTGATCCGCCGCGCGACGCGCGAGTGGGAACGGCGCTGAGGGAATAGCCTCGCCTGGGCACCGATAACGGACAGAGTTGCTGTATAGAGGCCGAGAAGATCCGCCAAGCCATTGGACGGCAGTTCCGTATGCCCTCAGCTCGCATGTAGCGCTACCAGACGGTGTATTCAGTCCCCTTGGGTATCTCCCACAAGGACCTGAGGCGGGAAGGCCATAGCGACAGCATAGAATTCCATTGCAATAACTTGCCATCTATGGCATAATACTGCCATGGAATTCACCCGCCTGATCGAAATCGTCGGCGATGAGCCAGTCTTCGAGGTTGGGCTGCTCCTGATAGGGGAAGCAGACCCCAACGACGTGCGGCGTCAACTCTCCCGCTGGGTCAGAGCAGGGCGTCTCTACCAGTTGCGCCGCGGTCTCTACGCCCTGGCCCCCCCATTCCAGAAAGTGAGGCCCCATCCGTTCGTGATCGCCAATCGCATGGTCCGCGGCTCTTATGTCAGCCTGCAATCCGCCTTGGCCTATTACAGCCTCATCCCGGAGATGGTACCGATGACAACCAGCGTCACCACGGGCCGACCCGGCCGCTGGGAGACGCCCTTGGGCATCTACGAGTTCCGCCACATCAAGGCCGATCTCTTCTTCGGCTACCGCCAGGAGGAAGTAAGTCCGGGGCAACACGCCTTCGTCGCCACCCCTGAGAAGAGCCTACTCGACCTGGCGTACTTGAACCCTGGTGGTGACACCCCTGCTTATCTCCAGGAGCTGCGCTTGCAGAACCTGGAGCGCCTGGACCTGGTTACACTTCGTCGGATGGCTGACCTGACGGGCAAACCCAAACTGCAGCGCGTCGCTGCCTATGTAGCTCAACTGGCGCGTGCGGAGGCCGAGGAGTACGAGATACTGTGAAAGATTACCTAGCCCAGCTTGTCCAGTCCGCTCCCACCCCTGCACACGGGCGCAATGTGGCCCGTGAGTACCTGCAGGCCAGGATTTTAGGCGCCCTGCAGCGCGTTGGGGCCATGATCCCGCTGGCCTTCCACGGTGGCACAGCATTGCGCTTTCTCTTCTCCAGTCCACGCTTTTCCGAAGACTTGGATTTTGCCCTGGAACGGAGTAGGGATCGCTACGATTTGCGAGTCTATCTACGCGCTATTCGCGCGGAGCTCGCGGCTGAGGGGTACGAGGTCATCCTCAAGGTCAGTGACCGGAAGACAGGACACAGTGCTTTTGTCCGGTTTGCGGGGCTGCCCTACGAACTAGGCCTCTCTCCACATCGGGATGCGGTGCTGGCGATCAAGATCGAGGTAGACACGAACCCGCCAGCGGGAGCGGGGCTGACCACCACCGTTGTGCGACGTTACGTGATACTGCAACTTCAACACCACGACCGCGCCTCCCTTTTCGCCGGCAAACTACACGCTCTCCTCCAGCGACCGTACACCAAAGGCCGGGATCTCTACGACCTTCTGTGGTATCTCAGCGACCCAAGTTGGCCTCTCCCCAACCTGGTGCTGCTAAACAACGCTCTACAGCAAACCGGATGGACCGGTCCATTCCTGACCGCCGACAATTGGCGCTCTATCCTGGCCGACCATCTTCAGCGAATCGACTGGGATCGCGTGGTGGAAGATGTGCGCCCTCTGCTGGAGCCGGGAGCCAATGCCGACCTACTCACGCTGGACAATGTGATGCGAGCCCTGGACAGTACCCAAGACCTGCCCCGCCGGACACACGACCCAGCGGGAGGCCATGAAGATGCGCAAGAGACAGCGACTTCAGGCAGAAAGGCGGGCTCCACATGACCATTAAGCCCCGTTGCCCACCCCACATGCCGCGGCTGCAGGCGCTCCTGGGTAGGATCCCCCACCTTGACGACCTGCCGGCGGGGGTCCTGACGGAGATCGCCGCGGTGGCTGCGTTGCGCCATTACGAGGCGAGGCAGGTGATCTACGTGGCGGGTGAACCAGCCGACTCGATCTACATCCTCGAGGCAGGCTGGGTCAAAGCGACGCGCGTGAACCGCCGGGGCCGCGAACAGGCACTCCTCGTCCTGCGTCCTCCCGAGGTATTTGGCGACATCGCGGCATTCAGCACCCACGCCTACCCCTGTACTGTGACGGCGCTTGAGGATGTGGAGGTGTGGGTCATCCCGGCACAGACCATCCTCGGTCTCCTCCCCCGCTATCCCACGTTCGCCAGGGCCGTCATCCGCCGCCTGGCGGAACGGGTGCTGCACTTCACCAACCTGGTCGAGGACCTGTCGTTGAGGAGCGTAGAGGCCCGGCTGGCCAACACCCTGCTGCAAAACGTCGAGCGCCACGAGGGCCAACTGCTGGTCCCGCGCCGCGCCTGGACCACCTTTGATGAGATGGCGGTGCGCCTGGGCACGGTGCGCGATGTGTTGCGCCGCGCCCTCAAGTCCCTGGAAGGGGAGGGCCTGCTCCGGGTGGAGCGGCACGCCATCGTGGTGCTGGACGCCGAGGGTCTGGCGGAACGCGGACGTTCGTGACAGCCATAGCCATACGACAAAAGTCGTAGACGAGGCAAACCCGGGCCTATACACTGAGGGATAGGAACGCCCTGTCGCTGTTGATCCCTGATGTCATGGGAAGGCGACGTCCAGGTGTCTCAGTTACGTGTCCCGCGTGATCCACCAACGGGAGGAAGGAGCAACCATGAAGAACAACCGTAAATTGGGGATCATCCTGTCCATCATCGGCCTCGCGGCCGGCCTGCTGATCTTCTATCTGCTTGCCGATCAGTACAACCCGGTGATCGACGCCCAGATCGCGTCTGGCCGGACCGATGAAGGTGCCGCAGCCAGGATCACGCTGGCGGTGTTGGGGTGGCTTGGCGCCGCTGCTGGTGCACTCTGGGCCCCCGTGCTCTATGGCTTCGTCCGCCGGAAGCCCTGGGCCTGGTTCTGGGGCGCGGTGGCTGCTACAATCCAATTACTGGCCGGCTTCTTCCCCGCCATCCCGGCGATGGCCAGGGACCTGCCAACCCCCACCCTGGTTGTCTTTGGCATGGCGCTGGTGCTGTGGTTCGGCATGCTCCTCATCGGCGGGGTGAAGGGCAAGATCATCGTCCTCACCTTTGTCGCCGGGCTGGCCTATGTGCTGACCTTTATCGACGGTGTGGCCCCCATCGCCAAGTACACCACCTCGCATGACGACCCTTTCTGGAACGGTATGTACGTGATGTCCCAGCAGGTAAGCTGGTGGGGCGCGGCTGCGTGGGCGGTCTTCATCTTCGCCGTGTTGCGCAAGAGATCATGGGCCATCCCAGTCGGCATCTTTGCCGCCGCTATGTCGATGCTGGCGGGGTATCCGCTGGGGCTGCACAATGCCCTGGCCGAGGTGCACCGCTTCTCCATGTTCCTGCCGGCGCCGCTGATCAGCACCGGGTTACTGGTCACCCTGCTCCTGCCAGGGCCACGCAGGATGTTGGAGGAGTGGGGCGCCAGTTAGCGAACGTCGGGGCCGGGTGGTGCGCTCTTTTGTCACCGGAGAGAAGACAACCTATACTAAGGGCCGGTGCGTTGTCAGCGGGGCGACGCGGGCTCCTGAGTGAAGTGTCCTCATCGAAAGGAGTGCATCATGAAACTGGTCACGCTCGACAATCTGTTTCTCCTGCTGACCGGCCTGACGGCTATCTATCTACTCTGGCGATTCTATACCCGCTGGAGCAAGGAACGTGCCCTCTACGATGTCTATTATATGATGGGGTTCCTTGTGCTGTTGATCTCTGGGCTTCTCCTCATCTTCCTGGGGCTTGACATCCTGTCTTCACCTTATGTGCTCACCGTGGCCTCGCTGATCCCGCTAGGGATCTCTATGGGGCTGATGGAGCAGTACTTCCCTCAGTGGAAGAAACCGTTCAAGTGGTTCGCCCTGATCGGTTTCCTGGCCATCGCCCTCTCCAGCATCGGTGGCATCGAGATCGGACGTAAGATCTCGGTCCCGCTCTTCCATGGCGTGGCGGGGCTGGTCATCTTCCTCGGCCCATTCCTGGCCAAGGACGCCCCTCAGGGCTTCTGGTGGGTCGGCATTGGCGGCCTGCTCATCGGGATCGGCGGCATCGCCCTGGCCTTCATCTCTGCCGGCACGCAACTTCTCTTCTTCAGCCCGGACGTTATCATGTCCATCCTCCCCCCGCTCCTGCTCCTGATGACGCTGGCGTTCACCTGGGGCTTCGTCAAAGACATCAGGGGCTGACGGCAGGCAACACCCAAACACCTTAACTCAAGGAGCATTCCATGCAGTTCATCCGAGATCGTTTCAACTACCTTTTTAAGTCCACCAAGGGCCTGATCCTGGTGGCCATCGCCATGATCGCCATGGAGACGGCGTTGTTCGGCATGCTCTCGGGCCCAATGGCCGAGATGGGTGTGCGGGATTTCGTGGTGCGCACCCTGCACATGGACCTCAGGCCTGCGGAGCGCGAGGGACGCATCATCATCCTCTACCACTCCATCGCCATGGCCGTCGTGGCCATTGAGGTCTACATGGTCACCAGCCTGGTCAAGATGAAGGAGCTGTACAGGACCATCTCGCGCCTGCTGATCACCGTGGGCTACTGGATGGCGATGATCTTTGGGATGGCCTTCGCCTATTGGGGGCACAACTGGGCCTTCCACGGTCTCTACATCGCCGGCCTCTCGCTCATCTGGTTTGCCGGAGTCCTGCTGACGGTAGCCCTCTGGCCCTGGGATCCCGCCTATCGGCTGCCTCGACCCGCAGGAGCCAAAGGGGAGCACGCCCGACGGCCCGTGGATATGGAACGGGCGGCGTTCTTTGCCACGTCCCTCACGACCGTCCTCTCAGCGCTGTTCGGTGCTGTCCCCGGCTCCTATTTCGGCAATGGCTTCAATGTGTTCACAGCCGAGGACGTCATCCGCCTGCCCGAGAAGACCACCATGCAGTACTCAATCATCGGCCACCTCCACATCATGCTGGCACTGATCGCCATCATGCTCACCCTCATCATTGGTCGCTGGCTCAACTTCAAGGGCATTCTTCACAAGATCGCCATGCCGCTCATTATCCTGGGCACCATCGTGCTCAATCTGGGTGTATGGGGGGTCCCCACGCCCCTGGAGCACATCGCCCATACGGTCATCTACGTGGGCGCGACGCCAGCCATGCTCGGCGCGCTGATGCTGGTGATCTACGGATGGGATCGCATGATCCGCGAGGGCACCGCCGATCTGGCTCGCCCGTCTGCCTGGCAGAAGATCAAGGCGCTGGTGCGGGACCCGCTACGCTTCGGCCCGCTGTGGCAGATGGTGTTCATGAACTTCACCGTCAGCGGCATCGGCATCTTCTTCGCCATCCGCCTGGACGAGGTCTTCCGGTTCTGGCCACACCGAGAGGAGCATATTGAGCTAACCGGTCACTGGCACGTGCTGGCAGCGATCATTGCCACCATCATCCTGCTCTATTACGGTGACATCATCGGCCTGAAGGGCAAGCTCCGCAAGCTCTACGGCTGGGCCATCATCATCTTCTCGGACCTGGCCTTCGCCTCCGTGACGATCTTCGAGATCAAACGCCTGTTCATCTCCGAGGCAGAGCAACAGCCCCTGGTCAACACTGTGATCCTGCTGATGGACATTGGCCTGGGCACGCTGTTGGTCGTGCTGGCTATAGTCATGGTCTGGCGACTGACCGATCTCTTTAAGCGTCAGGGCCGCTGGACAGAAGAAGGCCGCCAGGAATTGGCGGAGGAGGTGATGTGATGAGACAGCTTATCCTGACCCTCAGTCTGCTGATCGTGGCCCTGGCCGCCTGCGCACCCGTGGACGTGGCCGCTCCGCCGCCCGTCTATGACCCAGGGGTGGATCCCACGGCCTGGGCCGAAGTGCCAGCCGGTCCCTTCCTCGCGGGTCAACACCGCGAGGAGGCCACCGTGGATCACGATTTTGAGATCATGGTGACCGACGTAACCGTCGCCCAGTACGTGGATTTCCTGAACGCCGCGCTCGAGGACGGCAGCGTCAAGCTGACCGACGATGCTGTGGTGGTTTACTACCCGGGTGATCCCTTCTTTGGCAAGAAGCACGAGATGCGCATCGACCCGGGTGACTATGTCGTGGTGCCGCTGAACGACCCTGCCTCCCGCTTCACCTTTGACGGGCAGGCTTTCTCGGTCCAGCCGGGCTGGGAGAACCACCCCATGACCAATGTATCCTGGTTTGGAGCCCGTGCCTACTGTCAGCACTACGGCTGGCGCCTGCCCAGCGAGCTGGAATGGGAGAAGGCCGCACGCGGCACCGACGGACGTTCCTACCCGTGGGGTGAGGAGATCACGAGACACCATGCTAACTTCTACCAAAGCCACGACCCGTTCGAGGACATGCGCCGTCTGGGCTCGCGCACCACGCCCGTGGGATTCTACAACGGCAAGACCTACGACGGCTTCCAGACCGAGAACGCCGTGAGCCCCTACGGATTGTACGACATGGCGGGCAACGTGTGGCAGTGGATAGGCGACGTGCAACCACAGGAGGGGTTCAGCGATCGCCTGATGCACGGCGGATCCAAGGATACCTACGAGATGGACCTGCGCGTGTGGGTGCGCAACAGCGCGCCACCCTTCTACTACGGCCCTGGCGTGGGCTTCCGATGCACGCGCTGAGACCTGGATGTTGCCCCGGGGGTGCCTGATGAAGACCGTGCTAGCAAAGCTCAGAGTCTACTGGCCGCTCACGAAGTCGCTGCAGACTGGCCTCCTGCTCTGCACCGGGTTGGCGGGCTACATGACGGCCCGCTGCCCGGTGCTACACGCCCCCACCCTCATCGCGCTGACGGTCAGTCTGTTCCTGGCCATCGCCGGTTCCACGGTGCTCAACATGTGGTACGATCGCGACATTGACGCCATCATGAGCCGCACCTGCCGCCGGCCGCTGCCCAGTGCACAGGTCAGCCCCGGCGAGGCCCTGCGCCTGGGGTTGGCACTCACGGTAGCAGGCGTAGGGCTTGCCCTGTTCCTGTCCGCCCGTTACGCGCTGGTGGTCTTCGCCGGCTGGTTCTTCGATGCGGTGGTGTATACCGTCTGGCTCAAGCGGCGCACCTGCTGGAGTATCGTCTGGGGCGGCATCTCGGGGGGCATGCCCATCCTGGCGGGGCGTGTACTGGCCCTGGGTCACGTTGACCTCATAGGGATCCTGTTGTCCCTCGCCATCCTGTTCTGGATCCCCACTCACATCCTGACCTTTGCCATGCGCTATGTCGACGAATACCGTGCAGCGGGCGTCCCTACCTTTCCATCTGTCTACGGCTTCCGCGCCACGCGACTGGTGATCGCCATCTCCAGTGTACTGGTCGCGCTGACCACAGGAGCTGCCGCGGTTCTGATCGGCGTACAATGGGGGTTCCTACGCCTGCTGGCTGTACTGTCCACGGGGCTTTTCCTGCTGGCTCTAATCAGCGTCTTCCATCCCAATGAGCGGATCAACTTCGGGTTGTTCAAATTCGCATCCGTGTATATGCTAAGCGCCATGCTGGTCCTATCCCTGTAGGCAGAGCGGAACGGGATCAAGACCATGAAAGAGACCATGATCGAGCGGTTCCTGCTGCTCCTCACGGCTATCCTGGCCGCGTGGCAGATCGTGGTGGGCATTGACAACCTGGCCATCGTGCCCATCATCGCCTATACCATTGCCTTTGGCGCGTTGGTGGTCGCCTGCCTGCTGCTCATCATCCTGGGGTGGGACGTGCCAGCGAGCCCCACGGTGCTCATCGCCGCCAGTGTCGTCCCCTTGAGCCTTTCCCTTGGGCTGGTATGGCAGTTTCTGGCGACATGGCGAGTCCCCTACCTGATCTTCGTGGTGGGTGGGCTGCTGGCGATTGCCCTTACGCGCCTCCCACCCCGGGAGGGCGGACTGCCGGTGATTGTGCTGGCGGTGGTGCACGGCGTCGCCGGGATGGTGATCGTCCTGCTCCCCATCGTCCAGGCGGCCCTTGGCCTGGCCCGCCCTGGCTTTGTGCTGGTGAGCCTGGGTGGGGCACTGATGGGCGTGGGAGGGCTGCTGCTGTCGTTCCTGCGGGCTGGCCGGCCTTGCCTGCCGCGCGCGACCGTCCTGCGGCTACTACCGGGCCTGCTACTGTTGATGACAACTGCACTCGTGCTCGGTTTTGCATCCACGTAGCTCAAGGCATGGTGGATAGTGTCTGCTTTCATTTCAGTTCTAGTTGAAGGAGGTATTTGATGAGAAACACCTGGTGGGCAAAGACTCTTCGCATTGTGGGCATCGTTCTCATGAGCCTGACGGCGGCGTTCACGCTGCTGGGCGGCGCCGGCACAAGCTGCGTGGCCTTTAACCCAACCGGTTACGGCCCCATGTTTGCCAGCATCGCATCCTATCAATGGCTGTGGATCCTGTTCGTGGTGATCGGGGTCGTGGTGGGGGCATTGGGAATCCGCGCGGTCGTCCTGCTGGTGCGCGGGGCCAGCCAGGCATACCGCTACGCCCTGACCCTACTCATCATCGGCAGCATTCTCAACCTGATTCACATGCTGGCCTCGCGCGCGCTGCGCGGCTCGTCCATGCCAGTGGATGCCGTCTTCTACGCCAATCTGCTGACGCTCATCGTCTTCCTGCTCTTCCGTCTGCCCGGCATCTGGCAGGGCGTGAACTACGAGAAGCCGCCGGAGGAGAAGGAGACGGGCAGACAGGCCGCCTCTATGGCCATGGCCGTCACCGGCGTGCTGACCCTCACCATCCAATACATAATGGCCCCCACCCACACCATCAACGGCATCAACTACGCCGACGTCTGGCACACCACACTGACCATCATCGGCGCGGCACTGCTGGCCGGCAGCGTGGTGGTGGCAATCCGCACGGAGCGGGCCGCACAACGGGCCGCCTCCACCACTACAACAGCATAGGGGCACGGCCACCACCGTAGGGATGCACGGCTGTGCATCCCTACTTTTGGACTGCGGCGACAGGTCGCCGCTTTCGGGTCTGTGTGTAGGGACGACTGGACGAAAGCGGCGCTGCCGCACCGCACTCCCAAAATAGGCGACCGTTGGCCTGGGAGGTGACAGTCACCTGCCAACGGCCCACCATAAGCCCCCCTCGCTTTACCCACAGGCCATGGGGAGGACACCTTCCCGCAAGGTGACCGTCACTTGGGTGTTCATCCAAGGCCCCCCATCCTGGTGACAGTCACCCAGCGGGGCGTTGCCACCCCGCTGGCCCCTCGTCCCCGACAGGCCCATCACATGTAGGAACGCCCGCGGGTGACGGTCACCATCGTTTGGGCGCACGGCTGTGCCAGGGCCCTCCTGGGGACACTCCCCCCTTGGCCAAAAAGCCAGAGTCCAGGCCCGAAATGAATTCCGGGTCACACATCGCCAAGCTCCTCCAGGGGCCGCGCTTCCCCCTCGGCGACGCGATAATAGACGAAGAGCAGCACCAGCGACAGCAGGTTGATGGTGCCGGAGATCCAGAACGGCAGCCCGTGGCCCAGCTCAAAGAGGACCCCGCCGGCCATGGAGCCGACGATCATAGCGACATTCCACCACAGGTGGATAAAACCCAGGACGCGTCCGCGTTCCTCGGGCACGGTGGCGACGGCCACCAGGCTGGGTAGCAGGGTAGAGAGCGACCACGCGGCGGCGATGCCCAGGGTGCCTGACGCGAAGACCAGCCAGAGGTGTGACGGCCAGGCCGCCAGCCCCAACACGCCCACGATGAGCGCCGTGAACATGGCCGCCGTCGCCAGCTTGGCCCCCCAGCGGTCGGCTGCCCGCCCCACCACCAACTGCGATAGGGCAGCGACCACGAAACTGACCGTAGCATACCAGGCAATCACGGTCTTGCTGGCTCCGGCGGCGTCGAGCAGCAGGGGAACCAGCAGCCCCATCATGGCGTACGCCAGCGTGGGCAGGAAGCGCAGCGCCGAAAGCAACACGACTGTGCGACGGGCGGCGATGTCGCCGTAGCCCAGGAAACGCTTCAGGTCCAGACGGCGCGCGTGGCGCTCCACCGGGGAGCGTGGCAGGACGAACTGGTTGACGGCCACGGTGAGCAACGCAAAGCCGATCAACACCCAGGCGAAGAGCGTGTAGCCGCTGCGCTCCAACAACAGGCCGGCGATGGGGCTGGCCAGGGCGCCCCCCAGCGTGTAGCCCCAGTTGAACAGGGCCGAGACCAACCCCAGGTAGCCACGGGCCGCGACATCCATCAGGTAGCTCTGCCCCCCCAACGTATGCACGCCCAGCCCCAGCCCACCGATGGTCCACAACACCGCAATCCAGCCCGGTGAGTGGCTGAGGAAGACCAGGCTGGCCACCAGATACCCCAGGTTGCCCAACAACAGGGTGGCCTTGCGGCCCAGCGAGTCACTCAACGAGCCCCCCACCAGCGAGGCGATAAGCCCCGCCACCTGGTTGGCCGTGGCGATGTTGGCGATCACGATGGCCGAATAGCCCAGGTCCTTGATATAGATGGGGAAGAAGGTCCGGTGCGGCGACAGGATCATGCCACTCATCAGTTGGAGCAGGAGCAGTGTAACCACCGGCCGGTTGAGCGTCTGCCAGAACGGCGGGCGTTGTTCAGACGAAGAAGTCTCTCCCATACGATCCTCTCTCATAGTTCGATCCACAGCAGTGCTGGGGTCCCTCGCACCCGCCTCCGGCCCGGTGCGGGAGGCCTTAGGAGGATACCATATCTCCCGTGCCCGCAAATTGAGGGGCACAGGGAAGGCCGGGGCTGTCAGGGCGGGCTACAATGTGAAGGGCTGCGATGCGCAACCAGGAAGGCGGTGGAACCGAGTCTGCCCTCCCATGGGTTTCAAATCCGCGGGAGGGTCAACGTGTCGCCGCACTCCA
>CAYLRT010000055.1:0-17272 GCA_964385885.1 uncultured Anaerolineales bacterium | reverse complement strand
TCTCTTTTTGTGTGGTAGTTCAGTGAAGACAAACCCGCAGGTACGGTGGCCCCTCTCCTTAGTTGATCCTCAGATGTCTTATTCCCTGTGATCCTTTTCCTGGTTTGCCGTCTGTCTATGTGTGGGGGATAGCTGCATCTGTGGGTTGGAGTGAGGATTTCACCAAAGCCTGTCCAGTGTGGCCATCGTTGCACCCGCAGAGTTGTGGATAATTGCCGACAGTGACCCCTTGACGGCGATGCCGCTCGTGTTAGATTGACTTATCATGGTGAAACAAAAAAAGGGCGTGTCCGCTCTTGGTGTCCCCGTATACCTTGTGCTTCTCGTTCTTGTAGCCAGTACGGTCTCGCTGGTTGGTTGCTCAGTTGGGGCAGGGGCTGAAAGGCCTTCTCCCTCTAGGCGTACGGCGATGCCATCGGTGTCGACACCCACATCGGCATCGACGTCCATACCAGAGGCGACCCTGACCCCCACGACTGATGCCAAGCCGACACCTGAAGTGTCTCCATCTCCTACAGCATCGGCCGAGGAAGGGCCAACGGATGTTCCATCCGATCCTGTGGGCTCACAGGCGTCAGCCCCTCTCCCCTGTCCTTACCTGACAGGGCGTACGGAGATCGGTGTGCTTGAAAGCCAGAAGATCTCTGAGCGTGTCCGTTACCTGGTCCATCTGCCGCCTTGTTATGATCAGTACCCGGACAAGGCCTTCCCCGTGCTCTATCTTCTGCATGGCTGGCCCCTGGATGAGTGGCATTGGATGGACCTGGGTGTTGATGCTTTGAGCGATGACTGGATCAGTCGCGGACTCGTGGGCCCTTTCATTGTGGTGCTGCCTGGCGCCGATTCCAATGGGCACTACGTGAACTCGAGTGGGGGGGCTGACTCCTTCGAAGGCTTTGTGGTGGATGAATTGGTCCCGCACATTGATCGCAGCTACCGCACATGGGCTACCCCTGAGGGCCGCGCAATTGGCGGTATCTCTCGTGGGGGGGTCTGGGCTCTGGAGATCGCTTTTCGCCATCCAGGGTTGTTCGGAGCGGTCGGTGGGCACAGCCCTGCCCTGGCCCTCAATCGGCCTTTGCCGCAATATGATCCTTACCTGCTTGCTCAGAGTGGACTTGCAAGCGTCCGAATCTACCTCGATGCAGGGGACGCGGATTGGGCGCGGGCAGGTGCTATCAAACTTCGCGACCTGCTGATTGAGGCAGGGGTTGACGTGGTCTATCAGGTGCATGAGGGTGGTCACGTTGATAGCCTCTGGCGAGGGGGACTGCCGGACTACCTGGAGTTCTATACGGCGACCTGGCCTCCACGGTATGACGGTTTACCCCGTTGGGAAGATGTCTCACGCGGTGCTGTGAGCATTCCTTAGTGCGGGGCGAGCAACCGTAGAGGGGCAGACTGGGATGGATGTCGTATAGATTGCAGCCTGCGCCGGAGCATTTCACAGCCGAGTAGGAAATGCCGCACGATCAGGTATCGTCGAGGTGCGCCCTTGCACTTCTCACCCCAATGACGAACTGCTGTGAAATGGTTGCGTTTCCTTTCATCCACGGTATCATATGGAGGTTATGAGTAGCCAGGTACGTATCGCACCATCGATCCTGTCCGCAGACTTTGCGCGCCTGGGTGAGCAAGTCCAGGCCGCAGAGGCTGCTGGCGCGGACATGATTCATATCGATGTGATGGATGGCCAGTTCGTACCTAACATCACCGTGGGGCCGTTGGTGGTAGCTGCGGTCCGCTCTGTGACGACACTACCACTTGATGTCCATCTGATGATCATGCATCCGGAGCGGTACTTGCAGGCCTTTGCAGAGGCTGGTGCGGATCTTCTGACGGTCCACGCTGAAGCAACGGTCCATCTGCATCGCCTGCTTGAGCAGATACGGGGCCTGGGCGTTCGCCCCGGTGTGGCTCTCAACCCGGCAACGCCGGAAGATGTGCTGGCGTACGTGTTACCGTACCTGGATCTGATCCTGGTGATGACGGTAAACCCTGGATTTGGAGGACAGGCCTTCATCCCGGAGATGTTGCACAAAGTCGCGGCTGTGCATCGAATGACACAAACCCTGTCGCGCGAGGTGTTGCTGTCGGTGGATGGGGGCATTGATGTTGAAACGGCGCCGCAGGTGGTGGCGCAGGGGGCAAATGTTTTGGTGGCTGGCTCGGCGATCTACGGTGCGCCTGAGGGCGTTGCGGCCGCGGTACAGGCTTTACGATCGTCGCTCGTATGAGGGGTATGACGTGAGAGGTCTGTCAATGTTGCTAAAGCGTCAGCTCCATTCGGACTATGTGTACGAATGGAGCTGTGGCTTCTTACGGCTTGACGGTCAACCTGTGACGCAGTTAGTCAACCGCCGTGACACTTTCTCACTCTCGAGAGAGCGTGCGCAAACATCGTGTGCAGATGTTGATGCGGCGGTACTGACCGTTGATCAGCACCCGTTTGCGCTGAATGTTGGGCCGGAACATACGCTTGGTCGCGCGCATGGAGTGGCTCCGGTTGTGGCCAAACATAGGGCTCTTGCCACAGATTTCGCACTTTGCCATGTCTCACCTCATTTTCGTGATAACTTACATATCATACCATACAGATGCTGGAAGGCAACTTGAAAGGGTCTGGTCCAATGGATGAGAAGATGGAAGCCCGAGGCAGGATTGAGGTTGCACAAGCCGCTATTGCCTCGATTGTAAGCGAGGCGGTTCAAACATGTTATGGGGTGGTGGGGACCGTGCCCAGGAACTTCGCCACAGGTTTGGCGGAGATACTATCAGCTGACCGGAAGCGGGGAGTTGAGGTCCTGGTGCAGGATGGTCAGATTGTGATCGATGTCTACGTCGTGATGGAATATGGAACACGCATCTCAACGGTGACAGAAAGCATCAAGCATGTCGTGAAATATCAGGTCGAACGGGCTTTGGAGATGCCTGTAGCTGCGGTGAATGTCCACGTACAGGCGCTCAGGGTGAGCGATCTGGGTTAAGGGAGGGTATCTAGTGTGGGTACATTGGAGGTGAGCCCGGTACGGGCCATGGATGGCCATCGCATCAAGACCTTATTTCAATCTGCTTTGCTGTGGCTGCGGCAACATCAAGAGTCTGTCAATGCCTTAAACGTCTTCCCTGTGCCAGATGGTGATACGGGCACGAATATGACGTTGACGATGACGTCCGCGTGGGAGGAGATCGCCCAAATTGAAGAACCGCATGTAGGGCGTCTGATGGGTAAGGCTGCCCACGGCGCGCTGATGGGGGCTCGTGGCAACTCTGGAGTCATTCTCTCTCAGATCTGGCGGGGATTCGCTTATGGCGTGGATGGCAATCCCACGCTGACTCCGGAATCATTGGTCGAGGCGATGCGGGTGGCGACAGAGACCGCCTATAAGGGCGTGGTCAAGCCGGTGGAGGGCACCATTTTGACCGTGGTGCGTGAGATGGCGGAGGAAACTGCCCAGGCAGCGCAAGAGACAGACGATCTGGTGGAGATCTTTCAGCGTATTGTGGAACGAGGACAGATCTCTGTCGATAGAACACCTCTGCTCTTGCCCGTGCTGAGACAGGCCGGGGTTGTGGATGCCGGCGGGCAGGGGCTGTTCTTGATCTTCGAAGGCATGTTACGTGATCTCCTTGGTCTGCCTATTGAGAAGATTGTCGCTCACACCCAGGATCTCTCTCATCTACACCTGGATGCTCACCCGGAGGGAGAGGATGCTCTGCACTTCGACAGTGCCTATCCCTACGATGTGCAGTTCATTGTGATGGGGGAGAACCTGAACGTGGCAGAGCTTCGAGCAGCCATCGAAGCTATGGGAGACTGTCCGCTTACGGTGGGGGATGAGTCAGCGATCAAGGTTCACGTCCATGTGGCAGACCCAGGCAAGCCAATCAGTTTGGGGGCTCGGTACGGGTCGGTTCGGGATGTCGTCGTTGAGGACATGCGGGTTCAGTATGAGGCTTACAGCGCTGCCCACGCTCAGCGTCAGGAGATAGGGTCTGCGTTCCAGGCTCCTGCAAGCATTCTTGTGCAGGAGGAACCTCCGAACATTGGTGTGGTTACGGTCGTGGCTGGGGAGGGGCTCAGTCGCATCTTCCGCAGCTTAGGAGCCACGACGGTGGTGGAGGGAGGCCAGACGATGAACCCCAGCACGGCTCAGATCGTGGAAGCTATAGAGGCATTGCCCACTGACAAGGTGATCGTGCTTCCGAACAACAAGAACATTCTCCTCGCCGCACAACAGGCGGCGGAGGTGAGCCAGAAGGATGTGGTGGTAGTCCCGACGCGTTCGATCCCTCAAGGGGTCTCAGCCCTTCTGGCCCTGGATCAGGAGGCCACGCTTGAGGAAAACGCCGAGGCCATGATGGAAGCAGCACAGGAGGTCATCACAGGCGAGGTCACGTGGGCTACACGAGATGTGGCCTTGAATGGCATCAAGGTCCGAGAAGGTGATGCCATTGGACTCCTCGATGGTGAATTGGTCGTGGACGCTAACTCCTTCGAGGAAGTGGTCCGGTGGCTGTTGGCCGAGGCCGACCTGGATGGCCGGGAGTTGGTCACGCTCTACTATGGAGAACAGGTGACAGAGGCGGAGGCCCAGGAGCTGCGGGATCAATTGATGGAGGATTATCCCGATCTTGAGTTCGAGGTGCTTGAGGGTGGGCAGCCTCATTACCCTTACATCATTTCCATTGAATGAGGTTTTCGGCTTGCTCAGATTGACCATTTCACATTCCGAGGTGTCGTTAACATCCACGTCTGAAGTTGGGAGCTTGTAAGGTGGTCACAAACTCGCATGTACAACTGATCACAGATGGTACGGCTGTTCTGCCCGTTGATCGTTTGCGCGAACTTGGTGTTATCGCGCTGCCCATTGTGGCCAGCGCTGGCGGAAAGAGCTTCATGTATGACCAGCAGACACCAGGGCATTTGGCATTGCTCCAAGAACTCTCTCGCTCACGGAGTCCGCTGCGGATAGTGGCTCCGTCTCCTGACGATTTCCGTGCTGTGTTTGAGCGTTCGCTTTTCCGCACAAACCGTATGCTCGTGATCCTGTCGTCAGGTCAGATGAGCCCAGTCGTGCGCAACGCGCGGATCGCAGCCCGTGACTTCTTGGGGCGGTGTGACATCACGATCCTGGATTCACAAACCGTCTCGGTAGGTCTAGGGTTGTTGGTGGAACGGGCTGGTGAGTTGCTGCAGCAGGGCAATATCCCAGTAGCAGAGGTCGTGCGGAGAATTCGTGGCATGATTCCCCGCATCTACGTGGTCATGATCTCTCACACGTTGGATTACATCTACCGGAGTAGGAAGCTAACCGCAACCCAGGCCATTCTTGGTGCGATGCTCAAAGTTCATCCCTTCCTGGAGATTGAGGAAGGAGAGATCATGCCCTTAGAGAAGAGTCGCAAACCTGAACGGGCGCTCGATAAGCTCATTGAGTTTGCTTCTGAGTTCACTCGCATGCGCAAATTGATTATCTTCCAGGGGAGTGAAAAACTACGCACTGAGGCTGAGGATCTGAGGAATCGGCTATCGCAGATCGCACCCTCCCTCGAGATCCCGATTATCGTTTATGATCCTATTATTGCTGCTCACATCGGGCCTGAGGGGTTGGGGCTCATCGTCTACGAGGGTGCCGGCACGCGGTGGTAAGGCAACGTGTGGGGCTGGTGACTGACAGTGTGTCTGATCTTCCTTCTGAGGTCTTGTCGGCCTGCGGTATCACCGTGTTGCCGGTCTATGTGATGATGAATGGTAAGACCTACCGGGATGATGGCACACTTGATCGCGCGTGGTTCTATAAACAACTGGAAGTGGGGCACCCTGGCCCAACGACAGCCTCTCCGCCCCCCGAGGAGTTTCTCCGTACCTACCGGGACCTGGCGCGGCGGGGGGTTGAGGAAATTGTTGCACTGTTCACGGCTTCCACTGTGAGCAGCATCTATGCTCATGCCTTGCTAGCTGCGCAGGACTTCCATGAAGTTCCAGTGCACGTTCTCGATACGCTCCAAGTCTCGACAGGCGTGGGGTGGTTGGTCATGGAGATGGCTGAGCGACTGGCCGAGGGGCAGGCCGTGGCCACGGCCATTGACCACGTTCTTGCCCTGCGCAGCCGTGTCCAGGTGATGGGAGTGGTGAAGTCGACGGAGTTCTTGCATCGCAGTGGGCGTGTCGGATGGTTCAAGAGCCAGCTTGCGAGCCTGTTAGGCATCAGACCGGTGATCGGGTTTGCGCGGGGAGAGGCGTTTCTCTTGAAACGCGTCCGCACGTTCGGGCGTGGGATCGAAGCTGTGGCTGCTCAGGTGGCGCAGGCTTTGCCCTTGCGCAAGCTGGCGATTCTGCATTCGGGGGTTGATCACGCTTTGATCGCCAGATTGCAGGCGTTTGTGGCTCAATATGTCGACGATCTGTGGTGTCCGATCATCGCAGTGGGACCTGTCTTTGCTTCCCATGTGGGGCCGGGGTGCCTGGGGGTGGCCTTGGTACGTGACCCGGTTGGGGTCTGATAAGGGCTCAGACGGTGTATGGTAGACATTGTGGGTGAATCGAGGTTGGAATGGATTTGAGCGAAGGAACGATTGAACCGCTGGAGCGCCTCATGGACATCCTTCGCCGTGAGGCCGGTGATCAGCAGTTCCGAGATCGTGTGGTTGTGGGTGGGGGATTGGCTGCTTATGCCAGCGCATGGCGTCAACAAGCGCTGGATGCTCTGGGAGAGGGAGCAGCCGCCTGGGTTGACGAGGTGGCCCGCCTGCTCGAACAGTACAGTTCGGTCGATCGGGAAACACGCCCTTCGGTCCTCCGCGAGTTGCTACAGCTCATCCGGCAGGCTCCGCGGCCGCAGCAACGGGGCGATACCGATGCCGAGGGAGGGGAAAAGGCTGAGGAGGAACCTTTACCCCCTGAACAGGGCCCCCAAGCCGTGGGGGAGGGCGGGCAACGTACGAGGCCGACGACAACTGGTGGCGGCGTGGCACAAGGTCGGATGACATCATCCAGGCGTGCGGCAGAGGGCAGGGGATTGGACGCCTCTGTCACTGTGCTGTCTGGTGTCTCGAGTGTGCGGGCCAACAAGCTGAAGACCATCGGTGTCCGAACGATTCGTGACCTGATCCATCACTATCCCCACCGTTATGAGGACTTCTCGCGACTCGTGACGATCAATCATCTGGAGTACGGCGAACTCACCAGCGTGCTTGGCACGGTCTGGTCGGTGTCACATCGCAAGACACGGACAGGTAGAGATATCTTTCAGGCGATCCTGTCCGATCACACGGGTACGTTGCAGGTAACATGGTTCAATCAGCCCTACCTGGAGAGAAGGATCAAGCCAGGCATGCAACTTCTGGTCAGTGGGAAAGTGGATCAATATCTGGGACGCCTCACGATGAATGCCCCCCAATGGGAGGTTGTCGGGCGTGGAGATTTGAAGAACGTACGGATTCAACCGGTGTATCCCGTCTGTGAGGGGATCACACAGCGGTGGCTGCGGGGTCTGATAGAGCGCACCTTGAGGGCGTGGGCCGAACGTATACCTGATCCGCTGCCGGAATCCCTGCGTGAAGCCCATGGTCTTTTACCCCTGGGCCGGGCATTGTGGGGCATTCATTTTCCCGAGAATCAGGAGCATCTACGCGCTGCCCGACGCCGGTTAGCTTTTGAGGAGATGCTGTACCTCCAATTGGGGCTTCTGCGTCAGCGCCTTGTGTGGCAGTCTCAAGTGGGACAACGGATCAGCGTCGAGCCGGAGAGGTTGAGTGCGTTGATGCGTGCGCTTCCCTATGAGTTGACTGGAGCCCAGCAGCGTTCGCTTCGTGAGATGCTGCAGGACCTGGCGTCTGGGACTCCCATGAATCGCCTGTTACAGGGAGATGTAGGGGCCGGCAAGACAGTTGTGGCAGCTCTGTTGATGACGGTGGTGGCCGACGCGGGTTTTCAGGCTGCGTTGATGGCACCTACGGAGATCCTGGCGGAGCAGCACTACAAGAGCCTGTCTCGGCTCTTTGTCTCCTTCCCTGAGCCGAGACCCACTGTGGCGTTATTGACTGGCAGTGTCACAGGAGCTGAGCGAGAGGCCGTGTATCAGGGGCTTGCCGATGGCTCGATCCAGGTGGTTATCGGCACACAGGCGCTCATTCAGGAAGCCGTGCGTTTCCATAACTTGGCGCTGGCGGTGATCGATGAGCAACACCGGTTTGGGGTGGCGCAGCGTGGTCTGCTTCGTGCGAAAGGGCAAAGCCCTCACCTATTGGTCATGACGGCGACGCCGATCCCTCGGTCCCTGGCTCTAACGGTATGGGGGCATATGGATGTCTCGGTGCTGGATGAGATGCCGCCAGGACGTCAACCTATTCAGACGCGTGTCTTGCGGCCCCTGGAGCGCGAGCGAGCCTATGCTTTCATCCGTAACCAGATTCGCGCTGGGCGACAGGCCTTCATCATCTATCCTTTAGTGGAGGAATCCGAGAGAGTCGAGGCCAGGGCGGCCACCGAGGAGTATGAGCGCCTGCAGCGTGAGGTGTTCCCCGACTTGAGGCTGGGGCTCCTCCATGGGCGATTGCGCTCGGAGGAGAAAGACATGGTGATGTCAAGATTCGTGGCTGGGGAGATCGATATCCTAGTGGCCACCTCAGTGGTGGAGGTGGGCGTAGATGTGCCCAATGCCACCGTCCTGCTTATCGACGGCGCGGACCGTTTCGGGCTGGCACAACTCCATCAGTTCCGGGGACGTGTTGGGCGAGGCGAGCATCAATCCTATTGTCTGCTCTTGGCTGCTGATCATGCAGGCGAGGAGGCTCTGGAGCGGCTTCGGGCTGTTGAAGCGACCAACGATGGTTTTGAGCTCGCAGAGAAGGATCTGCAAATGCGTGGGCCGGGTGAGTTCCTGGGGACGCAGCAGAGTGGATTCCCCGAGCTACCGCTTGCTGATTTCACTGATCTTCGACTGTTGCATGAGGTCCGCAACGTCGCGAGTGATCTACTGGCGGAGGATCCTGAGCTCGAGAGGCCGGAGTACCGTGGCCTCCGTGAGCGGGTAAGTGCATTCTGGCGCTCGTCCACAGATCTGAGTTAGCATCATGCGAATCGCAGTTTATCCTGGCTCCTTCGATCCGATTCACCGTGGCCATGAGGACATTGCTCAACGGGCTGCAGCGTTGTTTGACAAAGTGGTGGTTGCGATCTATGCTCGGCCCAGCAAGGTGTTGCTGTTTTCGGTTGAGGAGCGTGTAAGTCTGGTACGTACTGTCTTGGCGGATTATCCAAACATTGAGGTGCGTCCCTATGCCGGGTTGACAGTTGCTCTGGCCCGTGAGTTGGGGGCACGGACTCTGGTACGGGGGCTGCGTGTGATCTCCGATTTTGAACGTGAGTACCAGATGGCGTTGACTAACCAACAGTTGGCGCCGGAGATCGACACGATTTGCCTGATGACGAGTTATGAGTACGCATTTGTGAGTGCCAGCATCGTTAAAGAGGTCTTCATGGCTGGAGGCGATGTCTCCTCATTGGTGCACCCCGTTGTGCTCGATGCACTGGAACGGAAACGGGCCGCCATGCAGTGATCTGGCTCCGAGATGTTCAACGGGGAGGTGACAGATGGATCTTGATGTCTTAATCGGTCGCTTGGAGCGTTACATTCTTGAGGAATGTCCCCGTTTCCTGGGCCACCGCATGGTCAATGAAGACGAAGTCAGGAGTCACCTGGCTCAGCTACGGCAGGCTGTGCCTGAGGAGATCGCACGTGCGCAGGAGATCATCGGTGAGCGCGAACTGGTGATTGAGTCTGCTCAGGAGGAAGCTGAGCGGATCATTGCGAGGGCCAGGGAAGAGGCAGAACGGTTGGCCTCCAGCCATCAGTTTGTGGTCGACGCCCAACGCCAGGCGAAGTCCATCGTAGAAGAGGCACGTCAGGAGGCCAAACGTCTTCAAGAGGACGCTGATGAATATGTCTACGACGCCCTGAGCCGACTCCAGGCCGAACTCACGCGAGAGCTGAAGGTTGTGGAAAATGGGCTTCACCGGCTGGAGGCGGAACGTGAGTCGTTCCAGCAAGAGCGCAGAATGTGACAACGATTTGACAGGGCCGCGGTTTCCTGTATAATCGCTGTGTTGTGAAGTTCTGAGTACTCATGAGATGTCAGCGTGCGTGACATCAGGAAAAATGTATAAGGGAGTGAACGACCATGCCAGCGGTACCGAAAAGGCGAGTCCCGCGTAGTCGACGTGATCGCCGGCGCGCAAATAGCTTCCCACCAGCCTCCCTGCCCACGCTTTTGGAGTGTGAGGTATGTGGGGAGTTGGTTAGGCCCTACCACGTTTGCCCGAATTGTGGACACTACCGAGGGCGCCCTGTGATCCATCTAAAGGGAGAATGATCGGGCGACAGTGAGCGGTTGCTTGTACTACATGTCAGGGCAGGACTTAGAATCATCGGGCCTCTACGGAGGCCCGTCTGCTGTCTACGGAATATGTGTCGAAGCATGAGCGTCTGGCCTGGCATTTGACGGATTGAGCCGATCGGCTAGTCTATGGCTGTGTAAGTTTGTGCTTCGTGCGCTCCGTGTATGGCGGTGCAAGTTTACGGAAGAGAAGGGGATAGTGGGCTATGGCAGATGGTGAAACAGTAGCCGGTGTGGTGACCGTGGAACCTACGGTCTTGGAGACGATTGTGCGACTTACGGTCGCAGAAGTCCCGGGCGTGGTCAATGTTGCTGAGCGTGACATGGACCGGTTCTTGGGGGTGACCGGGAAGTCTGTCTGTGTAGAGGTCAAGGATGGTCGCGTGACGGTTGATGTCCATGTCATTGCCGGACCCGATCAAAGCCTGCTGCAACTCGGGCGTCTTGTACAGCGTGAGGTCACTCGAGCTATTCAGCAGATGGTGGGCATGACGGTGGACGCGGTCAATGTCTACATCGAGGATGTAGTGTATCCCGAGGATAAGGGATTGACGTCTGCCGACTGACTTTCGACATTGCCAGGCATGTGTGACCGTGGGAGGTGATGCGTGGTCAAAGGTGAGCGTCGTATGGCCCGTGAACTGGCGCTCCAGGCCCTCTATGAGATCGATCTGGCGGGGCATCCACCTGCGGTCGTGTTGGAAGGGCGTTTTGCGGAGTGTGAGGGGCTCTCACCTCGCGTTGAAGCTTACGCGCGCAAACTTGTCCAAGGGGTAACCGCGTCGGCCGCGACACTCGATCGATATATCCAGGAACACGCACCGGAGTGGCCGCTTGATCAAGTGGCCGTGATTGATCGCAACCTGCTGCGTATGGCCCTATATGAGTTCACGGTGGGCGGTGTACCGGTCAAGGTTGCGATTAATGAAGCGGTTGAGCTTGCCAAGCGTTTCGGCGCAGATAGTTCCCCTCGTTTTGTCAACGGCGTCCTCGGCGCCCTGGTTCCGCATCAGTCTGAGGTGATTCAAGTCCTACGTGTGCTGAGCGAGACAGGGGATAGGGGGTGAATAGTCGATCGCCGACGCCCCGCGTGGATTCGCTGCTTTTTCATCCTCGATAGCTGTTCATGACTGTGCTATGTCATGCCCATATCGATGTCGTTGCGGATTCTTGGAATCCTCTGCCCATCGCCCCGGTGGGTTCTCTCCCTCTCACCCAGATGCCGGGGAGAGTATTCCTAGCAGGCGCTCTTCCTCAGATCTTCTCGTTTGAGCCGACTTAGGAAAAACGGCGTGGGTTTTGCTTGCGAATCTCACTTGAGCCGTGAGGTGCACTCCGCTATCCTGGCAATGTGTTGTGAACGTCCTGTCGATTGCGTGCTGTGATTCATCTACCCTGGGCTCTGTCGGGTAGCCGGGATACCTTTGAAAGGAGTCAGATTCTGTGGACAAGATCCGTGTGATCATCATGGGAGCTGCTGGTCGCGACTTCCACAATTTCAATACCTATTTCCGTGATAACCCCCGATATGATGTTGTCGCCTTTACGGCGACGCAAATCCCGAACATTGAAGGACGCCGATATCCCCCTGAGTTGGCGGGTGGGCTCTATCCAGATGGCATTCCAATCTACCCTGAGCGCGCTTTGGCGGAGTTGATCGAGCAGTATGGAGTGGGACAGGTTGTCTTCTCCTACTCGGATGTCCCCCATTCCTATGTCATGCACAGGGCTTCCCTGGTGATCTCCCATGGCGCCGACTTCCGGTTGATGGGCGGCCGCGCGACAATGTTAGAGAGCACGAAGCCTGTGGTTGCTGTGTGTGCTGTGCGGACGGGATGTGGCAAGTCGCAGACCACTCGACATGTCTGCGATGTCTTGCAAGCAATGGGGCACAAGGTTGTGGCTGTGCGCCATCCGATGCCCTATGGTGATCTTGTCCGTCAGGCCGTGCAGCGCTTCGCGACGTATGAAGATCTCGACCGGCATGAGTGCACCATCGAAGAGCGTGAGGAATATGAACCCCACCTGGACAGGGGGATTGTGGTCTATGCGGGCGTAGACTATGGGGCGATCCTGAGGCGGGCTGAAGAGGAGGCGGATGTGATCGTGTGGGATGGGGGCAATAACGATCTTCCGTTTTTCAAGCCTGACCTGTGGATCACTGTGGCAGATCCCCATCGGGCTGGTCACGAGATTGAGTATTACCCTGGAGAGTCGAACTTCCGAGCGGCGGATGTCCTGGTGATCAATAAGGTGGATACGGCTGATTATGCCGGGATCCGTACGATCTATGAACATGCCAGGCTGTACAATCCGGATGCAGTGGTGGTGGAAGCTGCCTCACCGCTCTTTGCGGATCACCCGGAGCAGATCCGTGGTAAGCGCGTGTTGGTGATTGAGGATGGCCCCACGCTGACCCATGGAGAGATGGCTTATGGTGCCGGCTATGTAGCAGCCCAGCGGTTTGGCGCGGCGGAGATCATCGACCCTCGACCCTACGCGGTTGCCTCTATCGCGGCCACCTATGAGAAGTATCCGACGACGGGCTGTGTGCTCCCAGCGATGGGGTATGGTGAAGCACAGATCCGTGACTTGGAGAACACGATCAACAGGACGCCGTGCGACTTGGTGATTGTGGGTACCCCTATCGACTTGACGCGCTTGTTGGAGATCAGGCATCCCATGCTCCGGGTGCGTTATGAGCTGCAGGTAATCGGTCATCCGACTCTCGAGGAGATCCTGACTGACCACCTGAAGTCTTGATCCAGGACCCGGCGCAGCGGCTATGGCAGAGGAGGGCGGCGAAACCTCGTTGCCTTCCTCTGTTTGATGCGATCATCTGGAGACGTATGGGTTATCTTTGATCCAAAAGCGCCAGGGACGGTGCCGGGCGACTGCGTCCCCCGGTACACGGATCCGTGGTCCGGACATCACCTCTTCGGCGGCTGTGAGACTGCCATCAACGAGAAAAAGTGGACCACGCTGACATAGATCAAGGCCGTTAAGGGTGCCATCGATCTCCAGGGCCTGTGCCAGTTTCGCGGGGCCATTGGTCAACTCAACGGACCTGGATACTTTGCGGCGCTCGGCCATCCATTCTGTGCCGAGCACGGGTTCGGCGGCCCGGATGAGGATGGCGCCGGGCATCTCCGGTGGATGAGCGCTGATGTTAAACATCCAGTGCATGCCATAGATGAAATACACATAGGCATGACCGGGGGGACCGAACATTGGATAGTTCCTGGCGGTTGGTCCCCGGAACGCGTGTGAGGCAGGGTCCTCTTGGCCGCGGTACCCCTCTGCCTCCACGATGCGTGCTATCATGCGACGCTCATCATCGAGGACACGGACGATGTGTTTCCCAATGATGTCTCTGGCGACTACCTCAGGGAGGCGGGCATAGAACTCACGCGGCAGGGGATCTAACTCCCATTTGACGGAGTTGCAAGTCTCGGGTACATTGAGCATGGGTTTTACCTAGTGATAGGAGGCTGTCGATGAGCGACATCCCCGATTGGTTGGTTGAGCTGGCAGCACAGCAGGACGAGGATGGAAGCGAAGAGCAAGAGGGTGCAGAGAGCCCTGAACCTGGAGGCGCCATCTCACAAGGGATGGGTCGCCAGGCGGAGGTCGATGCCTCTGCGGAGACGACTTGGACGCTGCTGGAGGAAGAGAGTCCATCCCCCCCAGAGGAGAAAGATCTGGTGCAGGAATTGCGAAGCCAGGTTGCCGCAGATGACGTGTTGGCGGTTTCCGGGGAGGCCGTGGTACTCTCCGACCATCGTGCTGGAATATTCAGCGATTTGCAGCCATGGCAGCGATTTGTCCTGGCGCTGTTGTTGTTCCTTGATGTCGCAGTGATTGGTCTGCTCATCCTGGTGATGCTAGGGCGTGTGGCCATTCCCTGACCTGAACGGTGCTGTCAGCGCTCCGTAACGAGCTTGAGCAACTGCCTGTAGGCTTTGGCAAGCGCTGAATCGGGCGCGGAAAGGGTGATGGGTATACCCGTTCGGAGTGCACGGTCTTGTTTGGGATCGTAGGGTAGCGACATCCGGATGGACGTATGCATGAGCCTGGATAAGGGATCGAGATCAGGGGAGGGCGAAGGGATTGGGCGGCTGTGAACCACGAGGCTTCTGGCTCTCAAGTCCCGTAAGACCTGCAGCGTGGCCAACGTGCTTTGAATGCCGGCTGGATCATGACTAGTGAGTAGGATGACTTCCTGAGCGAGCCGCAACACAGTGAGTGTTGCGGCGTTCAAAATGGGGGGGGTGTCGATGACAATGTATGTGGCGGTTTCCTGTAACGCGTGTAGGATCCTGTGTACCTGACTCTCACCAAGCTCTTGTGAGGTCACTGGGATGGGAGGAGCACAGAGCACTTGTAGCCTTGAGGTATGCTCTTGAATCACTGAGGTCACTGGCATATCGGGCTGTTGCAGAATGGCCCCCCAGTGTGTCTGTGGAGCAATCCCTAAGCACAGAGCGACATGCCCAGAGGCATGCGCCAGGTCCCACAGGGCTGTGGGGGCCTGCTGTTGGAGGAGGAGTGCCAAATTGACGGCGGTTGTGGTCACCCCCAGCCCTCCTTTGAGGCTCAGTATCGGCAGAACGGTGGCCGCCTTCTGAGATCGATTGCTGAGGATCTTGTCGACAATGGCCTCAAGCTCCTCCAGATTCACTGGTTTGGCGAGGTACGCGTCAGCCCCCGTTTGCAATGCTGCTTGTTGATCCACGGGCTGACCGCGCGCTGTCAGCACGAGGATGCCCATGGACTCGGTCCGGGGATCTGCCCGGAGGCGCCGAATCAGCTCGTATCCATCCATCCCTGGCATCATGATGTCGACCAGCGCGAGATCTGGTCGGTGCTCTAACGCCTGATGGAGCCCCTCCTCACCATTGCGGGCGATCAGTACTTCGTGTGATGCTCTCCGTCGGAAGAAGGCTTGCAGAAGGGTGAGGACATCGATACTATCATCAACAATCAGTACCCGAGCCATGGTTGGTCTCCCTGCCTGGATCAGCTCTGCTGCTGACCATTCGCCTGAGATGGGCGATTATCAAGCCGCTCGCCCAGGAAGCTGATCTTGGAGCGAGCGATTAGGGCCGCCCCGCCCTTGTAGTTGAGCTCCGGTTGAAATGTACACCAGGCTGTTACATCAAAGAGGGTGATGAAGTGAGATGCCTCCTGACTAAGATAGACCCGTGGGTCAAAGACGCGGGTTGTGGTGTGGAGAGTGCCCTGGATTTCAAAGAAAGGCACGGTCAGGCTGAGCCGATAATGGTAGCGACCGAGCGTGTAGCGCTGGTCGCGGCGCAACCCCTCTTCTTCTGTGCGTGTCAGGGCAAAGTCTAGATTCCCTTTGGTCATCACTGCGGTAGTGTAGTATGCGCTGATCTTGGCGGGATCAACGATGGGGGAGAGGTAAGCCTTGCGAACGACGATGAAGCTAACGGTTTGGTCATAGATCAGGTCAGCCAAGCTACGATCACTGACTTGAAGCAACCCTGAAATGCGGTAACCCTGGGAGAAGAAGTCCACGACGGCCGGGGTCCCTCTAATCTTCTCGCTCATGGATCCCTTCCCTCCTTCGCGTGTTCACCAGGTTCATGTCCGGTTCACGCGTGTCGCTACGCTGTGTCTCAATGACAGCCTCATTCGTTGACGTTCCAGATAAACACTCTGCGTCGGGGTGCTGGACTGATGATGCGGTAGGTGGCGTCTTCGTCGGTTCCGATCTGACGAACCACCACCACACGCCAGGCGAATGTGCGATCCTCCACGGTCTCAGGCGGGAACAAATCGCTGGATATCCGCCAGGATGTCGCCCGCAGGTATATCTGTGTCGTCTTGGACCCCTCTGGGCCAGGCGCGAGCAACTCTAGCGCATAGTACTCCCGCTCGTCCAGGACACCTACCGATGCCCATTGTAGCGTGATGATAGCATCCGCGCCAGTGAACACTGCGCCATCGGGTGGATAGAGCATGGGGGGGGATGGGTAGCGCATGATCCCCGGTGTGGGCGTAGGAGTAGCAGCCTCGATGATGCGGGGCGTCGGTGTCGGAGTGTTCTGTGGGATGGTCAACACCTGATTGACCTGAATGGTCTCCGAGTCCTCCGGAATATCATTGGCCGCACGCAGAACGGCGACACTGACACCATAATGCTCTGCGATGGTCGAGAGAGTCTCCCCGGGGCGGACGGTGTGTAGGATATATGCTGGCGCCTCCGCAGTGGGCTCCCCTGGGCGCGATGTTGGGGGGGGGCCGGGTGTTGGCGACGGCGGTGGAATCAGCAGGGTCTGCCCTTCGACAATGATATCGGACTCCAAGTTGTTGTAGGCGATGATCTCGTCTGTGGTCATGTCGAACTTCAGGGCAATGCCCAGCAGGGTGTCGCCTTGCTGTACAACATATTCGGTGGGAGGGATTGGGGTCGGCGTGGGGGCGGGGGAAGGGGTTGGACTGGGGGAAGGCGTCTGGGTTGGCATGGCAGTGGGGGGGCGCGTGGGCGACGAGACGGGGCTGGCGACGGCTGTGGGCTCAGCGCTCAAGCCCACGGCGCCGGACAGACGAAGGCCCAGCACCACCGATCCGCCGATCACCGCTATGGCGATGACGGCTAGGACAATGAACCTCCATGGCTGCGGAAGGCCTTTTCTCTCACTGGAGGCAGCGCCTGAGACTGGTAACTGATCCTCCGGTGCGAGCTCGCTCTCGATAGCGCCGTCGACGGTCTCGGCAGCGGGCTCATCCAGCGCAGCTCCGCACATGAAACAGGTCTTGGCTCCGTGGGCAACCCGGGCGCCGCAGGCCGGACAATACCTGGGTTCAGATTCTGATACTGTGCGTGGCTCTGTGTCTCGATCGG
>CAYLRT010000054.1:12267-17279 GCA_964385885.1 uncultured Anaerolineales bacterium | reverse complement strand
ATCGCTGCTTTCATGTCACCGCCTATCTGCTCCGGGCCTCAGAGCTAGAGTCGTGGAATGGTGAGGCCTCCGTCGATCATAATCACCTGACCGGTAGAGTATGGGAAGTCTCCGCGGACGAGCGCTGCGACAGCTCTACCTACATCCTCGGGGTAGCCCCAGCGGGGCTGTAACGTCAGTCCCTCAGCGATCAAGCGATCGTATTTCTCCTTGACTGTGCTGGTCATATCGGTCTGGATGATGCCTGGCCGGATCTCATAGACATGGATGCCAAATTCGGCCAATCTGACGGCCCAGAGGCGGGTGGCCATGCTCACACCGGCCTTGGAGATGCAGTATTCACCCCGGCTTGGGGAGGCAACCGTAGCTGAGATCGAGGAGATATTGACAATGCATCCCTCAAAGGCTTCGTCCTCACGCTTTTGGGCGATCATCCAGTTGGCCACAGCCTGGGTCAGAAAGTAAGGGCCTTTGAGGTTGACCTCCATGACCCTGTCATAACTTTCTTCCGACGCCTCCAGGATGTCTGCACGTACTCTGGGGGCGATGCCGGCGTTGTTCACCAATACGTTGAGCTTTCCAAATCGGTTCTGTATAGCCGCGAGGGCTTCAGCCCGGGCATCCCGATCGGTGACGTCAGCGCGGCAGTACAGCACCTCCGCCCCCAGGGTGCGTAACTCGCTTAGGGCCGGCAGCACGACCTCCTCGGGGTGGATGTCCATGACAACGATATCGCAATCTTCAGCCGCCAGGGCCAGGGCTATCCCTAACCCAATCCCACGGCCGGCGCCTGTGATCAGTGCCACTTTTCTGCTCTTGCTCATCTTTCTCCCCTCCTTCTTCGGGAAAGGACGCCTCTGGCCCTTGCTGGCCTACTGGCGCAAGACCCTGACCTCGTACTTCGCCAGGGCCGTGGGGCCGGTGATCTCCTCCCCCGTCAGCAGGTCAGTGTAGACGACATTCCCAAGGTCGATCGTGGTTGTCTCGGTGTTGAAGTTCATCACGAAGATGTACTTATGCTTGCCATCCGTTCGGATCTGGGCACTGACACCGTACGGCAGCTCGGCATTCAGGCTTCGCAGGAGCTCCAGCTCGCGCGCCAGGGCGCCGTAGAAATCGCGGAGGAAGCGGTCATCGTTGTTGGATGCTATGGTGTATGCTTTGCCCTGCCCCAAGGTGTTCACGGTCAGCGCGGGACGTCCTGCGTAGAAGTCCTCCTTGTACTGCGCCAGCACCGTCGCCCCCTCGGTGTGGATGAGCTCGCAGTAGTCACGGGCCTCGTATTCTCCGATCAACCTGAGGGCATTGCCGGGCAACATGACGATGGCATTGCGATCCTCGGGATAGAGGGCATCAATCTCCTCGGCCCAGATGCCCAGAAGCTGGCGCAGTTGTCCGCCAGGCCACCCACCCAGGAAGCACAGATCGTTTTCGTCGACGATGCCGCTCCAGTAAGTCGTCACGAAGGTGCCGCCATCTCGCACGAATGTGGCGATCCGTTCATCGACACCGGGCCGAATCATGTACAGCATGGGGGCTATAAGGAGCCGATAGGGCGAGAAGTCCTGGTCCATGTCAATGACGTCGACGGGGATGCCCTGTTGCCAAAAGGCGTGGTAGTGACGTTGGCAGGCCTCTAGGTACCCTTTTTCGCCCCGTCGGGGCCCCTGCGCATCATCGAGGGCCCACCTGTTCTCCCAGTCGTAGATGATGGCGACATCAGGCCGCACCGTGGTACCGATGATCTCGCTGAGCCGTTCAAGCTTTCGGCCCACATCCGCCACATCCCTGAACACGCGCGTATGTTCATGGCCCACGTGGTCCACCACGGCACCGTGAAACTTCTCGGCACTGCCGCGGCTCTTGCGCCACTGGAAGTACTGCACTGTGTCAGATCCGTGGGCCACGGCCTGCAGGGAGGATAGAGCATGCATGCCTGGCCGCTTGAGCTTGGCGGCGGGTACCCAGTTGGTGGCACTGGGGACGCTTTCCATGAGCATGAAGGGTTTGCCGCCCTTCAGACTGCGATTGATGTCGTGGACGAAGGCCACCTGTGAGGCAAGGCGCACATCATCCCCGCTGTGCCAGCGCGGATAGCTATCCCAGGAGATGACGTCCAGATGGGGGGCCATCTTCCAGTAGTTGAGACCAGGGTATGTGCCCATGAAGTTGGTCGTCACTGGTACATCGGGCGTATATGCTCTGAGTGGTTCGATCTCGTTCAACATGAACGAGGTGGTCTGATCAGTCACAAAGCGTTTCCAATCCAGATTGAGCCCGTGGATAGACGTCTCACCGATCTCACTCGGTGGGTCGATCTGCTCCCAGTCCGTATAGGTATGGCTCCAGAACGCAGTCCACCAGGCCTGATTCAAGGCGCTCAGAGAGCCGTATTTATCCTGGAGCCACTCACGGAACGCCGCCCGGCAGAGGTCACAGTGGCACGCTCCACCGTACTCGTTGGAGACATGCCAGACGAGGAGCGCGGGGTGATCCTTGTAGCGTTCCGCCAACTTGGCGTTGATGAGCCGCGTCTTCTCTCGGTAGATTGGCGAGGTGAGGCAGTGATTGTGGCGCCTGCCAAAGAGATTGCGGTGACGGTCTGGGCGCACCCGCAACACCTCGGGATATTTCTGTGCCAGCCAGGCCGGTCGAGCCCCACTGGGCGTCGCCAGTACCGCGTACGCTCCATTCTCAGCGAGCATGTCCATCACGCGGTCGAGCCAATCGAAGTTGAACTGGCCTTCCGCCGGTTCCAGGGCCGCCCACGCAAAGATGCCCACTGACATGGCGTTGCAGTGCGCCAGTTTCATCAGACGCATGTCCTCTTCCCACACATCTGGCGTCCATTGATCGGGATTGTAGTCACCCCCGTGCAGGAACACTGGGGCTTTAGGGTTAATGGGGGGATACTTCATCCTCATGGGACCTCCTTGTATTCGAACCAATCGAAGTCAGCATAGTTGGTGCTAGGGCATCCATTGCTGGAGGCGTACATGCCAATATAGGCACCCACAAAGCCGCCGGCGACGGGGGTGCTGAGCAGTCTGCCGTCCACATGTTCGGCGACAGGCTGCCATGCCTCCACCCGGGTCGTCGCATAGAAACTGTAGTCCTGACCACGGGCCTCTACTTTCAGATAGAGGCGCCCATTGGGTACCTCCAACGCACCCAGCAAAGTCTCAACGCTTTGCATGCGTTTGGTCAGCCGAACTAGCCGGGCGGTTCCATCCCCGTAGGCGCATTCCAGGCGCAGGTGGTAGTCGCTGTTCTGCAGGAGGACCAGCCCGGCTGTCTCATGCTCGGCTTGTGGATTGAAGTCCATGGCGACCCGCACCGCAAAGTCCCTGTGTTGTTGCCGGCGCCCGACGAAACTGGGGTTGACCCATTCGGAGAGGCGTTCAGGACGCAGATAGAGTCGCAAGCAACCTGGATGTTCCTCAAGACTCCAGAAGGGCTCGCGCGGCGTGCGCAGGAAGTTCCATTGGGGTGCCAATGTGGGGGATTCGAAGGAATCGCACGCTGGCTGAGTGGGCCAGGGGTGAGGTAAAAGGTTAGGGGCCGGGTACTCGCGCTCGATCCGCCCGCTGCCGGGGCTGACAATGGGCCAGCCATCCTCCCAACGTACGGGAATCAGGAAGGTCTCACGTCCGAGGTTGTAGAAATAGCCATCATAGGGTCGCATGGCAAGCGCGACCATCCACCATTCCCCATATTGCGTCTCCACCAGATCTGCATGCCCGGTGCCCACGATGGGGTAGTCCTGCCCGAGATGGCGATGAGTCAGGATAGGGTTACGCGGGTTGGGATGGTAAGGGCCAGTGATGCTGTCGCTGCGTGCGATCGTCACAGCGTGGTCGTGACCGGTGCCGCCCTCGGCGATCATCAGATAGTAATGATCGTTTACCCGATAGAGATGGGGGCCCTCGGCGTAGACGGCTCCCTTGAGCGCTCCGTCCCAAAGCAGATAGCGCTCACCAACTAGCGTCATGTTCTCCAGATCTAACTCCTGCAACCAGATCTCACAGTGGCCCGGATAATGACCCTCGAAAGCATGACGGTTTCCTACGTACCACACCCGTCCATCCTCGTCGAAGAAGAGAGAGGGGTCGATTCCCGGGGCATCGTCCAGCCACACCGGCTCGGACCAGGGGCCGGCCGGATCCGTCGCCGTGACGATAAAATTGCCTTTGGGGCCAGGTCCGTCAACCAGGGTATTGGTCACGTAGAAGGTACCCGCGTGGTAGCGGATGGTGGGCGCATAGAGGCCGCCGGGCGGCCGCACGCCGTCGAGATTGAGCTGCTCTGGCCGATCCAGGACATGCCCAATCTGTCGCCAGTGGACAAGGTCCCGGCTGTGAAAGATGGGAAGGCCGGGAAAGTATTCGAAGCTGGAGTTGACGAGGTAATAGTCATCGCCGACACGACAGATCGACGGGTCGGGGTAAAACCCGCTGAGAATCGGATTCCGAAAGGTCTGTGGCATGGTTACCTTTCTCCGTGACCTAACGTCCTGTTGCGCCTCCGAGCGCCGGAGTTACTTTCCCAGGGCTTTCAGGTTCTGCAGACAGCGCCGCACGGACTCCAGTGGGGGATAGGGATAGCGTTCCTGTTCGACGATGTACCACTCGGTTGCTCCCTGGCTCTCCACAATCTCGAAGATCTCGGGCCAGTTGACATCCCCCTCACCAACCAGGACATCCTCGCGGTCAGCGGCGTAGTCCTTGACGTGCAGGGTCTTAGTCCGGCCCGGATAGCGCCGGAGATAGGAGACCGGGTCTCCTCCGCCATGGAGACAATTGCCCACATCGAGCTGCATCACTACCTCGGGTCGGGTGTTGCTGAACAGAACGTCCCACGGCGTCATGCCATCCTCATAGGGCTGGAACTCCACATGGTGGTTGTGATATCCCGTGAACATGCCCTCTGGCTCAAGCTTCGCTGCGATCTCGTTGAAGAGGTCAGCCATGCGAAGCCATGCATCACGTGAACTGCGGTATTCCTCCGGGATC
>CAYLRT010000054.1:2722-12167 GCA_964385885.1 uncultured Anaerolineales bacterium | reverse complement strand
AGCTGCAAAGCGATAGGTATACGTGACATCTCATGACCTCCTGAGTCTGTTAGGCACATAGTGCAATCCACAATCATTGTGAACATGCTGGGGGAGAGGTGCCACCTGGGGCGACCTCACCCCCATACGGGCGTAGTCTACGCCAGCTTGCCAGGCGCGAAAAGCGCCCGCGATCCCGGATCGCATTATTGAACTTGAAGGTGACCAGTCCAGGTCCAGGAACAACTGAGGGACAGGCAGCGAATCGGATGCGGTGACGCACGGGATAATCCGGGCGGGAAGCTTAGCCCGTGCATCGAAGCCAGGATGAGCCCCGATGTGCGTGGCCCTTGCCTCCGTGTTGCAGACCAGCCCGACGCACCTGTCGCCATACCACAGTTCAGATCACGCTCCAACCTGGCGACATGCATCCTCAAATAGCTTGACGTCCTCCTCCAGCATCCTGGGATTGTCCTTGGTAAAGACCCCCACGCACACAGCATCGCCAGGGCGAAGATGACGCGCCACAAACGCAAAGGCTTCCTCCGGTCTCTTCCGTCCAGCCGCAAGTACCTTGTAATGGATCACCGGCCTGTGTAACCCCTGAATGACAGCCATCATAGCGTCCCGGTCTTTGTCTGAGAATACCTCCCGTGCGCCAGGGATATGCTCGGCGTTTTGGTCACGCGGCGTGGGATTGTAATAGGAGCACATGTGGAAGTCGATATCCAGGTTCTCATCGGCCCAGAGATGGACAGCAGGATTGTGGCCGGCAATGCCCACTGCTACACCCGCGTCCTGTACCTGTTTGACGAAATCCTCAACAAGGGCTGTCTGTCCCTGAGCAAACAAATAGTCCATCTGACCACCGTGCAGATAGACGCCGGCGGCCCCCGCAGCGATGGCCTGAGCCACATTGGCCCTCAAACTCGAAAACTCGGGGGCAGTTTGGGCAAGCCACTGGATCGTACCGCCTTCGTCCCAGTATTCCAGCAGGAGCCTGCGAATGTGTCGGTCCGCTCGTGCGAGGACAGCCGTGATACCCAGGGATTCTGCCTGACGGAGTGTTTCCTTGATCCGCTGGGTGGTGTACCACCGGAGCATCTCACGATCCCTCTCAGGCGTCTGATGAGAGAAGCCGCTGAAGGGGTTTCCCCCCAGAATCAGCCTGCTGACCGAGACGGTGCCCAGATGCACGTATTCCATGGTTACCTCCTCAGGTTGCCGGAGTGGCGATGTTTGCTCCCGAGGCCCGACGAACCTGGGGCCTGGGCGTCCAGCGCCCATTGTAGAGCACCCTAACGAACCAGCAAACAGGATAAAGCTCGGCCCTACCAGCGGACAGCTTAGAGGACCAGGCATGGGGACAGAAAGGGAAAACCGCGAACCCTTACCTTTTCCTGAAGGCCAGGACGGACGCATCTCGATTCGTGAGTCTCACGGGTGTGGATGAACCCCGGGCGGGGCTCCGCACCCTGTCCGAGTTGAGCAGACGCGCCCTCTCAAGTGCCAAAGCCTGTCCTACATCGCTCTCCACTCGGATGTGTACACCCCACCCCAATCAAAGGCTTGCCGGTCAGCGAGACTCCGCTAGAATCCACATGTGCATTGCGACAGGAAAACCCTATGGTCAGCGAACCTCTTTCATCACAGGCGCCGACGCAATACCGTGCCGTGCACTTGATCGTGTACGGGATGGTCCAGGGTGTTGGATTTCGCTACTTTACGCGCACCCAGGCTGTACGGTTAGGCATTGCGGGTTGGGTGCGCAACAGGCCTGATGGCACAGTGGAGATCTGGGCCGAGGGGCCACCTGACCGACTTGAGACATTGATTAAGGCCGTGCGTCGAGGGCCATCATACAGCCGTGTGGATCGCGTCGAGGTGACCTGGTCCTCACCAAAGGGTCATCGCGGTTTCTATATCCGCAGTTAGGGCCACAAGAGGATGATGTTCCGTAAGATCGAGAATCTGGCGTGGTTTGTGCTTGTCGCCTCCTTCCTGACATGTATCGCCCTCGCCGTGGGGATACCTACAGGTATTCACTGGTACGTTCTCAACAGCACACGTCCGATGGTCACCATGCTGGAGCCAAGGGGCGGCACGATCACCTACCAGGCAGCGGGCGATGATGCGACAGTCATTGTCGCGGACGTGACCGAGCTCAAGCCCAAAGCGCGGATCCAGCTAGCCGACGATGCCGACGCCCTGTTGCTGTACTACCACCCTGACGACCTCAACACGCCAGTGGGGACGTTACAACTCTACGGGACCACGGACCTTCTTCTGGGTGATGCACGTACGCCGCGTTTCAGCACCAGTCCTTTGCCCCATCGCATGCGATTGCGTGTGGTCCATGCGGTTAACATGCGGATCACGGTCGCCGGCAACGGGCGTGACGCGGAGTTCGAGCTGGACACCCCTCAGGAATCCATGCTGTTGCAGCCCGGTTCGTTTGCTCTCACCGTGGGTAAGGATCAGACCGACCTCGCCGTAAGCGTGGGACGGGCCGTTGTGACCGATCCCGCCAGTGGTGACAAGCTAGCCCTCGTGCCGCTGCAGCGCATGCGCATCACAGAGGCTGGGATCGATGAGATCTATGTCGGCGAACGGGACCTCATGCGTAACCGCAACGGAGGGTTCGAGGAGCCTTTGGAGGACTTCTGGACCGTCTACGCCGACGCAGCTTTTGCGGAGGAGGACGAAGGCGAGGTGCGTCGTGCCCAGATCAGTGACGATCAGCATCTTGTCTTTTTCACGCGTGTGGGTCAAGGACACGCTGAAACCGGGATACGCCAGGTACTGAACCAGGATATCCGTGAGGTCAGGTCACTGCGAGTGCGCGCACGCATCCGGATCGATGCACAAACCCTCCCTGTCTGCGGCTCGTTAGGAACGGAATGCCCCATTATGATCCGGATGCACTATCTCGATCAGGAGAGCAACACCGTACGAGAGTGGCTGCAGGGTTTCTATGTGCTGGAGGGGGAGAACCGCCCGTTCTGCCAGAGCTGTGAATGGAAGGCCCAACACATCAAGGTGCCCGGCTTTGATGTGTGGTATGATTACGAATCGCCGGACCTGCTTCCACTGTTAGCGGCCCAAGGCTTCACGCCCGCCGCCATCGTCTCTGTCGAGGTGTACGCTTCTGGCTGGACCTATGGTTCGGCCATTGATGAAATCGCCATCCTGGTCGCGGAGTAGCGAGCCAGGGTATCCAGGAGAGAGATGACAACGGACCATTCCCACGATGAGCCCTATTACCCACTGGGAAAGCTCCCCCAGTCCGAGTTGATGACGCTGCTGCGGCGCTTCTCGAGCAAGCTCGATGTCCGCGTCGTATTGGGCCCGGGCCTGGGCCACGATGCTGCCGTGATTGACTTCGGTGATCGGTACCTGGTAACCAAGACGGACCCCATCACTTTTGCCACAGACCAGATTGGGTGGTACGTGGTGCACATCAATGCCAACGATGTGGCGTGCGTGGGGGCGCGTCCCCGTTGGTTTGTCGTCACGTTGCTCCTCCCCGAGAAAAAAACCGATCGTTCGCTGGTGCTTTCCATCTTCGACCAGGTGGAGGCAGCCGCACAGGAGCTGGGTGTGAGCGTCGTGGGAGGACATACAGAAGTGACCGCCGGCCTCGATCGGCCCATTGCAATTGGCTCGATGTTCGGCGAGATCGAGCCAGCCCACCTGGTCCGCTCAGACGGGGCCCAACCTGGTGACTCGCTCATCCTGACGAAGGGGATTGCCGTCGAAGGGACAGCCATCCTGGCGCGGGAGCTGGCTGGATCTCTGACATCGAAAGTGGACTCCCGATTGATCGAGCGGGCCTCTGCATTCTTAACCGATCCGGGGCTGAGCGTGGTCAAGGATGCTATGATCGCCACGTCGGCTGGAGAGGTTCACGCGATGCATGACCCCACCGAGGGCGGAGTGGCTACCGGGATCCGCGAGATGGTCGAGGCAGCGGATCTCGGTGCTACGATCGACGCCCAGGCATTGCCATATTTCCCAGAGACCCTGGCACTGTGTAGGGCCCTGGCATTGGATCCTCTGGGCCTGATCGCCTCGGGCGCACTGTTGCTGGCTGTGGCTCCACGGGACGCCGACACCATCGTTCAGGCGCTTGACGAAGCCGGCATAAGGGCCGCGGTTATCGGGCAGGTCCGCGCTGAGCCGGGCGTCGATCTGCAGATCGACGGGGAGTTACATCCTTTTCCCGCCTTTCGGCGCGACGAAATTGCAAGGCTCTTTGAATCCCTGGGCGAGGGCACGACAACCTCGGAACACGATGACGCTTCCCCCCTCATTTGACGTTATCCCTCCCGACCGCGAGGACGGTCAGAGCTCGTGGGTGCACCGGGCGCTGATCCTCAGTGGCAGGCTGGGTACCATACCCCCTCACTACCTGCTTCCAATTTGGCTCCTCTCCGTGGTCTTGATAGGTTGGCCATGGGGCCCTTTGCGTTGGATCCTCTCTGGGATGGCATCCATCTATCTGATCGGTGATTGGGTTATGCTGGCCGCCCTGCACCTGAAACATCGATCATGGGGACCTGTGACGCCACCCCTACTTGGCCTGCTGGCCCTACGTTGGATCGTTTTCCTGGGAGGATATCTGGTGGTGGGTCCAGATGTCCCAGCAGCCCTTGCAACGGGCCTCGTCAATCTGGGGATCACGGGTGCTGCCGTCTATGCGACATGGATTGAACCCTTTCGGGTAACCGTGACCTCCCAGTCCTATAGCTGTGCTCGCGGCCGAGATGGTTCCGCCATCCGGATAGCTCATGTCTCGGACATCCATTTTGAGGGGTTCTCTCCCCGCGAGGAGCGGCTCTTGGCTCTCCTGCAGTCGCTACAGCCTGACGTGATTCTCCTGACGGGGGACTACCTCAATCTCTCCTCGGTCTATGACCCTGAGGCACAGGCTGGTGTACGGTCCCTGTTGCAGAGGATAGCGATCAATGCGCCGAGGGTCTACGCCGTAACGGGCAGTCCCGTGGTAGACCGCCCCAGCATTGTGCCCGAGATCTTTCAGGGGCTCCCCATTCGTTGGCTGGATGATGAGATGGAGAAACTGGAGATCGATGGGGCAGTGGTATGGTTACTGGGCGTCCGCAACACCTATAACTTTGAACGAGATGCTGAGGCGCTTCGATCCCTGACGGAGGCCACGCCAGCGGGGGCCTGCCGTATTCTACTCTATCATACGCCGGATCTGATGCCTGTGGCAGCTCAACTGGACATCGATCTGTACCTGTGTGGGCACACACACGGCGGGCAGATCTGTCTGCCCTTCTACGGTGCGGTGGCTACGAGTTCGCGCTGGGGCAAACGCTATGAGCGAGGCCGATACATCGAAGGGCGGACGACGCTCTATGTCTCTCGTGGATTAGGGGTGGAGGGCCTGGGTGCGCCGCGAGCACGCTTCCTGGCACCGCCGGAGATTGTGATGTGGAAGCTGGAACTGCCCATCGCCAGCTCCGAGGACGGAGCATAAGAGTGCAAAACACCATTGGGTTATAGGGTGGCGGCTGCCTTGATGTTGTGTCTTTCGGCGGAGTGAGGCTGATAAGCGTCTGATGGCTTGTGGCCCTGGAGGGCTTTTTCGTCTCCCCCTCCAACGGTGAACGGTTTCAGCCGAAAAAAGCTTGACAATTGGCGGACTCTGTGTTATAAAGAAGATACTAAAGGCTGTGATCGGGAAGAGTAGGTACCGAAGCGGGATCACAGAGAGCCGGAGAGAGGTGAGAACCGGTATCAGCGCAGGTACTGAATGGGCCTGGGAGCCGCTCGCCGAAAGCATGCACGTAGGCATGTGAGTAGTCCGAGACGGAAGCGCTACCGTTATCAAAGCGCAGGGCATTGCTCGATGTATGGGCTGTGTCCGACGAGAGTGAGGCTGGCTGATTGGTGGTGCGCCTTCACGGCGCGCTTTTTCTTTGGTCAGTAGCCTAAGTAAGGGTGGCACCGCGGGCTTACTACGCTCGTCCCTTCAGCGGACGAGCGTTTTTTGTTGTGAATGCTGCAATAGCAGGCGACAGGGAAACAGGAGTCAGTGAGTCCCATAGAGGAGGTCTCGATGAACCAAGCAAGAAAACGGATATTGACCGGTGATCGCCCGACGGGCAAACTGCACTTGGGGCACTATGTCGGGAGCCTCAAGAATCGTGTGGCACTCCAGAAGGAATATGAGTGCTACTTCATCATCGCCGATCTCCACACTCTGACGACGCGCTCGGAGAAACGCTACCTGGATGAGCTGGATCAGAACATCTACGATGTTGTCCTCGACTACCTGGCGGTGGGCATCGATCCAGAGGGCAGCGTGATCTTCCTTCAGTCAGCGATCCCCGAAGAGTATGAGTTGAATCTGATCCTCGGCAATCTCGTAACCCTGCCACGCCTCACACGATTGCCCAGTATCAAGGATATGGCACGTGCAGCCCATATGGACGATGAAAGCGTGCCATTTGGCCTGATTGGGTATCCCGTGCTTCAAGCGGCGGATATTCTCCTGCCACGGGCGCACCTGGTGCCCGTGGGGAAGGACAATGAAGCCCACGTGGAGATCACACGTGAGCTCGCCCGGCGGTTCAATCGCCTGTATGAGCGGGAGGTGTTTCCGCTGCCGCAGGCCATGATCGGGGACGTGCCAACTCTGGTTGGCACGGACGGCCAGGCGAAGATGAGCAAGTCTCTTGGCAACGCGATCTTGCTTTCGGATGACCGGGAAACGGTGGAACGCAAAGTACGTGGGATGTTCACGGACCCCAATCGGATTCGGGCGGATATCCCAGGAAGGGTGGAGGGCAACCCAGTCTTCATCTACCATGACATCTTCAATCCGGATGTCGATGAGGTGAACGACCTGAAGGAACGCTATCGGCAGGGAAAGGTGGGCGATGTCGAGGTGAAACGCAAGCTGGCGCGCGCGCTGAACAACTTCTTGGATCCCATCCGCGAGCGTCGCGCGGCCTACGCATCCAAGCCAGGACTCGTCGAAGAAATCCTGGTCGAGGGCACACGGCGCATGCAGGAGCGGGCTCGGGAGACTATGGAGATGGTGTACGAAGCGATGGGATTGGCAGGCCCGCGACTGCGGAAGGTCATGCAGGGCAGAGCGCGTGAATTCCGACTCAGGAAGCTGCATGACTAGGCGCAGAGACCTCGACCGGCTCAGGGTTGAGCATATCAGACAGGTATAGGGAGAGCATACAGTGTATATCGAAGCCGTGGAATTTCGGAGGGAGTACTTCCCTACGGATCGTTACTATCCATTCAACATCCCTGTGTTGCGGCGGACTGCGCGGGTGGTCTTCCGTCATCCTGTGACTTTTTTTGTGGGAAAGAATGGCTCGGGGAAGTCCACACTGCTGGAGGCTCTCGCTCGAGGCGCGGGTGTCCACCTTTGGGACATGCCACGGCGTCATCAGGCCAGCGAGAACCCCTATGAGACTCACCTGGCTGACTTTCTGAAGCTGACCTGGGCTCACCGTCCTTCTAGCATCTCGCTTCTGCGGGCAGAGACGTTTCGGGAACTGAGCGATTTCCTGGACGATCTGGCGATCTGTGATCCAGGTCGCCTGCAGTATCATGGAGGCCATCTCCTCAGCCAACTCTCCCATGGTCAGGGTATCTTGACCTACATCCGTGGCCGATGTCAATCTGGTGGCCTATTTCTCTTCGACGAGCCGGAGGCTGCATTATCGCCAGCAAGCCAGGTGGGGTTGCTACGGTTTCTGTATGATCGTGTGCGACAGGGCGAGACCCAATATGTGATTGTCACCCACTCCCCTATTCTTCTCTCGCTCCCAGGTGCACAGATTCTCAGTTTCGATGGTCCGTCCATTCAGGAGGTCAGGTACGAGGAGACAGAACACTATCGAATCTATCGCCAGTTGTTCGAGGACCCCAAAGGAATGTTGCAGGATGCGTGGCTGTCCAGTGAGAAAGCCATCAGCGACGAGCAAGCGGCAGAGGCGCAACCGGCAGTTGGGGTATTGAGTAGTGCAGGGTCAGTCCCTTAAGGGGGAGAGGGCTAGATCTCCCGATTCATATCTGAGGTAACGGTTACCTCATATCCATTCAAACAGGAAAGGAGCGTTGCGATGAAACAAACTAAGTATTTCCTACCAGAGAGTGAGATGCCAACCCATTGGTACAATATCGTGGCTGATATGGAGAATCCACCACCACCATACCTCCACCCCGCTACCCTTCAAGTGATGACCGCAGAGGATCTGGCGCCAGTGTTCCCTGCAGGCTGCATCGAGCAGGAGGGAAGCCGTGAGCGATGGATCGAGATCCCGGATGAGGTGCGGGAAGTGCTTAAGATGTGGCGCCCCTCCCCTCTCTACCGTGCCCATCGCTGGGAGAAAGCGTTGGACACGCCGGCGAAGATCTACTACAAGTGGGAGGGGGTCAGCCCTGCCGGGAGCCACAAACCCAACACGGCCGTCGCCCAGGCGTACTATGCCAAGCAGGAAGGGCTGGAGGGCTTCGCCACCGAGACCGGGGCAGGGCAATGGGGCAGCGCTTTGAGCCTGGCGGGGCTTCTCTTCGGGCTGAAGATCAAGGTCTTCATGGTGGCCGTGAGCTACCGCCAGAAGCCCTACCGTCGCATCATGATGGAGACCTGGGGTGGAGAGGTCGTCCCCAGTCCCAGCACAGAGACGCACGCGGGGCGGGCAATCCTGGCGCAGGACCCCGAATCGCCAGGCAGTCTGGGGATCGCCATCGGCGAGGCCATCGAGTACGCCATGACCCACGATGGGTACAAGTACGCCCTGGGTAGCGTGGTGAATTTCGTCCTGTTGCACCAGACGGTGATTGGGCTTGAGTCGCTCAAACAAATGGAGATGGCCGGTGATTATCCCGATATCCTCATTGGGTGTGCGGGCGGCGGGAGCAACGCGTCAGGCCTGATCTTCCCCTTCCTGAGGGACAAGCTCACCGGACAGCGCCCTGACATGCGAGCGATCTTCGTCGAATCCACCGCCTGCCCAAGCATGACGCGGGGTAAGTATGCGTATGACTGGGGGGACACCGCCAAGACGGGTCCGGTAACCAAGATGCACACTGTGGGACACAGCTTCATCCCCGCTCCCGTTCACGCGGGTGGTCTACGTTACCATGGCATGGCGCCGTTAGTCTCCGCCCTGCTAAAACAGGGATACGTGGAAGCTCGTGCCTATTATCAAAATGAGGTCTTCGAGGCCGCGCACAGCTTCAGTGCCGCAGAGGGGATCATCGTGGCACCGGAGACGGCTCATGCAGTCCGTGCCGCGCTCGATGAAGCGTTGGCCTGTCGAGAGTCGGGCGAGAGCAAGGTGATCCTCTTCAACGCCAGTGGGCATGGGCACTTTGACCTGTCGGCCTACGATGCCTATCATCGACACCAGCTTGAAGACTACCGTTTGGAGGAGGAGAAACTCAAGGCCGCGCTGGCGGAGTTGCCTCA
>CAYLRT010000054.1:0-2622 GCA_964385885.1 uncultured Anaerolineales bacterium | reverse complement strand
GTTGCTGAACTGTGCAGAATCAGCGAACGCCCCTTCCATGTGAAGGGGCGTTCGGTTATCCGGGCTGATTAGGAAACAGGTCTAAGCACCGACTTCGGCCAAACGGCGGGTCTGCTCGTCGAGGGCCAGGGCCTCAATGAACTCATCGATCTCACCTTCCATAACAGCGGGAAGGTTGTAAGACGTCATGCCGATACGATGATCGGTGACCCTGTTCTGGGGGAAGTTGTAGGTCCGGATCTTCTCACTTCGTTCACCTGTCCCAACCTGCGAACGTCGTGTAGCCTCGATCTCCGATTGCTGTTTCTCACGTTCTATCTCATAGAGGCGCGCGCGCAGAACTCGCATCGCACGCAGCTTGTTCTGCGTCAGAGAACGCTCGCTCTCGCAGGTGACCACAATGCCCGATGGCTTGTGAACGATGCGCACGGCCGTGTCATTCTTCTGCATGTGCTGACCACCCGGACCGGAGGAGCCGTACGTGGTGATCTCCAGATCTCCTGGATTGATCTTGACCTCGATATCATCCACCTCAGGCAACACAGCCACTGTCACGGTGGAGGTATGAATGCGCCCGCTGGACTCGGTGACGGGGACACGTTGGACACGGTGGACCCCGCTCTCGTACTTGAGACGTGAAAAGGCTCCCTTGCCTTGGATCGAAAAGATGACCTCTTTGAATCCTCCGACCCCGGTGCGATTCTCGCTGATGATTTGGGTCTTCCAGCCCTGTCGCTCAGCGTACCGAGTGTAGAGGCGGAACAATTCGGCTGCGAAGAGGGTCGCTTCGTCGCCACCGGCACCGGCACGGATCTCCATGATAACATCCTTATCATCCCGCGGGTCCTTCGGTACCAGTAGACGGCGGAGTTTGTCCTCCAGTACCTCACGCCGCTCCTCCAGTTGTTGCAGTTCCTCTCTTGCCATCTCCTGGATCTCGGGGTCCTCATCATCCAACATCTCTTGGGCGTTGGTGATTTCCTCCAGAGTGGCGCGGTAGTCGCGATAAGCGGTGACGATCTCCTCCAGCTCGGCCCGTTCCTTCGAATATTCAACGACTTTCTCGTAATCCTGGGCCACGGCTGGATCCGCCATCAGTCGTGTCAGCTCCTGGAAGCGTTCCTCCAGAGAAGCGAGTCTCTCGAGCATTTTCTCGGTATCCATAGTTCTCTTTTCCTACCTGCAAGCGCGACAGACGGCCCGCAGTGGACGGGCCGTCGTACTTTAGTTGGATTCTTTGATCAGGTCCGCCAGCACCTGACACTGGAACGGATCGACCCAGACATTTGATTTATCAACATTATAGCGGACAGTGAGGCATGGACAAGGAGGCACTAGGGCCTTAGATTACATTCGCGTTCGATGATGTCCCTATGCTACATGACTGAGTTGGCCGGCCATAGCCCTTTGGGCCTCCTGTGTGGTGGGACTGAACGTGGAGACCTTAGTGGTCAGCCCGCACAACAGGAGAGCAAGGCCACATCGCGATCAAAGGCCAAAGCAGCCAGTTTCAGCCCCTCCACCTGCGTCAGATACGGGAAGAGCGTATCCGCCAGATTCCGAACCGTCATCCTGGCTCGCAGCGCCATGGTAGCCGTCTGGATCATCTCACCAGCTTCTGCCGCCAGCACATGAGCTCCCACCAGCTTTCCAGTGTCCTCTTCGACAACTAGCTTGATCAGTCCCCGGGTATCCCGCGCCGCCAGCGCCCGTGGAACATGACGCAGTGTCACGACCGCTGTCCGCACCGTCATACCATCAGCTTTCGCCTGGGATTCCGTGAGTCCTACGGTCGCCACCTGCGGATCAGTGAAAACAACAGAAGGAATGATGCCCACATCAAGGGGGACTGATTGTGCTAACAACGCATTATCCGCTGCCTGTTTTCCCTGAGCAGCGGCAAGATACACCAGCATAGGCGGTCCCGTCACGTCTCCAGCGGCATAGAAACGCGGGTGGGTGGTACGCAGCGTGGGATCCACTCGTACAAAGCCGAGTTTATCCGTTGCTATCCCCACCACGTCCAGCCCCAACCCGCCGGTGTTGGCTCGGCGGCCGGTGGCAGCCAGGATGTGGGCAGCGGTGAAGGTTCGCCGTTGCCCGTCCGGCCTGTTTTCCACCCCGCCGTTTGGCGGGGAACGGCGCCGCAAAAGAAAAAAGCCCACCCTCGGTCATGTCCACCGGGGTGGGCCTTGCCACAACACGCATTAGTGTCTGTGGTGCGTATGACAGCACCTATGGGTGTCCTCAGACTCCCCTAGATACCGTTCAGGGTTCTGCTCAAAGGCCGCCCTGCAGCCTGGAGCGCAGAAATAGTAGGTTTTTCCCTTGTACTCTGCCTTAGCAGGCGCCCTCTCCGCATCCACCGTCATCCCACAAACTGGATCCTTCACCATCTCGTCCGCCTCCCTTTACCGATCAACTTCTCATCCCCAACGATCTTTCTCTGTGACAGCGTTTGACTGTCCACCGTGCACCCACCTACTCCCAAAGCCACCCCTTCATCGCGTCCTCAGGTTCCGGTGGCCGGGAGCGCCCTGCGCTGCTCTGCCTGAAGGCTTACCACGCCGACGGTGACGAAGTACATACTGTACGCCAGCACTTCCAGCAGTGAGGGGGCAC
>CAYLRT010000053.1:0-17442 GCA_964385885.1 uncultured Anaerolineales bacterium | reverse complement strand
GCCAGGGACGGGCATCCACCGATGATACCTGCGCTCTGGGTGACAGTCACCTGCACCCCGGGCAGCCCACCTCCCTCTCGCCAGTTACGACGGCAACGGCCCGCGACGCCCCACCGCCGGTGACGGTGCCCCCACCCCAAAGAGACCGGCCCAGGGATTCGCCCTGGGCCGGACGCGGATGAACGGCACGCCAGGGACCTAGATGTCGTAATAGAGCGTGAACTCGTAGGGGTGTGGCCGCATGCGGATGGCATCCACCTCCGCTGTGCGCTTGTACTGGATGTAGGCCTCCAACAGGTCGGGAGTGAAGACGTCGCCCTTCAACAGGAATTCATGGTCGGCCTCCAGGGCATCCAGTACGGCCTCCAGCGACCCCGGTATCTGCTTCACCATGGCAGCTTCCTCCGGTGGCAGGTCGTAGAGGTCCTTGTCCATCGGCTCGCCGGGGTCGATCTGGTTCTGGATGCCGTCCAGGCCCGCCATCAGGAGCGCTGCGAAGCACAGATAGGGGTTGGTGGAGGGGTCCGGCGCCCGGAACTCCACCCGCTTGGCTTTGGGGCTCTTCGAGTAGACGGGGATGCGGCAGATGGCGGAGCGGTTACGCTGCGAATAGGCCAGGTTCACCGGTGCCTCGAACCCCGGAACCAACCGGCGATACGAGTTGGTGGTCGGCGCGACGATGGCCAACAGGGCAGGCGTGTGCGCCAGCAATCCGCCGATGTAATAACGAGCAGTATCCGAAAGCTGGGCATAGCCCGACTCATCGAAGAACACGTTGACATCACCGTGCCACAGGCTCTGATGCACATGCATACCACTGCCGTTGTCACCAAAGAGCGGTTTGGGCATGAATGTCGCGGTGAGCCCGTTCTGGCGTGCCACGTTCTTCACCAGATACTTGTAGATCTGGATACTGTCGGCCATGCGGACCAGGGTCGAGTAGCGCAGATCGATCTCCGACTGCCCCGCGGTCGCCCCTTCATGGTGATGGATCTCAACGGGTACGCCGACCTCCTCCAGGGCCATCACGATCTTGCTGCGTACATCCTGCTTGGTATCTGCAGGAGGTACCGGGAAGTAACCACGTTTGGGCGGAATCTGGCCGCCCTTTCCCCCCTCCTGACCGCTCTGCCACCACCCTTCCGAGCTGTCGATGTGGTAGAAGGCGCCGTTGATGTCCCCACCATAGCGCACGGCGTCGAACAGGAAGAACTCCGCCTCCGGACCCCAGTAGCTCACCTCTGCCACGCCGGTCTGTTTGAGATAGGCCTCGGCCTTCTTGGCTACGTAACGCGCGTCCCTCGTATAGGGCTGGCGCGTGATGGGGTCGTAGATGTCGCAGATCAACACCAGCGTCGGCACCTCGAAGACCCGATCGATGAACGCCGTCTCGGGGTCCGGGATGAGGATCATGTCCGACTCGTGGACCTCCTGGAACGCGCGGATCGAAGACCCGTCGAAGCCGATGCCTTCCTCAAAAAGGGCCTCGCTTATCTCACGTACCGGCAGGGTGAAGTGATGCCACATCCCCAGCAGATCCGTGAACCGCAGGTCCACCATCTCCACCGATTTGGCCAGATCAAGGACATCTCTCACATTGTTCAACATCGCACTCCCCTCCGCACCTTATAGACTGGCAGCAACGTACTCCCCCTCGTGCTGTCGCCTCTATGATAGACGAAGACCGCAGTCCCGTCCATGGCCCAAATGGGCCATTCTTGGGCGAGCTGTGGCGCTGTCCGGTGCCCCGCAACGGACCACGAGGTGAGCAACTGGGCCCGCTTTTCGATCGCACAATCACGCCGGAGCCGCTATAATGTCGGATAGGCATAGACAGCGAGGGGAAGGCAGGGAGAGGTGTCCGATAGGTCAGTCTCAGGGGAGAGCGCCCGGCTCACCGCGGATCTGACGGTGGATCACTGGAGCGATGAGAGGGTTGGCCGGCTCCTGCGGGAGGCCGGGTTCCAGGACTGGCGCTCAGCCAGCCGCCGTCTCGCCCGCATCGTGGCGCAGGCCCGGGAGCCGGCAGCGTCGACGCCACTTCTGCCCTTCCTGCTGGCGGCGCTCTCGGACGTCCCCAACCCCGACTACGTCCTGGTGACGCTGGAGCGTTTCCTGCAGCACGCCGCCTCCTCCCCTCACCGCGCGGACCGTCTGCTGACTCAGCCACGGGCCATTGAGATCCTTGTCAGGCTCTTCGCCGGCAGCCAGTTCCTGGCGGAGATCCTGCTGCGCAATCCCGAATACCTGGCGATGTTGCTGGCCCACCGCCAGCTCACGCAGCCCAAGACCCTGGCGCAGTTCACCGCCCTGAACGCCGACGAGACCGCAGAGGATGCGGCCACCCCGGGCTCAGTTGCCGTGCTGTGTCGTTACCAACGCTGGGAGATCCTGCGCATCGGGGCCTGTGACCTGTTGGGATTGCTGGATCTCAGCGCTGTGACCGCCCAGCTCTCCGCCCTGGCCGACCATCTGATCCAGGCCGGGTTGGAGCTCGCCTCACGCCAGACGGGCATTGCCACCTCTGGCTTTGCGGTGCTTGCTATGGGGAAGCTGGGGGGGCGCGAGCTGAACTACAGCTCCGACATCGACCTCCTCTTCATCTCTCGCGCCGAGGCAGAGCGTTACCGCCCCCTGGGGGAGCGTCTGATCGACATCCTGAGCCGCGTGACCGAGGATGGCTTCCTGTACCGGGTTGATATGCGCCTGCGGCCCTGGGGACGCACGGGTCCCCTGGTGATCTCCCTGCCCGGCTACATCAACTATCTGCAGCGCCACGCCCGCGTCTGGGAGAAGCAGGCCCTCCTCAAGGCCCGTCCCGTGGCCGGGGATCGCGCCCTGGGGGACGAGTGCCTGAGACGCATGGCCCCCCTCATCTTCGCCATCCCGGCCGAAACCGCCCGCCAGAGCGTCCAGCGGGTCAAACGCATGACCGAGGGATACCTGGTGCAGCAGGGCCGCACATGGGGGGAGGTCAAGCTGGGAAAGGGGTCCATCCGCGACATCGAGTTCGTGGTGCAGTACCTGCAGTTGGCCCACGGCGCAGAGATGCGGGCGATCCGCACGCCCAACACCCTGGAGGCCCTGGCAGCCCTCAGCGAACACGGCATCCTGGGGCCACAGGAGAGCAGGGTACTGCAGGAAGGGTACACCTTCCTGCGCACGCTGGAGCACTGCCTGCAGTTGGCCAACGATCGCCAGATCCACACACTGCCCGATGCCCCATCCGACCTCCAGCAGGTGGCACAGCGCATGGGGTTTGAGGGTCCCAACGCGGCCGAGGCGTTCCTGACACGCTATGACGAACATCGCGCAGCCGTGCGGGCCATCTATCTGAAGTACCTGGAGGCCCAGGAGGAGAGGACGACAATGACCGAGGTACAGGCAGAAAACTTGAGCGAACGGCACGTGGCCCGCATGGACGAATCGTACACCACGGTTTTCTCTCCCGCCGAGATCAGGCGCCATGCGATCCTGGCCTCCAGGCTGGACGCCCAGAACCAGACCGAGGTCACGGCCACCGAGCTGGAGGACGGACGGTGGCGCGTCACCCTGGTGGGCTATGACTACCCGGGTGAGCTCTCCCTGATCTGCGGATTGCTCTTCGTGTACGGGCTCTCCATCGACGAGGGGCATGTCTTCACCTACGAGCCCGCCGAACCCGTGCGCACCCAGGAGCAAAGAAAGAGGGAGAGACGCAAGATCGTGGATGTCTTCACGGTCCATCCCCTGCACGGACAGATTACCCAGGAGACGTGGTTGCGATATGCCGATGACCTGGCCGAATTGCTCCGCTTGATGCAGCGGGGGCAGGCGGAACAGGCCAGGGGGCAGCTCGCCAAGCGAGTGGCCTCGGCTATCCAGCATGCCAGCGAGGAGGGTGAGCCCGCGCTCTACCCGGTGGAGATCGAGATCGACAACGAGAGTTCCCCCCACTATACCGTCCTGCACATCTCAGCCCCAGACACGATCGGCTTCCTGTACGAGATCACCAACGCCCTGGCCTATAGCCACATCTACATCGCGCGGGTGAGCGTCACCTCGCGCGGCAGTCATGCGTACGACAACCTGTTCGTCACGGATGCGCACGGCCAGAAGATCAAGGATCCCGGCAAGCTGCGAGAGCTGCGGGCGGCCATTGCCCTGATCAAACACTTCACCCACCTGCTCCCCAAGACCCCCGATCCGGAGACGGCCCTGCTGCACTTCCGGGAGTTCATCCATGAGTTGTTCCGTCAACCCAACTGGCCCGATGAGCTGGCCTCGCTGGAACGGCCCGACGTCCTGGAGGCCCTGGCGCGACTGCTGGGCGTGAGCGAGTTCCTGTGGGACGACTTCTTGCGCATGCAATACGCCAACCTCTTCCCCATTGTCCGGGACACCCAGGCCCTGCAGACCATGAAGACCAAGGCCCAACTGCAGGCGCAGTTGGAGGCCCTGCTGGCGGAGGTGCATCCCGGCCCGCAGTCGCCCGAAGCCCACAGCCAGTGGCGTCAGGCCCTCAACGACTTCAAGGACCGCGAGATGTTCCGCATCGACATGCGACACATCCTGGGCTACACCGAGGAGTTCTGGGATTTCTCAGAGGAACTCACGTCCCTGGCCGAGGTGGTGGTCAACGCCGCGTACCATCTCTGCCACGAGGACCTGCGGAGCGTCTATGGGGATCCCCTGCTGGAGAACGGCGAGCTCAGTGACATGACCGTCCTGGCGCTGGGGAAGTGCGGGGGCCGCGAGCTTGGCTTTGCGTCCGACATCGAGCTGATGTTCGTCTACAGCGGCAACGGTAGGACCACCGGCCCCAAGGTCATCGCCACCTCCGAGTTCTATGAGCGCCTGGTCAGGCTCTTCCTCCAGGTGATCCGTGCCAAGCGTGAGGGCATCTTTGAGATCGATCTCCAGTTGCGGCCCTATGGGAAGTCGGGGAGTGTGGCCGTCTCGCTGGACGCCTTCAGACGCTACTTCGCGCCCGACGGGCCTGCCTGGCCATACGAGCGCCAGGCCCTCGTCAAACTCCGCCCGATCGCTGGTTGCCCTCAACTGGGAGAGGCCGTGGCCGCCCTGCGGGATGCCTTCGTCTACAGCGGGGAGCCCTTCGACATCGCCGCCATGCGCGCCATGCGCGAGCGGCAGCTCCGCTACCTGGTCGCAGGCGGCACCTTCAACGCCAAGTACAGCCCTGGGGGCCTGGTGGACGTGGAGTACCTGGTGCAGGCGCTGCAGATCACCCACGGTGCCCAAGATCCCACCGTGCGCAGCACCAACATCCGGGAGGCCATGGCGGCCCTGGCGGCAGGCGGCTACCTGAGCCAGGAGGACTACACGCAGCTTCGGCGTGCACATACCTTCCTGCGCTGGCTGATCGACGGACTGCGTATGGTGCGCGGCAATGCCAGAGACTTGACCGTCCCACCGCCGGAGAGCGAGGCCTTCGCCTTCCTTGCCCGCCGCCTGCGATATGGGCATAATGTAGCCCGCCTGGAGGAGGATCTACAGCGCTACACGACAGCCGTGCAGTCGCTCAACCGGCGCCTGCTTGGGTAGCGCAACCTCTTGGGCAGCGTATATGACATGCGGAGGGAGAGTCTTATGTCAGCACCCAACACCCCTGTAAGGTACACAGCCGCCGGCGGCGTGGTGATCAGCCCCTCGGGTGAGGAGGTCCTGCTGTTGATCCGCCCGTCACGGGACGAGGTCCGCCTTCCCAAGGGTCACGTGGAGCCCGGGGAGATGATCCTCGAGACCGCGCTGCGCGAGGTACGCGAGGAGTCCGGGTACGCCGAGCTGGAGCCCATCTCCGACCTGGGGGAGCAGTTGGTCACCTTCCTGATGGACGACCAGCGCGTCGAACGCACCGAACGCTTCTTTCTCATCCAGGCGCGTTCCATGGCCCGTGTCGCGCGGCCTTCCCACGATGCGGAACAGTTCTTCACGATATGGGTCTCATGGGACCAGGCCGAGGAACACCTGACGTTCGAGGCTGAGCAGGAGTGGCTGCACCGTGCCCGGCGGGCATGGGAGCGCCAGGGATGAACGACCCGGCCATGACCGGGAAGCTGGAGGCGATTTACCGGCGGCTGGCCGAGGCATACGGCGAACCTCAGCGCGATCTCTCTGCCCCCCGCGACCCCATCGGCGCCCTGGTGAACACCATCTTGAGTCAGAACACCAACGACGTTAACCGCGACCGCGCCTACCAACAGCTCCGCGAGCGTTTCCCGACCTGGGAGGCCGTGCGGGATGCCCCGACCGCAGAGCTCATCGAGGTGATCCGCCCGGCAGGCCTGGCTCCGACCAAGGGTCCGCGGATCCAACAGGCCCTGAGGACGATCAGCGAGCGACGCGGGGAACTCAGCCTGGACTTCCTGCCCGAGCTCCCCATCGAGGAAGCCCGTGCATGGCTGATGGACATGAAAGGCGTGGGGCCCAAGACAGCGGCCATCGTCCTGCTCTTCGTCTTCGGCTTGCCGGTCTTCCCCGTGGACACGCACATCTATCGCGTGAGCCGGCGCCTCGGCCTCATCCCCTCTAGTCTCTCCCGTGAGCAGGCCCATGAGGCACTGGAGGCGCTGATCCCACCCGCCTGGTACTACCCCCTGCATCTCAATTTGATCACCCATGGACGGCGGGTCTGCCATGCGCGCAGCCCACGCTGCGAGGGCTGCATCCTGCGTGACCTGTGCGACTTCTATGCCCAGCATGTCGAGCCCCACCGAGACCCAGCACGGGAAGGAGAAGAGGAGAGGTAACGGTTCACCACGTGACGGACGGGGCTACCGCATCGGGCACGCGGCGGGCCTCTCATCCAGGGATCCCTCCCCCGCGATCCTGCGGTTGGTAGTGGAGAGGCCCGATGAAAGCGAGCGTGATCTATGAACCACAATCAGGCAAAATACCATGGTCACACAATCGCAAGCAAGTTATCCACAGGTGCCCTGGCGAGCCGAGTCGCAGATATAGGGGAGGAGAAAGCCCAGAACAGCACATGTATGGGTCATATTTTTTGCTCTCCACAGGGCATTACGCAAATTTAAAGTTTATAAGTCTTTAAGGTTAAAGAGGGCCCTTTTTATTGCGTTTGGGGCCGATGTCTGGTAGAATAGAGACGGTGAGTCAAGGTGGTTACCCATCGGAGGTGCCGAGAGACTCGAAGCAGGCGGGCGCGCAGCTTGACTACCACCTCTGAAAGCTTCCGTCCCGAGACGAGGCTTTCATCTATGATTGCCCGATCTGTGCTGGGCTACACGCTGTGAGATATGACGCTGCACGTGACATCATAAGGACTTGTACATACAACATGAATCCTCAAAGATTGTGGCAGGCCGTACTCGGCGAACTTGAGCTCAAATTGGCACGGGTCACATTTGATACCTGGTTACGAGACACTCATTGTCTGGGCATTGAGAACGACGACACATTAGTCATCGGTGTAAAGAATGGGTACGCGGTTGAGTGGCTGGAGAACCGACTCTATCCCCTGATCAAGCGTACCATCGAACGGTTGGCCGAACGTGACGGCATCGAGGCCCGCTTTGTAGTTTGGGAAAACAGGCGACACGAGCACCAGGTGCCTCCCCTCTTCGACACGTCGACGGTGACACCGGTTTTGGAGGCTCCCATGGCGAAGGACCCGGGCCTGAACCCCAACTACACGTTTGCCAACTTCGTCGTCGGACCCAGCAACCGGCTGGCCCAGGCAGCCTCGCAGGCCGTCGCGGAGGCACCAGCCCGGGCATACAATCCCCTCTTCATCCACGGTGGCGTCGGTCTGGGGAAGACCCACCTGCTCCATGCCATTGGCCATGAGAGCTACCGTCGAGGCCTTCACGTGCTTTATGTCACCTCGGAGACCTTCACCAACGACCTCATCGAGGCCATCCGCACCCACACGACGGAGCAGTTCAGGGGGAAATACCGCACGGCCGACGTGCTGCTGGTGGACGACATCCAGTTCATCGCCGGTAAGGAGAGCACCCAGGAGGAGTTCTTCCATACCTTCAATGCATTACGTGACAACGGACGACAGATCGTGCTGACCAGCGATCGAGTGCCAAAAGCCATGGTGACACTCGAGGAACGCCTGCGGTCACGGTTCGAATGGGGCCTGATCGTGGATATCCAGCCCCCCGATTACGAGACGCGCATGGCGATCCTGCAGTCGAAGGCAGAGCGCATGTCGGCGGAGGTCTCCAACGACATCCTCAGCTACATCGCCACCAACATCGAGAGCAACATCCGTGAGCTGGAGGGCGCACTGAATCGGGTGCTGGCCATGAGCAAACTGACGGGCCTGCCGCTCGATCGCACAGTGGTAGAGAAGGCGCTGGGCGACCTGTTGCCCAACCGGCCGGAGGTCACAGCGGAAGACATTATCAAGACAGTCAGCAGCTTCTACGGGGTCTCGCCAGAGGAGCTCAAGGGCAGTCGCCGCACGCGAGCTATTGCCCAGCCCAGACAGATCGCCATGTATCTCATAAGAGAGGAGACGGACGCCTCCCTCCCTCAGATCGGGGCGGAGCTTGGCGGACGAGACCATACCACCGTTCTCTACGGCTATGAGCGGGTGCGGGCGCGGTTGGAGCAGGACGATCAGTTCAAGCGAGAAGTCATGCTGCTCAAGAGCCAGCTCTACGGCGACACCTGATCTATCGCGACAGGGGCGCTCACGCGCGGGTCCTCTCTTGGGCTCGCGCGCTTTTCGTGCCATCGTGCGCCCACCACCCCATGACGTCCACAGCACGAAGCGAAGGGGGGCCGAAGACTCACGCGACTTCAGCCCGCATCCGCTTCTGACACCAACAGCCTGTGTTAGAATAGCCACAACACGCGCAACAAGGGAGGTCCTGTGACCACATTGCTCGCAGCGTTACCGCTTCTTGTCGTCGTCATCCTCATGATGGGCCTGAAATGGGGAGGGGCCCAGGCCGGACTTGCCGGTTGGCTCACGGCACTCATCGTCGCGGCGCTGTCCTTTGGCGCCGGCCCTCGGGTCCTCTATTGGGCACAGGTTCAGGGTGTTTTCCGAGCTCTCTATGTACTCTATATCATCTGGGGAGCTCTCTTCTTCTTCCGCGTCACCGAGGCTGCTGGCAGCCTGGACGCGGCGCGTCGGATCCTGCAACGCGCGACGCCCGAACGCACCCTCCAGGTGCTCCTTCTGAGCTGGGGGTTCGCCTCGTTCCTGCAGGGCGTCGGTGGATTTGGCGTTCCCGTGGCGGTAGTCGCCCCCATGCTGGTCTCCCTGGGCCTCACCCCGCTTCACGCGGTCGTGCTACCCTCACTGGGACACGCCTGGGCCATCTCGTTCGGCTCGCTGGGTGCCTCCTACGAAGCGCTGATCTCTGCCACAGGGTTGGAGGGGGCCTTCATCGGGCCGCCCATGGCCATAGCCCTGGGATTTGTGTGTTTCGTAGTAGGTTTCATCATCCTGCACACGGCGAGCAATGGATCCATCAAGCTGCCTGGGGCAATCGCCTGGGTGCTCATGGCAGCCGCCATGAGCGGCGTGCAGTACCTTTCGGTCCAGGCGGGGGTGATGAACATCGCGGCCATGCTCGGCGCACTGGCAGGACTGGTGACAGGCAGCATCTGGGCTCTGGTCATCCACCGGGACACGCCCCCTTCCCCATCGGAGTCCCCTGTCCTGGCTCGCACCACCGGACAAATCCTCCCCTATCTCTTGCTCATCGGCGTTATCCTGGCCGCCAATCTTATCCCCTCCGTCAAGCACGCCCTCAATCGCTACGTGGTGAGTGTACCGGTGCCTGCTCTCACCCTGCGCGATGGCACAGAGCTGGCGGCAGGACACACCAAACCCATCTCGCTGCTGGGACATCCGGGTGCGCTGCTGGTGATCGTGACCCTGCTGACCCTTCTGCTGGCCCGCCTTCAGCATGCCCTGCCCGCCGGCAGCGGGCGGCAGATCCGGCAGAAGATATGGCGCAGCGGCATCAAGTCGACCTTGGGCATCACCACAATGATGGCCATGGCTGTCACCATGCAAAACACGGGCATGGTGACAGTGCTCTCTGAGGGCATGGCGCGACTCGCAGGACAGCTCTTCCCCCTCATCGCTCCCCTCCTCGGCGCCGTGGGGGCCTTCCTCACCGGCAGCAACACCAACTCCAACGTCCTGCTGGGGGCGTTCCAGCTCCAGATTGCCCAGGCCCTCGGACTCTCCATCCCCCTGACGCTCGCCCTCCACAACGCGGGAGCAGCCGTGGGCTCTGTCTTCGCACCAGCCAAGGTTATGGTAGGGTGCAGCACAGTGGGATTGACGGACGGCGAGAGCGAAGCCCTGCGGAGCACCGCCCGCTATGGTCTGCTGATCATCCTGGCATTGGGTGGATTGGGGTTGGTCATCTCCTGGATGAGGTAAGCTGCGCGACCAGGTGGGCACGGCTGCGCCCTGAATGATGGTCGCCACATCAACAGGGTTGTGATCATCCAGACACCTTTGTCCGCACCCTCTTTTGTCGTATAATGACACTGAACGGGCCGCTGCCCCAAAAACAGGAGAGTGATGGATACGCGCAAAGTCTTGATCGTGGATGACGACGTCGACGCCCTAAAGCTCATCGGCCTGACGCTGGAGCGCCAGGGCTTTGAGATCATTGCCGCAGCCAATGGCCCTCAGGCTATCCAGAAGGCGCTGGAGTCCAAGCCTGACCTCATCATCCTGGATGTGATGATGCCGGAGATGGATGGTTACGAGGTCGCCGCGCAACTGCGAAGGCATCCGGCCACCGCGAAGACCCCGATTCTCATGTTCACGGCCAGGACAGCGCTCAGCGACAAGGTCGCAGGATTCCAAGCCGGCGCCGACGACTACCTGACCAAACCGATCCACCCCAAGGAACTGGTGGCGCGCGTCGAAGCGCTGCTCAGGCGCCACGCACGGCAGATGGAGTCGCAGGCGGAGCCCCATGGACACGTGATCTGTTTCGTGTCCAGTAAGGGCGGCATCGGCACAACCACTTTGGTGTTGAACACGGGAGCCATCCTCAGGCAGATGGACGAGAACGCCAGGGTGGCGGCGATTGAGCTCCAGGACGGCGGAGGCACCATGGGCATGGCCCTGGGGGAACAGAACGTAAAGGAGACAGGCAGGCACCTGGGAGCGCTGCTGGAACGCCCATCATCCACCATCACCCGACCCAACGTTCAGAAATGCCTGATCCAGCATCGCTCAGGCTTGCAAGTGCTGGCCACGACTCCTGCGCCTGCTGGGGCGGGGCCGGATCTCACTGACGACCATGCACTCGTCATCCTCAGCCACCTGACTGCGGAGTTCGAGCAGGTGCTGGTGGACCTTGGCCCTCACGTGAACCAGGCTTTTCGCGAGGCCGTAAACCTGGCAGATCTCGTCATCGTGACGGTAGAGCCCAACCCGGTCGGCTTGAAGCTGGCGAAGGAGATGCTTGATGTAGTCCTGGGACTGGGGGTGGATGGCGGGGCCATTCGCCTGACGGCCATCCATCGGGTGCCGGCGCTGGGCACTGTCAGCCCTACTATGATCGAGGACTCATTGCATTATGACGTCATCACCGCCATCCCCCCTGCGCCCGATCTGGCATACGAAGGGGTCGAAAACGGCCTTCTGATGACCGATATCCAGCCCAAAGGGATAGTCGCCCAACAGGTACGCCGCGTGGCGGAGGCGATCCTGGCGTTGTAGTTTCCTTTTTCCTCTTGTCGACTACCAGCAGCACATCCGTACCGAAGTGGCGCCGGCTCCCCCGCAGCACAGTCCCGTCGTCGACCTGGGAGAAGCTACGCCTTTCCCCGTTGAACAGGCTCAGCAGCATGTGTCCGATACCGCTCCGCAATGACCACCGCTGGGCACAGAACGAAGAAAACCCTTTACAAAAGGTCTGTTCTATGGTATGATATTACCAGCCTGTGAGCACTTTTCGCTCCCGGGTTTTTTGTTTTGCCTTTTTCCGGCAAGTTCGCGACACAGGACGTTGGAAGGGGTGGGAGGAGAACCATCTATGAATCGTCGTCCAGTCGTATATCTAACCCCAGAAGGGTATGAGGCCCTCAAACGTGAGTTGGAATATCTTACCACCGTACGTCGTCAGGAGGTGGCTCAGAGGCTCCATAACGCTCTGGAGGAAGGGGAGCTCATCGAGAACGCTGAGCTGGAGGAAGCCCGACGTGAGCAATCTTTTGTGGAGGGGCGGATCCTCGAACTCCAGGAGAAACTGCGTAACGCGGAGATCATTCCCACGGAGAGGGAAAACACCGGCTATGTGACCCTGGGAAGCAGGGTCAAGATCCGAGAACATGGCGCTTCTACAGAAGAGGAGTACCTGCTGGTTGGATCTGAGGAAGCTGACCCCCGTAGCGGGAGGATCTCGAATGAGTCCCCCCTGGGCCGTGCCCTGCTAGGCAAGCGGGTCGGAGACCGTGCTGTGGTGCAGGCCCCGGATGGGGATATCATCTTCGATATCCTCGAGATTGACTAACCGAACGATAGCCTCGATCCCGATTGGGATCGAGCGGAGCCCAAGATCCACGAGCGTATGCCAGACACACCCGCGCATACGCTCGTCCGCTATCCGTCATCATCACCCCACCAGCAACACACAGACGTAATCAGGAGCAGGTAATGGAACTCAATGAACTGGAACAGCAGCGGGCGGCCAAACTGGCCCTTCTCAAAGAGGCCGGGATGCCCCCCTACCCCCATCGCGTCCATCGCACGCATACGACCGCAGAAGCCATTCGGGCCTACCAGGAAGCAGAGGAGAGCGACAGCCCAGCTCCCGAGGTCACCGTAACGGGACGTGTAGTCAGTATGCGGGTCATGGGCAAGGTGACCTTTGCCCACATCGCGGATGGAAGCGGCAGATTGCAGCTCTTCCTGCGACGCAACGAGATGGAGGAGGACCTCTATACCCTGTTTCGCAAAGCCGTCGACCTGGGGGATTTCATCGAGGCCCATGGGGTGATGATGCGCACCCGGACCGGGGAGATCAGCGTCCAGGTAGACGCCTGGCGCATGCTCGCCAAAGCCATCACGCCCCTCCCCATCCCCAAGGAGTACCGCGATGAAGAGGGAAACCTGGTCCGCTACAGCGCCTTCAGCGATGTGGAGGAGCGCTTCCGCCAGCGCTATGCCGATCTGGCGGTCAATCCCGACGTGCGTGAGATCTTTCGCACCCGGGCGCGGATGGTCCAGGCCCTGCGCACCTGGTTGGACAGTCATGGCTACCTGGAGGTGGAGACGCCGATCCTGCAACCCATCTACGGAGGCGCTGCCGCCAGACCATTCATCACGTATCACAACCAGCTCAAACAGCACCTCTATCTCCGCATCTCCTTTGAACTCTACCTGAAGCGCCTGCTGGTCGGCATGTACGAGCGGGTGTACGAGATCGGGCGGGACTTCCGCAACGAGGGGGTCTCCTACAAACATAACCCTGAGTTCACCCAGCTTGAGTTCTACTGCGCCTACACCGACCTGTTCGGCGTGATGGAGACGGTCGAGGCGCTACTGGCATATACTGCCGAGCAGACGCTGCACTCTCATACCTTCTCCTATCAGGGGCATCAGATCGACATGACGCCGCCCTGGCGCCGGGTCACGCTGCGCCAGGTTATCCTGGAGCATACCGGCATCGACTATGTGGCCTATCCGGAGGCCGACGCCCTGCGAGAGCAGATGCGCGCACGCGGCTACGACGCTCCCACAGAGGCCACCTGGGGCCAACTGGTGGACGACCTGCTCTCAGAGGCGGAGCCCTCCCTGATCCAGCCGACCTTCGTGCACGACTACCCGGTGGACATCTCCCCCCTGGCCAAGCAGAAACCGACGGATCCAACCCACGTTGAACGCTTCGAGCTGTTCATCGGCGGCATGGAGTTGGGCAACGCGTTCACGGAGCTCAACGACCCCTTCGAGCAGGAGCAACGTTTCTTCCAGCAGGGCCGTGCCTATGAGACCGGGGATAAGGAAGCGCAACCGATGGACGAGGATTACCTGCGGGCCATGAAGTACGGCATGCCACCCAATGGAGGCTTCGGCCTGGGCATCGATCGACTGGCCATGCTCTTCACGGACCAGCATTCCATCCGCGAGGTGTTGCTCTATCCACACCTGCGGCCCCGCGAGCAAGAATGAACCGCCCCCAACCACGCTGAGGCGTGGCCACCGAAGCCTGAGCTTCCTTGTGCGGGCCGCGGGCCTGCAGGCCTCAGGCCTCCCCGCGCACCTCAGCATCCAGCCGATCGAAAAACTGCACCATATAGCGATGACGGGCCGCGGCGATGCGCCGTCCCTCTTCCGTGTAGAGCTGCGTGTGGATGCGCGCCAGCTTCACCACGAACTCATGAACTGGCGTATGGTTAGCAGCGTCATCCCCCTCCCGCTCCCAGCGCACTACATCCACGTTCTGTCGCGGTGCCCACAGCCGCTGGTTGTGTGCCCCACCGTAGGCAAAGGCGCGGGCGATGCCGATAGCACCGATCGCATCCAGCTTATCGGCATCGAAGAGGACTTTCGCCTCCAACGTCTGCGGCTGCGGCGGGGTGCGAAAGCGGTGGGCGAGGATCGCATGACACACAGCCGCCACACGCTCAGGGGGCAGCCCACGCTCCAGGAGCAGCGCCTCGGCCCGCCGGGCGGCCTCGGCGGCATGGTTGCCCGTGCCGGCGCCACGCCCCCAGTCATGGAGAAGCACAGCCGGGCGGAGGATACGCCAGTCGGCTCCCTCTATCTGCGCAATATGCTCGGCAAGGGCCAACACCCGCAGGATATGGTCGAAATCGTGGACGCTATCAGCCTGATTGTAGAGCCGACGCACTTCGTCAATGGATAGTTGCACCGTCATCGCCCCCTGAGATAAGGAACTTAAAGGAGCCCACCAACATTCAGCGAGGGAGTCGACCGAACGCGTAGGTCGATACTCAAGGCAGATAGATCAGCGGATTCGTTGGATAACGATTGAAGCGGATCTCGAAGTGCAGATGGGGGCCAGTGGAGTTGCCCGTACTCCCCACCGCTCCGATGACCTGCCCGGCATCGACGACCTCCCCCTCACGCACGAAGATGTCGCTCAGGTGGGCATAGTAGGTCTGATAGCCGTTGCTGTGATCGATGACTACCAGATAGCCATAGCCCACGTCGGTCCAACCTGCAAAACTCACAAACCCCCCGTCGGACGCTCGCACGGCCGTACCCACCGGCGCACCAATATCAATTGCTCGATGCCCGTACCAGTACCCCTGGGTCAGGATGCCCACCGTGGGCCAGCGGAACCGTCCAGTGGCCTCTACGGTGGAGGCTACTGGACCCGTATAGAGGGTCACACGCCTCTCAATGTAGGGCTTTGTCCCGCCCGGAACCACCACGTGGGTGCCGGGTTCCAACGTCCCATCCTCAGGGATGTCATTGAACGGACATTCCCGAATAGCGGCCACGGACACTTTGTAGGCCTCAGCCAGGCTCTCCAACGTGTCCCCAGGCTCCACCATATGGTAAACGCCATCGATCGGCAGAATAGCCAGAACCTGTCCCACCTTCAACAGGTCTGGCAGCTTCTCGATCTCCGGATTGGACCAGATGAGCGTGGTGGGCTGAAGGCCAAAGGCCTGGGCGATGCTCTCCGCGGTATCCCCAACCTGGACCGTATAGGTGATCACCTCAAGACGGGGGCGTTGCGGGATCGCTGTGTGCGCCTGGGCCTGACGTATGATACCCGAGCGCGACAATGACTGGTAGTAGGGAGAGTCCATGCCTGTAGCATTGTCTGCGACAGCCGCGTCGACCGCCTGCCCCATGCCACCAACGCCGTCCAACTTGAGGACCTGCACCATGGCTGGTGCGGACTTCAACCTGTATCCCCCCACGACGGCCAGACAGGCCAGCATCAGGCCCAGTCCCAGGTGTGCTGACCAGCGCCCCAACTGACGGATCAGCCGGGTACGGTCCCCAGACCATCGCCACGCATTGGCAGCGCTTCGCGCCACAAACCGCACCAGGAAGGATGTACGCCAGTTGGGTCCGTATCGACGGCTCTGCATCATAGCGAAGCAATGACCTTAAGCGCTAAGGTTCGAACAACCGTGGATCCTGTGGCACACCATTCAGCCGGATCTCGTAATGGAGGTGGGGACCCGTGCTCCACCCCGTGCTGCCACAGTAGCCAATCACCTGACCCTGGTAGACGGGATCACCGCAACTGACGGCATAGGCACTGAGGTGGGCATAGTAGGTCTCGTAGCCGTTGCCGTGACGCACGCGGACCAGATTGCCATACCCGCCATTCCAGCCGGCCCACACTACGACGCCTGCATCGGACGCATAGATAGGATCGCCCAGGTAGCAACGATAATCCAGGCCGATGTGACGTGGGTTGCGTGGATCGTGGAATGTCCAACCGGAGACCTCATACGAACCCGTAGGCAGGATGAACCAGCCATTGGCACCATAGCCCGAGACGGCCGTATCACCGCAGTACCCCCAACTGCCTGCAGCCACACCCACCGCGGGCGCTGAAGGCTCAGGAGGCGGCGGGTTCCACTCGAAGTCCTCGCCGACCCCACCGGGGATCACCAAGAGGGTGCCTTCGGCCAGTGGCTGATCCGGTTCGATATCGTTCCACTGATTGTAGAGCGCCGAGACATCGACCTGGAACTTCTCGGCAATGGTCTCCGGTGTCTCCCCAGCCATCACGGTGTGATACACCCCATCGACCGGTGGAATGGCAAGCGTGAGCCCGGGCTGGAGCAACCAGGGTGCCCCCTGCAAGGCCTCCATATTGGACCAGACGATGGTGTAAGGGGAGAGTTTAAACTTCTCAGCGATCCAGAAGACGTTGTCCCCCTCCTGCACCGTGTACGTGATCACCTGGAGTCTGACCCGCTCGGGGATCGTCGTCAGGGGCTCCGCACGACGCACCACGCCATGGGGACGTCCCAGGTCATAGGCTGTGGCCGGACCGTCATCGTCTGGGGCCTCCAGAGCATGGGGGGATACATCCCCAGGAGAAGGCGTGCCCAATTGGGTATAGGCGGACTCCACGACCTCCTGCGAGCTCAGGGTCGCGCCACCAGCCAAGGCCAACACCAGGGCCATAGCCAACGCAGCCAGGTGAGTGCTGAAACGCCCAAGCAGAGCCGAGACCGACTCGCGATCCCGTGTCGCTTTCTGAAGGTTCATCAACAGGCGTTTGGGCGTCTTCCACCAGGCGTCGAGAGGCTTCCCCGCCTGAGCTGGCTCATCGGCAAGAACAGGCTCCGAGGTCACCGGAGCCCCCGAAATCTCATCTTGTGTCGTAGACATGAATTTGATTGTGGAAGATCTTCTCCAGAGCGTGATCCATCGTGGTCTTGACTGGCTCAGCCTGCAGAAGTTCGACGGGCTCACTGCCCGCCAAGCACCCTCTGGCATCTTCCAAGACCATTATAGCACGTCGAGGGGCTTGAGCAAACATG
>CAYLRT010000052.1:0-17466 GCA_964385885.1 uncultured Anaerolineales bacterium | reverse complement strand
GCAGCGAACGGCTGGCCAGCCGCGTTGAGCATGAGCGAGGGCGCAAGGCAGGGGCCGTCAGGCGCCTAGCTCCACCGATCAGCAAGACGTGAGCGAACGATGGGCCTTTGGCAGAGCTTGGACTCATGCCACGCGTCTCCCTTGTCAAACGCCATGGGCGCGGCATAATAGCGACGATTTGTCAACAGATAATCACGCGAGCTGACGTGCACCGTTGGTGTACGAGTGAAGTCCTCGCCGGAGGCCACTTATCCATGAGCAACCATGATGTACCTGTCTCGATGATTCGTACTCTGATCGTCATTGATCGGGAGCGGCGGCGCAAACGCGGCCGCTCTGGCGCGAATGCTGTGCTGCGGATCATCGGACTAGCCGTCCTGATCAGCGTGTTAGGCGTTGGGGTGACCGTGGGAATGGGAGTGGGCACAGCAGCAGCCGCCTACTCAACACTTACGCAAAACCTCCCCACCCCCAAGGATGTCGAAACGGCCAGCATCGAGACCTTTGAGACCACCAAGATCTACGCCTGGGGGCCTGACCGTGATGGCGACGGACAGCGAGATCCCGAACTGATCTACGAAGTCATCGATCCCAACGCTGGAGACCGACACTGGATCTCCCTATCGGAGATCCCGGAGTACGTCATCTGCGGAACCGTGGCAGCCGAAGATAAGACCTTCTGGGACAACCCTGGGTTCAACGTGCAGGGCATCGCCCGGGCCTTCATCGCTAACCTCCGCAACGAGGAGGTACAGGGCGGCTCATCGATCACCCAGCAGGTGGTCAAGAACTCCGTAATCCCTCTCGAAGAGCGCTTTCAGAAGAGCTACGCGCGCAAGATCAAGGAGATCCTTATCGCCATCGAGCTCACCCGGCGCTACGACAAGGAGACCATCCTCGAATGGTATCTCAACACCAATCTCTATGGGAACCTGGCGTATGGGATCGATGCAGCGGCACGTGTCTACTTCGGCAAATCAGCCAGCGAGCTGACGCTTTCTGAGGCGGCAACGCTGATCGCTATTCCGCAATATCCACTGCTCAATCCCTTCGATGCGCCTGACGCCGCACTGCAACGGAAGAACATCATCCTCCAACGCATGGTTGAGGAAGGCTGCATCACCAGCGAAGAAGCCGCAGCGGCCAAAGCCGAACCTTGGCACCTGGCCAAGACGACGCAACGTTTCGACATTAAGGCGCCTCACTTCTCCATGTACGTCCGCCGACAGCTCGAGGAGATGTTTGGTCCTGAGCTGGTGGCCGGCGGCGGGCTGCGCGTGTACACCACGCTGGACTTGGAGCTGAATGAGCAGGCGCAGTGTGTCACGCAAGCCTATCTGAGGATCCTCCAGGGAGAGGATCCCGCCAGCGTCATCCCAGCGGCTGTGGCCGCTGGCTGTGAGGCCGCCCAATACCTGCCTGATGTGCCTGCCAGCAGGATTGGGAAGGATTTCAACATCAAAAACTCCGCCGTGGTGGCTATTCGTCCCAACACCGGGGAGATCCTCGCCATGGTTGGCAGCGCCGACTATTGGGATGAGGACATCGATGGGAAGTTCAACGTGGCCGCCGATGGCCTGCGGCAGCCAGGCTCTTCCTTCAAACCCTTCACCTATGTCACATTCCTGGCACAGGGACACAACGCCGCTCACATGTTCCTGGATGTGCGCAAGGCCTTCGACCAGGGCCCTGGCATGCCTCCCTATGTGCCAGAAAACTACAGCCGCAACTACCATGGGCCCGTCAGTCTGCGCGACGCACTGGCGCGGTCGCTCAACATCCCTGCCGTAGAGGCCATGTCCATTGCCGGGATCGGCAATGTGCTGCGTACGGCACACCGGATGGGGATCACCACCCTCGACAAAGGCCTGCAGCACTATGGTCTCAGCCTGACCCTGGGCGGCGGCGAGGTCAAACTCATCGATATGGTTTACGCGTTCAGCGTGTTTGCCAACAATGGCGCCATGGTTGGCGTGCCGGTCCCCGAGGAGGACCGACGCCCCAACTTCCGGGAACTTGATCCCATCGCAATCCTCAGGGTCGAGGACCGCAATGGGCAGATCCTCTACGAAGTCGATCAACCGGATTCGCAGCAGATCCTGGACGCCCGACTTGCCTATCTGATCACCAACATCCTCTCCGATCGAAAGGCCCGCATCCCGGCATTTGGCCACCCCAATGCCCTGGAGCTTGCCAACGAGCGGCCCGCTGCCGCCAAGACCGGGACCACCAACAACTTCAGCGACAACTGGACTGTAGGATACACGCCTCAGCTCGTCGTCGGCGTGTGGCAGGGCAACCCCGAAGGGGACGATTACATGATCAACACGCCCGGTTCCCGTGGTGCCGCTTACATATGGCACGCCGTCATGGAGTACGCTCTTCAGGATCAGCCTATCCTTTCATTCCCGCGGCCAGAGGGCCTGAAAGAGGTGACCGTCTGTGCGGTCTCCGGGCTCAAACCCAATGGGCACTGTCCCACGCGGACTGAGCTGATGATCCCAGGCACTGAGCCTACCGAGGTCGACACACTGCATCAGGTCTACCTGGTGAACCGCGAGACGGGCAAGTTGGCCACGATCTACACCCCGCCAGAACTCGTCGAGGAGCGTGTCTACATCATCCTTCCTCCAGAGGCGCAGGATTGGATCAACAGCCTGCCGGAGGATCAGAGGGCCATTTATCAACCGCCCACGGAGTATGACACGCAGTACGGGCCTAACCAGGATCAGGCCGATGCGGCAATTATCTCCCCCACCACGTACTCGTATGTCAGCGGCGTTGTGCCCATCGTCGGCAACGCCCGAAACGACGTGGCCTTCTATCGGCTTGTCTTCGGCGAGGGGATGAATCCAACGCAGTGGCTCCAGATCGGGCCGGATCATGGCAACGAGGTCGATCATAACGTATTGGAGTTCTTCGACACGACCGGGCTGAGCGACGGTGTGTATACGCTGCAGCTCCAGGTGGTGGGGCACGACCAGCAACTGAGACAGGCTTCAATCCAGCTCACCGTGGACAACACCCCGCCGGAGGTTGACCTGACCTATCCGCCCGAGGGGTCAGAGTACGAATATGGCTTCGACGAGTGGGTGAACGTCAACGCAGAGGTCAAGGACAACTACGCTGTTGCCCGTGTCGAATTCTACCAGGACGACAGCGAGGAGCCGTTCAGCATCCGAACCGTGCCGCCGTTCAACGTCAACTGGACCCTCCAGCCACCGGGGACGTATCAGTTCCACGTGGTCGTGTATGACGCCGCTGGCAATAAGACAGAGACCGAACCTGTGAGGATCAAGGTCATACCCCGCAAAGAGCCATAGGCGATAGCCAGTCGCTTGACCCGCACGTCACCTTACGGGGTAGAGCCAGGGACTTGAGGCGTAACCAGCGCCAGCATATGCAGGAGATGTATGGGCTGGCGCTGTGTGTGAAGACTGTGGAGCTCCCACCACCGCCGCCCTCCTCTCCCTCGCCCCTAAGATGGTTCTCCCTGCAGATCAGCATCGCTGCGCGACACAACTGAGCCGGAGAGAAGGCGATCGGATGTCAACGAACACCTGATACCTGAGTACCTCACTGATTTCCCTCCTGCCTCAAGAGAACAACCGTCACACACGCCTCGGATATGGGAGCAGCATTCCGAATAAACAAAGAGCGTGGTGTGATCGTATTTATCACACCACGCTCCGTAGTACTTCTCAGCCGATGCTGACGCGGCAGGCCTAACGATTCCTCCGGTTGAAGACAATGGCCTTCTGAACCTCTGCCGCAATTGATGGCAGGAAGATCAAGGGGAGCATCACCAGCCACTCTCGCAGCGTCAGTGGCGTCGTGTTGAAGATCTCACGAATGGCCGGTACTGGCAGGTAGACCACTGCCAACAGCAGCAAGACCGAGAAACCAACGGCGTACTGCATGTACTTGTTGGTGAAGATCCCCAGCTTCCACAATGGATAGCGCTCAGATCGGGAGGTGTAGGCCCGCAGCAGCTCTGACATCACCAGCGTCACGAAGGCCATAGTCTCCGCTGTTTGCTGGGGGTCCGTATGTTCTTGACCAGCGAAGACGTTCAGCCCCAACCGGTAGGCCAAGAGGACCGTGACGGTGATGGCAACTGTCTGGACGATCACGCCCACCGTCATCTCCCGATTGATCACCGGTTCATCTGGGGGGCGTGGAGGACGATCCATGATGTCAGGGTCACCCTTCTCCATACCCAGCGCCAGGGCAGGCGCACCGTCACTGAGCAGGTTCAGCCACAGCAATTGGATAGCGGTCAGCGGAGCGGACCATCCAAAGAGCGTAGAGAGGAAGAGGATCATGATCTCCGCCACGTTACAGGAGAGCAGGAAGTAGACGAACTTGCGGATATTGGAGTAGATTACCCGGCCTTGCTCAATCGCACTCACGATTGACACGTAGTTGTCGTCCGTGAGCACCATATCGGCCGTCTGTTTCGTGACATCGGTGCCCGTGATGCCCATCGCAACGCCGATATCGGCCTGCTTCAGTGCAGGCGCATCGTTTACGCCGTCGCCCGTCATAGCCACCACATTGCCCCGCTCACGCAAGGCAGCCACGATGCGCATCTTGTGATGGGGAGCCACTCTCGCAAAGACATCAATGTTGTCAATGCGGCGAGCCAGTTCCTCATCGGACATCGTCTCCAACTCCTGGCCAGAGACAATCTCATGGCCTGGACGGAGGATTCCAATCTCCTTCGCGATGGCCGCCGCAGTCGCCGGGTAATCCCCCGTCACCATAATCGTGCGCAGCCCCGCGCCCTGAGCACGTCGCACAGCAGGGAGCACCTCCGGCCGAGCCGGATCGATCATGCCCTCAAGTCCAAGGAAGACAAGATCCTGCTCGATATCATCCGGTTTGGGTTCCTCTGGCACACTGTTGAGCGGACGGTAAGCCACGGCCAGCACCCTGAGGGCCTGCGATGCCATTGCAGCGTTGGCATCCAGGATCCTCTGACGTAACTCCGTGGTCATCGGCTGCACGCCATCAGCCGTCATGATGTAAGCACAGCGATCCAGGATCAAATCCGGTGCGCCTTTCACCACAGCTACGTAGGGTGCACCAGACAAGGGGACTGGGAGCCATTTCCCCCGCGCCCCCTCACCCACCTTGTGAATGGTCGTCATACGCTTACGTTCTGAATCGAAGGGGATCTCATTGACGCGCGGCAGCCGCTTCTGCAACTCGTCGCGCCAATAGCCCGCCTTCGCCGCTGCGACGACCATGGCGCCCTCAGTGGGATCTCCGACCATGCGGTACTCAGCACCGTCAGGGCCATCCTTCTCCAGCATTGCGTCATTGCACAATGCCCCGCCCCAGAGTGTCGCAGCCAGGGCTGGCTGCGCGTCTGGCTCTACGGCATTCCCCTCTAGCTCGAAACCACCCTCCGGTTGATACCCACGGCCGGTGATGGCGCATTCCTTGCCGTCAGCCCAAACACGCACCGCCGTCATCTGATTCTGCGTCAGCGTCCCAGTCTTATCGGAGCAAATAACCATCGCAGAACCAAGGGTCTCCACTGCGGGTAGACTGCGGATCAGCGCGTGACGCTTGACCATCTCCTGCATACCCAGTGCCAGGCAGATCGTCACGACAGCAGGCAGACCCTCCGGCACCGCCGCAATTGCCAGACTCACGGCCAGGATGAAGAACTCCTTGATGTACGCGACCCAATCTGCCACTTCCTCGCCCGTGATGAGAGGCCGCGCCACACCCACGACAAAGACCAGGCCACACGTCGCCAGACTCGCGATTCCCAGGGTCTTGCCCAGCTCATCCAGCTTCTTCTGCAGCGGAGTATCCTCCTCCTCCACGGACTGAATTAGCTCGGCAATGTGGCCAATCTCAGTCTCCATGCCGGTCGCCACGACCACGCCTAACCCACGGCCATAGGTCACGACGGTGCTCATATAGGCCATATTACGACGGTCGCCCAGGCCTGCGTCCTCCGGCAACTGGCGATCAGCGTACTTGTTCACCGGCACCGACTCTCCTGTGAGCGAGGCCTCCTCGATCTTGAGATTCATCGACTCGATGAGTCGCAGATCTGCCGGGATGATGGTGCCGGCCTCCAGGAGGACGATGTCGCCTGGCACTAGCTCCCGCGCCGGTACCATGACGCGATGTCCATCGCGTATGACATGGGCCTCCGGCGCAGCCATCTTCTTCAAGGCAGCCAGGGCCTCTTCTGCTTTGCTCTCCTGCACCACTCCGATGGTGGCATTGAGCACCACGATGGCCATGATGGCTGCTGCTTCGATCCAGTCGCCCAGTAGGACAGAGATCACCGCGGACACCAACAGAATGAGGACCACGAAGTCCGTCAACTGATTCCACAGTCGTTCCCAGAATGTGGGAGGTGGCTTCTCCTGAAGCTCGTTTGGACCGTACTCGTCGAGGCGACGCTTCGCTTCCTCTGAGGTCAGGCCGGTCTGAGGATCGGTCTTGAGGATCCTGAGCACTTCCTCGATCGAGAGCGCGTGCCACTGCTTGGACTGGTCACTCATGAAACTCTCCTCCGCGCAAAGATGGATAGCAACACTCAACGAATCATTCTAGCATACTCTCTCACCGCCGCAAGAGCGCAGGATAGCAGATGTGGTTCATCACCCTCTCAGTGCAGCGGCCATGTCGTAAACCGGGACTGTGCCCTCTGGTCGCCGGGCAACGCGATAGAGCGGTGGTCCAAGAGCATGGGCTCGTGCTTACGGAAAAGCTTGGTACCGGAAACGAGATGCCGGTCACGAGCGTGGGAGTCCGCTCACATGTTGACAGGTCTCGCGGCCACTCTATACTTCGCCTGCCGATAACCTCATCGGCCAAGTCGAGGTGCTCATGCAGGTATCCCTCTGGGGAGTATCAAAGACCTATACAGACGGACCCAGGCCTACGCCAGCCCTGAGACCGATCACACTGGAGATCCAAAGCGGTGAGTTCGTCAGTCTCATCGGGCCCAGCGGCTGTGGCAAATCCACTCTCCTCAAGATCATCGCCGACCAGACATCACCTAGCAACGGCGAAATACGTCTTGATGGAGCCCCCCCTGCTCTGGCGAGAGGCCAGAAAAGGATCGCCTGGATGGCACAGAATCCTGCATTACTCCCGTGGAAGACCGTCATTGACAATGTGAGGCTCCCCCAGCTTATAAACCGTCAGGCGAGGCATAATGCGCCAAAGCCCGAGTCACTGCTTTCCATGGTTGGCCTCGACGACACAGCACAGGCATACCCGTCGACGTTGTCAGGCGGTATGCAACAACGAGTGGCGCTGGCGCGCACGCTGGCCACGGGTGCGCCGCTGTGGCTGATGGACGAACCTTTCGCTGCTCTGGATGAGCTGACCCGTGAACAGTTAACCGAGGAAGTGCTCGCCCTCTGGGCAACCTTTCATCCCACGGTGCTGTGGGTCACACACAACATCATCGAGGCCATCCGCATGGCGGACCGGGTCTTCGTGTTGTCGCCTGGCCCGGGAGCCATCCGTGCCACTCTATCAATCCACATCCCCAGGCCACGTGACGAGACCTCACCCGAAATGGTTAGGATCCTGAGGGAGCTCAGGCGGATTCTCCGAGAACCGTGGAATGATCGCGCATGACGAAAAATCAGGGTAACGCCAGGATCACTGTGGACCAGCGCATCAACCACCTCGCAGATTCCAAGGACAGACTTACGATCTTCATCATATTGGGGACGGGACTTGCCATCTGGGAAATCATCGTGCGACTCAAGCAGCTCCCGGCCTACTTGCTCCCGGCCCCGACAGAGATCGCTCAGACGCTCTGGGTGCAACGGCTCTACTATGCCAGGGCAGCCGCCATCACCAGCCTGGAGGCATTGACCGGATTGGCCGTGGGGGTCGGCGTAGGCATCGCGATAGCGACCCTCATCACGTTCTGGTCATCACTGGAGCACGGCATCCTGGCCCTGGCGATTCTGGTCAAAGCGACGCCTATCGTCGCCATTGCGCCTTTGTTAATTATCTGGCTGGGCTTCGGACCTGCCCCCAAAATCGTGATCACTGCATTGATGACCTTCTTTCCCGTGTTGGTCAACATGCATGCTGGCTTTCACGCGGTCGAGCCCGCAGTGCTCGAGCTTTTCCACTCCCTGGCAGCCAGCCGATGGGAGGTCTTTACCCACGCCCGTTGGCCCTCATCGCTTCCTTACCTCTTCGCGGCCCTACGTATCGTGGGACCACTCTCCCTCATTGGGGCCGTGGTGGCTGAGTGGGCCGGTGCATCCACAGGCCTCGGTCGCGCCATGTGGCTCGCCTACACCAACCTCAATATCCCTGCCCTCTTCGCAGCAGTGTTCTGTTCTGCGACCATAGGCGTCCTGCTGTCCAGCTTGATTGCCGCCCTGGAACGGCGCGTGATCTTTTGGTGAATCGCTGACACTCTACCAGGACCGCGTAAGGAGAAAAGCCCATGCGGTTTCATCATGTTTTCATCCTTGGCCTTAGTCTGTGCGCCATGCTTACCGCCTGCGCAGCGCATCAGGACCTCCCGGACTCCTCCCTCGTCTTCATGGCCGGGTATCGCCCCCAAGCGAACCTGCCCTTCGTCGGGGCCTACGTCGCTGAAGCCCAAGGATACTTCAGAGAGGAAGGGCTGGAGGTAGAGATCCGCCACTCAGGCGGCGGAGGGGAACACCTCCAACTTCTAATGGCGGGCAAGATCGATGTCACGACCCAGGATGCCACAGTGCTGCTCAAACGGCGAGCCGATCCGGGGCTCCCACTGGTCTCGATAGGACTCATCGGACAGCGAGGCCAGCAGGCGTTTGTCGCATTGGCAGAGAGCGGCATGCAAACCCCGTACGACTGGGCCGGCGCTCGCATCGGATTCAAAGGAACACCACCCCCGGACTTGCTGGCACTATTGGATATCGCAGGCCTGAGCCAGGACGATGTGGAGATGGTCAACGTCGGGTTCGACCCCCGGGTACTCGTGCAGGGTCTCGTCGATATCTACCCCGTATTTGCCTCCAACGAACCCTACATCCTGCGAAAATGGGGATACTCGTTGGTTCAGTGGCAAGCCGCAGACTATGGGATCCCCACGCTGGGCCTCACCTATGTGACGACCGAAGCCACACTTGAGGAGAAGAGCGAGGCGCTTTCACACTTCATGCGCGCCGTGCTCAAGGGGATCGAATATGCCGAGACACATCCGGAGCAAGCCGTGGACGCCGTCCTCGCCTACACCGGCCCGGAGACCGACCGGGATCACATGCGCTACATGCTGATGACTGAACTTGAATCCGCTCACAGTGCAGTAACCGCAGTGCATGGCATAGGTTGGCAGACGGCGGAGCAATGGCAGGCCCTGCATGACTCACTGCTCCAGTACGGTGCACTTGCAGCCCCAGTGGACATTGAACGCGCCTTCACGACCTCTTGCCTCCCGAATGGCGAGACCCAGCCCTGAGCGCGTATCCGTCTCATGGCAACGTGAAACGCCCCACTTCGAAGAAATCCCCCATGGGTGCACCATCCGCATCTAGAAGTGGAAGACGCGACATATCGGACAACAGATACCAGCCGATGATCAGTCGATAGTCCCCAGTGGGGCCGTCACGGGAGACGAAGAACTCGTAGTGATCGGCAATCACGTCTCCGACGTTCCAGGTACTCGTCGGATATGTGCCCTGCACTGGCCAGGTGTCCACCTGTCCGTAGAGCTGCCCGTCGGGTCCCAGAACTTGAACAAAGACGGTATAGTCCCGGTCCATCGGTGCCATGGCTTTCCACCACACCGCCAGGTGCAATGTGCCACCAGCCGCGACATCACGCGCGTCGAAATCGGCGTCCAAGAGCGCAATACGGTTGTCGTAGTTCGCCAGCCCCTCGAAGGCGGGGGTGAACGTCACAACCCCCAGAGGGCATGTCGTGGTCCTGTGGCCCAGCCAGTGACAGCGCATCCACAGCCCCGCAGGTTCCTCCTCATTGCCTTCCCACACCAGCTCCAGGCGGTATTCCCCGGTTCCCGACGGTGCCTCCAGGCGATAGCGGCGCTGGAGAGGAAGACGAGACCCTGCCCCACAGAGACCCCTGTCCGCGGCCTCGCCCAACGCTCGCAACGGCATAGACATCACGGGAACGCCAGAGTCCTGCTCCACCCACTGGACTTGAGGTACGCCGTCCAGACGGTCCTGACAGCGCCAGATAAGATCCATCTCGATCTCACCTCCCGCCACCCCCGTTGCAGGCAGATCCCCACCCAGAAGCCACGCCGAGCGCCCAACTTGGACATCCCACCTCTCAGGATAGCGGGAAGGAGGTCTCGCCGCCAGGGACACCGGACCCAGTGGATACCAAGGTGTGCCACTGGTCTCGACAACCAAACCCTCTTCTGAAAACCTCGGGAACAACCCCACATCCAGTCGGTACTCCCCCGCTGGGACCCAGGCAGGCCAGGAGATCTCATGGTAGTCGTCGACTCGCTGCCCCGATTTCCATGACGTCGTTGTCGTGTATCCAGCCACCGGGCGGCCTGCCGTCCACTCCCACACCACATCCGCCGAACTCTGATCCACAACGCGGAAGCGTACCTCGAGATCCTCCTCCACGTCCCTTGTGACACACCATGTCAGGGTCACATGATGTACAGGCCTACCCTGGGGATCTGGCGTCAGTTCGTAGGACAGCAGTTGTAGATCCCTGCCAAACGCAATCCCCTTCATAGGGACCACATCACGGCAGGTGAGCGAAGGGGTCACCACGATCAACGGCCCTACACTGCTCACCCCAAAGGCATCCATGCCCGGCAGGTACCGCGCCAGGTAGACAACCTGTCCACGGTTCAACCGCGTCACCATAGCCTCACGGTACTGGTCTTCACTGAACAGGGTCACAAGCTCAAGGTCGGGGCGCTGACCCTCGATCTGCTGCAAGTAGTAGAGACGTGGGAACTTCTCACTGTCCGCCAGGATCGCAGCCCCCTGGCTGAGTGGTAGATGCAACACATAGCGTCCCCAGGCCTCATCAGCCTTTCCCTGGGAGATCACGTCAAGCCCGGGGCCTGTGGTCCATATCTCTTTGAGAGGCAGCAAGGCGACCAGGGAGATCATGATCGCATGTCCCAGCGCTGAAGCCGCGATCCCTGTACGGGCCAGTGTGATCACCCCACGGCCCAGCCAGAAAACCAGGAGAACATCGAGCGGTATGAGAAAAGCGGAGTAATCGGGATCAGCAACATAGAAACTCAGCGCGAACCATACCCATGTCGCTGCCGCCAACAGCGTCCCCACCGCGAGAGCCCGAGATTTACGTTGGCGCATCATCGTCGCCCAGCCGAATGCGGCAAGCCCCAATCCCACCATGCCGAGCTGACCGCGGAGTACACGCCAGACCACCACCCACCGACCGGGGTCCTGATAAAACGCTAGAGGATGGAGCGCGCCACCCGAGCCCGTGTTGAGTACATAGCGCACAAAAGCCGAGAAGCTCATTGCTTCCCCACCGGTAACCGCAGGCCAACGAAGCGGGATGTAAGCATAGAGGAGCAATCCAGCCAACCCAAGAGACACCGCCCAAGCCCAGGCACGCCGTGGAGGACGCAATGCAGGGATCAGCAATCCAATGGCCAACATAGGAGCGAGGCCCCCCAGCGTGAGATGCGAAGCGAGAGCCAGGCCCAGGAGAAGGCCCGACACTGCCCACGCTCTTGCCGCGGGCAACTTACCTGTGTGCCAGCGCACCACCACCCACAGCACCAGCGCCGTCAAGAACGCGTTCAGTGCATAGACCTCGGCCTCCACCGCCCGCGACCATAAGGTGGGAGAGAACGCCAGGACCATCGAGCTCAGCAGAGCAAGGATGCGCAGCCGGCTGTCCTGTCTCTCAATCTGGACCGTGAGCGCGAGGTAGAGGAAAGCACTGGCAAGGGAAGCGGCCAGTGCGGAGGATAGATTCACCCGCCAGGCCACCGTCCCGAAGGGCAAGAGGGAGAAAAGCTTGCAGATCAGGGTATAGAGAGGATAGCCACTCGGATGAGCTATGCCCAAAGTGGGACCAATGACCTGGAACTCGAAGGTATCCGCCCGGCCCACATAAGGCGATACATCCGTCACATAGACCGCCAGAGGTATTATCGCACTGAGCGCCGTCCACACCCAGCGCGGGCAGGAACACCTCCCAAGCAACGAGAGCGCAAGTCCACCGACCAGGAGCGCGACGCATCGCCAGGGCTGAGGGCCATCGGGTGCCACCAGGTCGATCAACGGTAACGCGAGGGGGAGTATCCGCCACCAGACCGGTGTGAGGCCCGTCTTGGCACTGGAGGATCGCCACCACCATGAGAGGCCAAGGGCTACCACCAGACCACAGAGCACGCCAAGCAGGAGCCCAAACGCCCCATAGCCGGGCAACCAGCCCGCCAGATAGGCCCCCACCCGTACTGCACTGAGTCCCCATACGGCCCCAATGGCCCCCAGAAGCAGCCAGAAGAGGGCCGCATGCCGCCCAGGGCTGGTGATTTCCTCAACGCCCTCACCGTGTGACGCCTCTGGAGAGGGCAGCAAGCCACGCGACGCCATTGGATCCATCGGCGCATCCTTTATGGAGCAGAGGTCGGCTGAGGTGTCGGCCCTTCGGGGACTGGTGAGTTGCCCCCTGGCACACCTTCAGGTTGAGGGGTCGTGGCCGCCCCGGATGGTGACCCCTCAAGGCCCAAAAGGCCAAGCTCGCGGCGGAAGTAGAAATCGAGCACATCTCGCACGATGGGGGCAGCAACGACGGAGCCCTCACCGCCGTCATACACCCAGGCCAGGGCCACGACCTCCGGGGCCTCAACCGGCCCATAGGCCATGAACCAGGCGTGCGTGGGCAGCGTCTGTCCCTCTGCCACGTCGCAGCGCCCAGCCTTTAGAGCGATATCATCGCAGTATTCCGCTGTACCGGTCTTACCGGCCAGATTCACACCCAGGTCATCCAACAAGGCGCGATTCCCAGTGCCCGTCTCGGAGACAGCCAGGTCCAGTCCCTCGTGCACCACCTCCCAGACCGCGGCATCAATGGGGAGTGTACTGCTGACAATGGGTGTGAACGGACGAATGACATTACCCTCGACATCCTCAATATGATGGACAAGCTGAGGACGATAGAGCGTGCCTCCGTTAGCCACAGCCGCCAATGCATTCGCCATCTGCAGCGGGGTGGCCAGCACCCCTCCCTGACCAATGGCCATGTTATACGTATCGCCCGTCGTCCAGGTTTCCTGGAACGTCAGCCGTTTCCATTGCGGTGTGGGGACAAGTCCCGAGGCCTCACCCGGCAGGTCAATACCAGTAGGAGAGCCCAGGCCGAATTTACGCGCGTAGTCGGCGAGACGCTCGACGCCCAGTCCTTCGAAGTTCGCCTCCGCATAGCCACCGCCCACTTTGTAGAAGAAAATGTCGCAGGACTGCGCCAACGCATCCACGACATTGAGCGAACCATGACCATGCCCATGCTGCAACTGGATCCAACAGTAGAAAGATTGAGCCAATTTGGGATCTTCAGGAGCGAACTTGTTAGGGAGAAAGATACGACCGGGGCAATTCAACGTCGTGAACCGGTTGATGATCCCCTCTTGCAACGCAGCACTGGCCGGAATGATCTTGAACGTTGAGCCAGGGGGGATTTGGTCAGCGATCGCATGATTGACGAGAGGTCGATGCGGATCTCTCAAAAGCTCGCGATAGACCGTCTCATCGAGAGGTTGGCTGAAGATGTTATTGTCATAGGTAGGCAGACTCACCATGGCCAAGACCTGACCATCCCGGGGATCAAGCACAATGACGACGCCGCGCCCGGACCCCACCTTGGCCAGGCCCTCGCGCAGGGCAGCCTCGGCAACGGACTGAAGGCGTGTATCCAGTGTGAGGAAGATGTTGTCACCTGGGACGGGCGCTGTCTCGCTCAACACACCCAGCTCCTGACCCAAAACGTCCTTCTCTACGACCCTGCGACCAGGGATACCGCGCAGGTTTTCCTCGTATTCTGCCTCGATCCCGGCATATCCGATACGATCTACGTTAGGATTGTATCCACGCAGTTCATAGGCCTCAGCCTGCTCCGCAGGGATCGGCCCCAGGAAGCCCAGAATCTGAGAGGTCAAGGCGCCGTACGTGTATTTGCGCACCGGCACAATTTCGACCCCCACGCCCGGCATGGTCACGCTCCCTTCCTGAGCAATCAGCAAGGCCGTACGGCGGTCCACGTTCTCTTTGACCACAACCGGCGCGTACGGTTCAAGCCAGCGCACCTCTTCGATCATCTCCAGGAGTCCAGGCTCCGGCATCTTCCCAGTAGGAGGAAACTCAGAACGTCCAATCGCACCGATCTCGGGCCAGTACTCCGGCGCATCAAGACCCTGTGTCGTACTGTAGGGAATCTCAAGCAACCCGGCCAAACGCATCAGCACTTCACGCTCCCTGTCCGGATCCTCTGGTAGCTCGCCGGGCGTTACAATGACGTTGTACGCTGGGACATTGCGGACCATGACCTCACCATTGCGGTCATAGACCACCCCGCGCGCAGGGCTTATGACCTCCAACTTGGTCTGCTGCTGCACGGCACGTGCCTGCCATGACCCACGCTCTAGAAACTGGAGCTGCCAAAGCCTGACCAACAGCAGGCCCAATGCAAGGAGAATGAACCAGCCGATCAGCGCAACTCTGGGGACACGCAAAAACCAGGGAGGGCGAGAGGCATCCTCTGCCAGGCGTCCCGTCCGACCGGAAGGCCGCACATGGGAGCCCGTTCTCGTTGAGTGCACGGGCAGCCAGCCCCCCATCAACCAGCTCCTCGACGTGGCAACCGGCGGTGGACCCAAACGAGGAAAGTGAAGGCAAACGGGGATAGTAACACATTGAGCAACGCAGCCGGCGCAGCGACCGCCGTCAGTGCACGCCCGACGTTGAGCGGATATCCAAGCAAGCTCATCATCGTGGTCAGGCCAAGATGCGCCAACACGGTGCCAAGCCCACTCATCAACGCCAACCGCACAAGCGTAGGGCCCAAGGCCTGCACCCATGGTTGACCAGCGAGCAGCCCCACGCCGGTCAACATCACTGTCCAGAGTCCAAAGGAACTACCAGACAGAAGATCGCAGAAAACGCCAGCCACGAATCCCCACAACGCCCCTTCGTCGGCACCTCGGATCACGGCCCAGGCTACGACCAAGAGCAACGCGAGATCCGGCCGCCCCCCCAACACACGGAGGCCTTCCACCCACACGCTCTGTAAAATGGAAGCGAGCATCAGAAGCGGAATGCCGTAATAGAGACTCATTGCGTTTCCAGCTCACTGAGATCTGGCTGTGGGAACTCCGTGATCACCAACACGACCTCGACTTTCTCAAAATCCAGTGCCGGGCGCACATTGGCCCTCTGGAATAGCTCGGACTCCACGTAGCTGACAGATTCGACCTGGCCCAGTACCAACCCGCGGGGAAGCAGACCGCCGATGGACGAGGTCACAACAGTCTCCCCAGGTGCCACATGCTCATCAGGGAGAATGTCCACCATCACCAAGTCACCCTGCTCAGACCCTTCGAGCACCCCGGTGATGCGAGACTGCTGAAGCATGGCGACAACCCGGCTTGCGGGATCGTTGATCAATTGCACATAGGAGAGGTTGGGCGATGTACGGGCGATGCGCCCAATCATGGCAGCACCGCCCGTGACCACAGGCATCCCCACAGCAATCCCATCCCGCGCACCTACGTTGATGACAAGATAGCGGAGATAGGGATTCACATCCTTTCCCACGACCTCACCACAGGGAAAACGCAAACAGCCACGCGCAAGCACATCCGCGCCCACCACGTTGTACGTGGGGTTTTCTCGTTGGAAGTTGAGCAATTGCCGCAACTGTTCGTTTTCAGCCTGGTATTCCCGCAGGCGGAAGTTCTCCTCCACCAGGGCGTCATACGAGCGTTGCAGCTCCATCAGTTGCTCCTGCAAGGTCTGAACATCACGCGTCGAGCGGGTCAAGGATCCTACGGCCCTCACCACGCGTGAGACCGTCCGTTCCACCGGAGCAACTACATAGCCAAGAAGTCCTTGGAGAGGAGCAAGGGTGCCTGATTCACTGAGGACAAGCAAAAGAAGCGCCAAGATGAGCAACCCCCATCCCAGCCAAGGACCGCCTTCGCGCTTCATCTAGAGGACTCTCAGACTCTGTCCGTCCATCCCGGGGAAACCCACACAAAACACGTCAAAGCCCAAGGGTGGCGCAGAGCGCATCACCAGGATGCAGACCCTCCGCCGCCAACACGCCAACTTTCGTCTGAGGACAACGTCGCGCGGAGCGCATCGAAGTTCTCCAGCACCATTCCAGCACCCCGGGCCACACATGTTAACGGATCATCGGCCAGCCAAGTTCGGATACGGGTCTCCTCACTGATCCGCTCTGTCAAACCCTTGAGCTGGCCACCGCCACCCGCCAGGCAGATCCCGGTCTCCATCAGGTCCGACACCAGCTCGGGCGGGGTCGCCTCCAACGTATCCCGAACCAGGTCCACGATGATGTCTGTTGAGCGCCGCAAAGCCTCACGGATCTCAATACTGCTCACCTCGATCTCCTCTGGCAAACCTGTCACCAGGTTACGACCACGCATGGCCATGGTGAGCTCTTCAGGAAGCGGATAGGCGGATCCAATATTGATCTTGAGCCGCTCCGCCATTCGCTCGCTGATCGCAAGATTGTATTTCTGACGCGCATACTGGATGATGTCCTCATCCAGTTCATCGCCGGCAATCCGCAGGCTACGGCTTACCACGACGCCCTTCAAGGCGAAGACCGCGACCTCTGTCGTGCCGCCGCCAATGTCGATGATCATGCTCCCTTGAGGCTCTGTCACAGGCAGACCAGCCCCCAGAGCGGCCGCCATGGGCTCTTCGATCAGATAGGCTTCACGGGCTCCCGCCTCTAAGGCTGCATCATGGACCGCGCGCTTCTCTACCTCCGTCACGCCGCTGGGGATGCCAATCACCACCCGTGGCCTGGGATAGGGGATGAAAAGTTTTTCGTGGGCTTTGCGGATGAAGTGCCGGAGCATAACCTCGGTCACGTCGAACTCGGAGATAACACCGTCGCGGAGCGGTCGCACCACCACAATATTGGATGGCGTCTTACCCACCATCTCCTTAGCCTCCGAGCCCACAGCCAGGATGCGTCGACTATGCCGGTCCCGTGCCACCCAGGACGGTTCGTTACTCACAATCCCCCGGCCCCGCACATACACCAGGGTATTGGCCGTGCCCAGGTCAATCCCAATGTCGAGCGAAAACAGCCCGAGGAGCGCATCAATCGGGTTAAACAATCGCTAGCCTCTACCCTTTCTTATACTTTCGGAAACGACAAGATTATACCATAACCACGCCCGCGAACAACGAGCGGCGCCGTTCTAGACTGTCCCAAACAACGGTTGGTGAAATCGGCACAAGAGCA
>CAYLRT010000051.1:9643-17572 GCA_964385885.1 uncultured Anaerolineales bacterium | reverse complement strand
GCCACCTCGGCGTTCTCCCACAGATAGGCCGTGTTCCAGCTCGGCTCCATCCAGAAGAGCCCCCGGGTCACCACGCCATGCCTGTCTTGGGACATCCGAAAGCGCTTCATGGCCGGTAATGCCACGCGGTAGGCGAAGTCCCGCCATGCCGCCCGGCCCAGTCGTGCTCCGGCATCCCGCAACACGCGGAATGCCACGGCGTAAGCCACGTTCTCGTGGTCGTCATAGGTGTCATGATTGAGACTGCCCCAGAAGCCCCCTGCTGCCACAAAGGCGTCGCCAAGCGTGGACGCAGCACGCTGGGCACACGCATCGCCCGAGATCCCCAGGCGCGCCCACAAATCCAGCAGGAAAAGCCCATCACCGCTGTGATCGAACACGGGGTCAGCTCCGCCCTCTGGTGTCAACGGATGAGGTTCACCCGTCAACGTGATGCGACGTGGCACCCATCCATTCTCCAGGCGCGGCACATGTCTCTGGAGCCAGCCACCCAATGCCTGCGCTGCGCCACGCAGACGCTGGGGCCGCAGCGGATCCCCATCCGTCGCCTCCAGGAACTCGGCCAACGCCAGCATCTGCACCCCAACCTGTGCCAAGGAACCCGGGCAGAGCCAGGTGTTGTTGTGCGTGTAGTTAGCGCAGAAACGGCCTGCGGCCAGGTCCCAGTACGGCCATACGAAGCCATCATCCCGCACGAACCCGTCATCCAGAATGTGATCACAGAGCGCCAGGGCCTGGTCGCTGACTGCTTGACTGCCCACATAGTGCCCCCACCGGGCAAGCAGGAGCGCTCCCCCCAATGCATTGGCCGCCCATCCCGGCCCCTCCAGGTCGCCGAAGTCATGCCAGTGCATCACACAACCATCAGGGTCCACAAAAGTAGAGACCGCTCGCAAGGTGCGAGCCACCTGGCCATCAGGTCCCATCCCTGCGGGAGCAAGGCATGACAGGGCAAACTGAACCGACGCGTGGGCACTGGCCACCAGTTGAGACACGAACGCCTCTGTATCATAAGCCGCCATGAGCTTCTACCCCCTAGCTGAGGTCAGCCAGACGTCCCAATTAGACCACAACAGCACGCAAAACACAATATGGGCGCCCCCTCTTATGGCCGGAGCCCTTTCCCAGCGGCAGGCGCGCAGCAACGCCGCGCCTGAGGGGGCCGCCAAATGCGTGGAATCAGGATCGCGCGTAGGAGATACGGGGATCCAATAGCGGATAACTCAGGTCCAGAATCAACGTGGCGATGGCGATGGCACCAATGAGAAAGAGAACGCAACCCTGAATCAGGTTATAGTCGAACGAGCGAATGGCCTCCTCCAACACACTGCCCACCCCAGGGTAGCCAAACATGATCTCCACGATCGTTGTGCTTGCCACCAGACCACCCAGCTGCATCCCGAGCGATGTGACCTGTGGGAGCATCACATTGCGGATCGCATAACCTATCAGGATCCGTCGCCCCTTCAGGCCACGTGCCTCTGCAAAGGTGATATAGTCACTGCCCAACACCGTGATCATCATGCCACGCATCGCCATTGCCCAGATACCCGCTGTCCCCAGAAACAGGGAGAGGGCCGGCAGAGCGGCGTGGTGAAGCACATCCAGCCAGAAAGTCACATCGGCCAGGTTGGCCATCCACCCAGGGGTGAACGTCCCTGCCAGCGGAAAGAGCTTGAGTCGGAATGCCAGCACATCAGCCAGGACCAGCCCGATGATAAATGGAGGGATAACCGCCAACACCATCAGAAACGAGACCCACGTTCAACAAGGTGTTCGAACGACGCCAGGCCGCCATGGCGCCAAAGACGGTCCCCAATGCAAAGGAGATCAGTGTCGTGACCCCCAATGGCCCAACGGTCCAGGGGAGGGCGTAACTGATCACCTTCCACACCGGGCGGTAGCGGCTGAAGGAGTAACCGAAGTCCAGGCGTGCCATATTGCGAAGGTAGGTCACGTACTGTTGCCACAGAGGCTGGTTCAACCCGGCCCACGCCTTGTAGCGATCGATAGCCTCGCCGATCCGCTCGGCGCGTCGGCTTCCAACGCTGGCCTCCAGCTTTGTCAGGTGTTCCAACACCGGATCCCTGGCTGCCAGCCGCGGTAACACGAAATTCAGGCTGGCGGCAAACCAGACCACCCCCAACAGGTAGACAAGCCGCCGGATCACGTAGCCCAAAGGAAGGCGCATAAGCCTGCCACTACCAGCTTGGAGGGATAGGCCACCAGCTTTTCTCCCGTCCCTGGCGCGCCTGATCCCAGGCATCGGCCATGGCCTGCACGGAGCGCGCCCTCTCATCCTTGGCCCGGAATCCCCGCCAGGCCCCTGTACGCGCCTCCGGCCGGGCGAACTGCGTCTCCCGACAATACGTGTAGAAATCCATGAACGAATCCCAGCTCACCTGGATCCCAAACTTCTCCGGGAAACGCTGCATGGGGGAGAGTGGGTCCAGCGTGTGGTTAGAGCTTAGAATCTTGAGCAGCGATGAGGGGTAATGACGGTAGATCCGTTCGGCCAGCGCGATGCTCTCCTGAATCGTCGTCTCATCCTCTCCAGGCAGGTTCAACGAGAAATAGACGAAGATCGGCACATTGTAGAGATTGAGGTAATCCAGCACGTTGATCAACTCACGGTCCGTGAAGCGCTTGCCGTTGAGCCGCCGGACGTGCTCCGAGCCGGAAAGTGGAGAGAGTGCCACGCACGAGTGATCCATGTCCACGCTGCGCGCGAACTGTTTGATAAAAGCCGGATCGGGGAGCTGGAAAAACTCGTTGTACAGTCCGATCTTGACCTGGCGTTTGCGCATCGCGGCAAAGAGACGGCGCCAGTACTCCTCCCCCAGCTCGGCGATGTCATACGAGAGGGAAGCCTGCACGACCCCCTGGTCCACCAGCCGCTCCAACTCATCGACCACCACCTCAGGGGACCGAACCACCAGTCCATCCCGCCCAGCCAGGGTCTTGTGCGCGCTCTTACACCCGCCGCAGTAGGAGCACTCATACTTACAACCACGCGCTGTGGCGAGCCAACGCCCCCGGAAGGGATGCCCTGCCTCCATGGCCGTCCGCGCCCGCTCGATATCTGTGACCACGTATTCATGAGCCAGATAGGCCTCAGCGTGTTCCAGAAAGCCAATACGGGCGTAGTCCAGCCGATCCAGGTCCTGCGTCCCCGCGCAATAGCTGCGTGGATTCTGCCGTATCTCGCCGTCTTCTCGATAGACCAGGTTGGGGACCTGAGCCAGGTCCCTATGACGGTCGCCCAGACACCGCACGAGTTCCACCAGCGGCATCTCCGCATCGCCGCGGATGATGAAGTCCACGGCCTCAAAGCGTCGCATGATCTCCCTGGCATAGGCCGAGGCCGTCAGCCCACCCAACACAATGCGGGCCTCCGGCAGGACCCTCTTGCAGAGCTCTGCAACGCTGATAGCCCCGTAGGCATGCTCATACCAGTGCAGGTCGATAAGCACCAGGCGCGCGCGCCGATGACGGCGTAACCAGGCCTCGAGATCGAAGGAGGCATCCAACTGCTTTTCCAACGGATAGTTGAGCCCCACCACCCCAAACCCCGCGTCCTCCAGGACATTGACCAGGGCGGGCACCCCCAGGGGCAGCAGGCCATAGGGACGTCCCGGGCTCGGTCGGCCAGGCCTGGGAGGTCCCAGCTCCACCTCCACCCCCTGCTTGGCCGGATGGATATAGAGGATATCCGCGGTCGCACGCTCTTCGGGCGTCGGGCGCCCGCAGCAATGCTTGTACTTACGCCCACTTCCACATGGACATGGGTCGTTACGTCCCACCTGTTGGTTCATCACCCTATCCTCTGTCTACCCAGGCAAACAACACCGCAAGGCAGGGCCTTCCTGTCTTGCGGTGCGATACCATCAAGGAACCACAACGTCCGTGCGGTCACTCTGTTTGAAACGCGGGCTCCTGATCATCCAGGAACATCGAGCTCAGATCCTCGCGCCTTACGTAGGGCCGGTCCCGGTACAGATAACACGAAACCACACGCCCATCCCCTGCATCATACAGATGCGGGCGCTCCTGATGACAGATATCCATGACATGAGGACAACGCGGTGCGAACTTGCACCCCTTCAACTCTGCATCGGGCGTCCGCCGAGGCGGCACGATAATCTCGATATCACCCCACTTCAGATTGGGGTCGGGCCAGGGGATAGAGGCCACCAGAAGCTGCGTATAAGGATGCTTTGGATTCCGGATCACCGCCTCTACATCCCCGACCTCCATGACGGTGCCCCGATAGAGGATCATGATGTAGTCGCTGATATGATAAGCCGTCGTCAGGTCATGGGTGATGTAGAGCAAGGGGATGCCATACTCCTTGTTCAGCTCCCGCAAGCTCTTGAGGATGGTCGAACGCAGCGAGGCATCCACCATGGAGACAGGCTCATCAGTGATGAGAAGCTTGGGCTGCAGCAGCAGCGCGCGGGCCACGGCAATCCGTTGCCGCTGCCCACCACTCAACTGGTGAGGGTAGCGGCCCAGCGTCTCCTCGGGGCGCAGCCCCACCCGCCGGAGGGCATTCTCCATCATCTCCTGTGCCTCGGCCTTCGAGCTGGCGAGCTTGAAGTTCTTGATGGGGATGCTCAGCAGATTATCCACCTTGTAGAAGGGATTGTAGACCGCAAAAGGATCCTGGAACACCGCCTGTACCTGACGCCGGTATTGAAACATCTCATGACGATTCAGCTCACGCAGGTTCTTGCCTCGGAAGGCAACCTCACCGATGGTCGGCGTGTAGAATCCAAGCATCAACATACCCAGGGTAGTCTTGCCGCTGCCACTCTCCCCTGCAACCGTGAGGATCTTGGGAAAGGTCTCCGGCAGCGTAAGCGTCATATCCTCCAGCGCCACAGTGTAGTCCTTCTTGCCGCCGAAGATCTTGGATACATGTCGGAGCTCGATCAATGCTTCATCACTCATCTTTCACTCCTCACTTCCCAGAATGGAGGTGGCAGGCCACGAACCGCCCCGGCTCTACCTCGATGTAAGGAGGGGTCTCCTCACGGCACAAGTCCCACGCCTTGGGGCAGCGCGTGTGGAAGACACAGCCAGGGGGAGGGTTGAGCAGCGAGGGTGTGATGCCCGGAATGCCACTGAACACACCTCGATTCTCCAGCACCGGCAGGCTGCTGATCAGCAACTGAGTATAGGGATGCAGCGGGTTGCGGAAGATATCCCTGACCTCACCGATCTCCATCATTTTGCCCGCATACATCACCGCCAGGCGATCCACCGTCTGGGCCATCAACCCCATGTCATGCCCAATCAGGATCAGCGACAGACCCAGCTCCTCCTGGATGCGGTTGATGGTCTCAATCACCCGCCGCTGGATCACCACGTCCAGTGCGCTGGTGGGCTCATCGGCGATCACCAGCTCAGGCTCCATGGCGATGGACATGGCCACAGTGACGCGCTGCTTCATCCCGCCACTCAGCTCATGGGGGTACATCTTCGCCACCTTCGGATCCAGATCCACTGAGCGCAGAAGCTGTTCCACCTTCTCCCGGCGTTCTTCCTTGGAGAAACGGTAGCCATGATCCAAAAGGCCATCGAGTATCTGCTTCTCGATGCGCACCACCGGGTTGAGCGAGTTCATGGCCCCCTGGGGGATCATGGCGATCTTGCTAAGGCGTGTCTGGCGCATCTCCTCCTCGGACAGCGTCACCAGATCCACGCCGTCGAGGATCATCTGGCCCCCCTCCACCCTGGCGGGCGGCTTGATCATGCGCATCAGAGCCAGAGCCATGGTAGATTTGCCGGAGCCAGACTCACCGACCAGCCCCATCTTGACGCCCGGGGGCAGGTCAAAACTCACGCCATCCACGGCTTTGACAGCCCCGGCCTCCACATGGTAGTAAACTCTAAGGTCTTTCACCTGCAGGATTGGCGCGCTCATACTCGCCTCCGTGTTCTGGGGTTGGCGATCTCATCCAACCCAATGGAGATCTCCAGGAAGGCAATGAAGACCAACGCGATCGCTATAATGGGTTCCATGATCCACCACCACATCCCACGGATGAAAGCGGCATAGTAGCGGACCCAATAGATCATCATGCCCAGCGTCGGCTCACGACGGTTGCCGATCCCCAGAGACTCAAGGCCCAGCGAGCCCAGCACCGCGCCCGAAACTGCACCCGCCAGGCTGATAGCCAGGAAGGGTAACAGGTTTGGCATCATCTCCTTGAGGATGATCTCGATGCCACTCATCCCGGAGAGCTTGGCCATCATCACAAAAGGCCTCTCTTTCATGCTCAGCACCTGCGCCCGGATAGTGCGGGTGGGCCGCACCCAGGCCGTAATAGAGAGGATCAGGGCCATCTCCACCGGCTTGAGGGTGGATGGGTCGCTCAAAGTCGTGGCGATGAGGATCAACAGCAGGAAGCTGGGAATGGTCATCAGAACGTCAACCACGAACTTGACCACCGTGTCAAACGTCCCCCCATAATAGCCTGACGTGAACCCCAGCAAAGCCCCCAGCCCCAGGCCGATAGCCCCAGCGATGAAGCCGATGGTCAGTGTCATGCCCGTCCCCACCACCATCCCGGCCAACAGGTCCTTGCCCTGGCTATCCGTCCCAAAGGGGTACTCCTTTGAAGGCGGTTGGTTGATGGGCACAGACAGTGCGTAGGCTTTCGACTCATCCACGAACAGCCGCCCCACCGTCACAAAGAGTATGAGAAAGAGCAAGATCCCCATCCCGATGCCCAGGGCCGGGTTACGACGTACATAACTGATGAAACCTTTGAACGTGAGCATAGCCTACGTCTCCTGATAAGAGATGCGAGGGTCCAGCAACGGGTATATGATGTCGACGATGAAGGTCGCCAGCGCGATGCCGACCACCAGGAAGAAGATGATGCCGTACATCACGTAATAGTCGAACTGCTGGATGGCCGCGCCCAGCCGGGACCCGATGCCAGGGTAGTTGAACATGTTCTCCACCAGCGTGGCACCACTCACAATACCACCGAGCTGCATGGCCAACGCCGTCGCCTGGGGAAGCAGACAGTTGCGCAACGCATAGTTGAAGAAGATCCGTGTCCCCTTCAGCCCCTTCGCCTCGGCGAAGGTAATGTAGTCCGCCCCCTCCACTGTCACCATCATCGCCCGCATGCCCAGCGCCCAACCGCCCGTGCTCACCAGCAGCATTGAGAGCATGGGAAGCACCGAGTGCCACAGCACGTCCTTCCAGAAGACCCAACTGCGTATATCAATCTGGACATCATTGGAATAGCCGCCACGCAACGGGAAGTAGAACTTGCCGTTGGTCCACTGCTGCATCTTGAAGGCAAAGAAGTAGATCAGTACCAGCGCCAGGATAAAGCCTGGCACCGCCGAGAACAGTGCCAGGGGAGGGATAAACCACTCGAAGAAACGTGGGGCTTTGGACCAGCCCACTAGCGCGCCCAGCACTGTCCCTATCAGGAATGCAAGAATAGTGGCCGTCCCCGCAAAACCGACCGTCCACCAGATCGTCTGCCCAATGATATCCATCACCGGACGCGGATACTGATAGATCGAACGCCCCAGCTCGAAGCGGAATGTATTCCACAGGTACTGTAGATACTGCTGCCATAGCGGCTTGTCGAGCCCGTAGATCCGCTTCAGCTCGTCGATCATCTGCTGCGCATCCGCCGATGACTCTCCCATCAGAGCGATCTTCTGCGTCACCTGCTCCTGTACGGGGTCCTTCCGGCTGAGATGTGGCAGCACGAAGTTAATCGTCGCCGCGGTCCACATCACCGCCACGAGAAACCCCAACCGTCTGATGACGTAACTCAATGGTATCCGTCGCATAGCCTATATGCCTCCAGTCTCAAGATCACCCGGCGTCATAGACAACACGGAGACGCCCCCCACCTGCTCCGGGCTTTCTATGGCTCCGGGATCCTACCA
>CAYLRT010000051.1:0-9543 GCA_964385885.1 uncultured Anaerolineales bacterium | reverse complement strand
CCCCGGAGCTCATGTTCATCATGGATTGCGGGCGGGGAGCCCGGACGGGCTCCCCGCCACAGGTACCATCACGTCTTTCGGAAAGACCCGCTATTGCGTCGGCTCCAGGTTCCAGAGCGTGACGGGGAAGGTCAGATGCCAGAAGGCCGAGTTGTATGGATTATCCTGGTTGGGCCAGTTGGTCCAGTAGGTGGTGTTCATCGCCAGGCGATGGAACCACTGTACCAATGGAACCTCCGGCAGCTCCTTGTACCAGATCGCCATACACTTGTTGAAGAGCTCCTGCATCTTCTCCGTGTCATCGGGGCTGGTGCGGCTCATCTCGTCCACATACTGGTCGTACTCCTCGTTCGACCAGCGTGGGCGGTTGTCGCCACAGTTCTCACCCGTCGGCCTCTTCCACCGGCTGTGGTACATCTGCAGCGTGGTGTACGGGTCGTAGACGCTGCCGCCGTGGCCGAAGAAGTGCAACAGCGCGCGGCCATCGCTCTTGGCCGTCCACACATCGGGCGGCGCCACGTGGTTGGCATCGAAGCCCGCCTGACGCAGCAGCTCCGCCGTGATGGGGGCGATATCGCCGAACAGCGGGACGCCCGCGTAGATATCGGCGTTGGGCCGATTGCCATCAGCATCCACCCAGAAGCCCTCACTGTCCTTGGTGAAGCCGGCCTCGGTCATCAACTGCTCGACCTTGTCCAGGTTCTTCTCCAGGACGTCGTACTCCTTGATGATCGCCTGGAAGTCAGGATGCTCGTAGTACTGGGTCAGACGCGGATAGTCGGGGAAGGGCGTGAAGGCAACCTTACCGGCGCCGCCCCAACCCACGTCCACCACAGTCTGCTGATCGATCGCGTAGGCCATCGCCCAGCGGACCCTCGGATCATCATAGGGCTTCTCCAGGCAGTTGAAGTACATCGAGATGGGCCACCAGTCGACATAGCCATAAGGCGGATTCAGACCAGTGTGGGAGACAACGTGATCGCTGGCCTGCTCCAGGATCGATTTGATGGTCGCCGGGCGCATATCCAGCGTGCAGTCCACCTCGTTGTTGATGATGAGCTGCGCCCCCAGCTCGTCGCTGGGATAGGCGATGTCGGTCAGCGCCTCGGGCCACGGCATCCGCTCTGCCAGCCCGGTCTCCACAGCCCACCACTCGTAACGCAGATGGAACTCACAGAAGTTCTCCTCCGTGCGCACCAGCAGGTAGGGGCCGGTGTGGACCGGATGGACGCCGTTGTCCGGATCCCACTGCAGGAATTCCGTTGGATTGTCCACATCCTTGAAGATGTGCTCCGGGATCAGGTAGATGCCGCGGTCGAAGCGGAATGTGCAGTGCGTGAAGTGGAAGCGGTAGTTTGGCTCAGTCAGCGTGAACTTGACGGTGTAGTCGTCGAGCGCCTCCACTTTAGCCACCATGTTCTTGACCATCGAGGAGTCGCGGAGCTCCGGGGCGTGCTCGATCAGGTAGTTGTAAGTAAAGGCCACGTCCTTGGCCGTGAAGGGCTCCCCATCGTTCCACTTGATCCCCTTGCGCAGATAGACCGTCATCTCGGTGGCGTCATCGTTGTACTCGTAGCTCTCCGCCAGCCAGGGATAGGTCTTGCCGTTATGCGCTGTGTAGTAGAACATTGCCTCGTGCTGCGACGCGCCGCCCCGCTGGTGGCTGTAACCGCTGGCATAGGGGTTACCGATGCCGACAGGATGGACGCCATTCATCAGCGCCAGCGTGCGCTTGCGCTCGACGTTCTCGCGTGGCCAGACCTTCTCCACCGCGGGCGTTGGCGTAGGCGCCGGCTTCGGGGTCGCCGTTGGCGGAATGGGCTTGGTCGCGGTGGCCTCAACGGCCTCCTCGGTCGGCGCCTCAGTCCCGGGCGCCTCCTTCGTACCGCAGGCCGCCAGTACAGCCCCCGCCCCGGCCAGGGCAGAGATCTGCAGGAACTGCCGACGTGAAATCTTCTTCATCGTTCTTCCTCCTAGGTGCTATATAGATGCTTCCAGTTTGAAGGACACAACTGAAACGACATTCGATTAACCCATTGATGTCATCCCCCCGATAACCACCTCCCTTCTCCTACGCACAACCACACCGCTCACGCGGCTATGACACTTCCTGTACTCTGCCGAACGACCAACTCCGGATCAAGCACGCGCTGCTGTTCCCAAGACACGTGCGCATCCTCCACCATTGAGGCCAGATAGGCCACACTCTCCTGCGCCAGCGCGTCGAAATCCTGACGCACTGTAGTCAACGGCGGTTCGAAGTACGCGGATTCTGGTCTATCATCGAACCCAACCACTGACACATTCTCGGGCACACGGAGCCCAGCCTCATGGAGAGCTCGCAGTGCCCCCAGGGCCATCGCGTCATTGCCCACGACCAGGGCCGTGAAAGTTCGCGAGGAGGCCAACAGGCGCTTGGCAGCACGGTAGCCGCTGGCAACGTCGAAGTTTCCTTCCATACTCATCCAGAGGCTCAGGCCGGCCCCTGCCAATTGTTCGCACAGCGCCTCATGTCGCGCACGTGCATCGAAGTTCATCAGAGGGCCACTGATCTCCGCGATCGCGCGATGCCCCAGGGAGAGAAGATGATGGCACAGGAGTTCCATCCCATAGGCCTGATCGATCACCACGGAGGGGATATGAGCACCGACCTCCGTACCAATCACCACAAATGGCCGCCCCTGGCACAGGTCACCAAGCATTTCGTAAGGAATGTAAGGATAGGGCAACACCATCAGCATACCATCAACGATCCGAGAACTCGCACGCAACGCATCCCGCATGGCCTCAATGGACCCTGGCCTCTCCAACTCGGTCACCATCATCGTATATCCATGGACATAGGCCGCATGGACCAACGCCGACAACGGCGGAGCGCCATACATCCCCTTGAAAACGACAAGCTGCAACATGCCCGATCGCCCCGTCGTCAGCACCTGGGCCGCACGATGGGGACGATAATCAAGCTGCTCCAGCGCCTCGCGTACGCGCCTGCGTGTGTCCTCAGCCACATGCGGGTGGCCTTTGACTACACGCCATACCGTCTGATACGAAACCCCCGCCGCCCGAGCAACGTCACGCAATGTCGCCGCCTGCTTGGCCTGTAATGATTGTCGCATCAGAAGGTATGCCCCTGCAATTGTGAACCATCACAATATACCGTGATCATTATATCCGATAATTATCGCCAACGCAAGCCCTTTTTCAAAGGCAAAATCGTGGCACCCGCGTCTTCCAACCCTCTCCTCCCTCGCCCAGTCCCAAGAGAGGAGAAGCGATGCGTAGGCGCCCCATGCGGCCGACGGGGCACATCCCTCTGACCTGATCCCTTGTTAAGGTGCAAACCACGACGGGGCTCTAGAACTCCAGCCGCATCACGGTGCCGCCGAACTGAATATCCATCTGTTTTGCCGGCATGTCAACCACACAGTATGGGTTATCGTAATGCCTGAAGCCCGTGATGGGCTCCTCCACGCCGTTGCGCAGCAGCGGACCTTCCCAGTCGAAGCGCAGCTCATCACCGCGCAAGGTCTTGAACGCCACCGAGAGCCCCTCAATCGTCAGGGGCAGTGCCATGATCTTCCGCTGGAAAGCGTCGAAGTCCCCATCCACGGCAGCCCGGCCCATGTGGCAGACCCAGACCGAGGCCGGCCCGGGACATCGAAGCTCGCGGTACGCATACGGCCCCCGCCGGACTAGCCTCAGGCGCTGCGAAGCCCCCAGCGCCAGATAACCCTCCCCTACACGGGCAAAGGCCCAGTGGCCACGCAGCGCATACTCATCGAAGCTAAACACCGGGAAGTAGGCATGCGTAAAGCCCATCCAGTCGTCTTCAGACAACTGATAGAGTGCCAACAAGACATCCTTCCACTGGGCCACGCGAGGTAGCCGGTAGTTGCCCGACCAGACATTGGGACGATGATCGTTGCCCTCGCTCATACACGACGGATGGTTGACAAAGACCACCGCATCCGGCCCCAGCGTCGCTTGCCAGATGTGCTCCTGGTATCCCTTCTTCCCTGGGTGGTAGTCCTGGGCCGAGGCCAACATGTAGTCCGGAGTCTTGTACGTGACCTTGTTGACCTCCTCACCCGCCTCGTTGATAACGTGCCGCTCCCGATCCCACATCTCCTCAGGAATCTGCGTGGCGATCCTGGCAATCATCAATGGAAATTCGTACTCGGAACAGGCCATGCCAACCAGGCCCCGCAGGTGTTGGTTGTAGACTCCCTGGCCCCACATCAGGCGACAGATGCCCGACGTGGGCTCCAGTTGACCTGAGATCAGGAAAGGGGCATAACTTCGGCCATGCGTTGACCCAAACACCCCTTTGTAAGAGTTCACCGCCATGGTGAACAGCATCTTGTCGATGACGACCGAGGCCAGCGCTGCGATCTCCTCGTTCTCCGCCAGGCCCGCCAGATGAGAGAGGGCCAGCAAATCCTCATCGAAGTAGCAGTTGGAATCCCACTCCCAGAACCCGGTGGCTCCCCGCCGCTGCAACCATGCCAGGGCCAGGCGTTCCCCCTTCTCGCGATGCCAGCGACCGGTCTCACCGTTGTTGGTAAAGACAGCATCGGGATAGAGCTGACCCGCCAGGATCTCGCAGGTGTGGAAGAGGATGCTGTGGTTCTCAGTGCCAAAGCACATGGCATCTGTGCCTGGCTCATCGTACCAGTATTTGAAGTTGAGGATGCACTCCCTGAGTGGCTCCCTCAGAGAGTCAGGGAATCCCTCCTCCCCCGCGTAACGATGCAGCACCCCCAACAACCCAACCAGGTCGAAATCGGCGCAATCCTCGCGCAGGTTGACACGCTCGATAGCGCGCTGAACCACATCGAGATTCACATCCTCCCATTGCCGTAACTCGAACTTGGCGATCTCGGCATACAGATTGTCCGGCTGAGTCGTGGCATACCGCAGAGCCTCCCGGTTACGCGAGGCATAATCGTCATAGGGCGTCTCCGAGTACGCCGTGTCCAAGATGTAAAAGGGCATATCCCATTGGTAACGCACGTTGTTGGGAGGATAGTATTCCTCCGCGGGGGGGCGCAGGACCACGCGATATTTGCCCTGCCAGATCCGGAAGTCATGTCCAACGTCGACGGCCGCTCCTGGCTCGGCCTCGACCTCCCCGCTGATGTGAATCCGGTTACGTTGGTCCTGCACGCTATACTGATAGTGGAACCGGGTGTCCAGATCCTCCGACCACCGCAGCATTACGTGCCGCCCTTTGAAGTAAACCGGGCGCTCAACACAGGCCTGCGGGAAGACATGCTCGAACATCTGGTGGCGCGCCACGCGATCCGTCAGCGTCGGGATGCGCACTTCCACATCCTCTGGATCCACACCCTCCAAGACCCGCAGTGCCATCACGTAGGGGCATTCGCGTGCCGCTACTTCCTCAAAGCGCACCAATACCTCATGCTCGCCCGCCTCCAGCGGGGCCGTAAACGTCACCCGTCGAGGGTCCTGATGGGCGAAATGCTCCTGACGATGCACATGGTGCCCGTCGATCCAGACGTCAGCCGGGCCATTGGTGGTCAGCTCGAAGCGGATATCGCCGCCATCGAGGAGATCCAGCCGGGTGTACGCCCAGGCGCGGAGATAGGTCCAGCGGTGGCGAAAGGTCGAGAGATCGACGAAATGATCCTCCAGACAACGCACGTAGGTCCACCGCAACGCCTCCCCATCGGCATCGACGGTCGCCTTACCCCACTCCACAGGCTCTCCACCGATCCCAGGCTCCAGCGACCGACGCGCCCTGGCGATCGCCAGCTTGCGCTCGGCCTCATCACCTGCATCCGCAAGCTCCGACTCGTCAAGCGGGGTACTGGCAGGTCCTGCCACCAGCCAATTGTGAACGAAACCGTCCTGCAGCTCATACTCGAGAAATGATGTCGTCATGGAGCTACTCTATCTCCTTAGGAAAAAAGATTCGCCTGTGAGTCAGAGGAAGCCTGATCGATGCCCTGACCGCTCATCCCACACAGGGCCTGAAATCACGCCGTACGTCCTCGATCGACGGCCCCATCACCTCGATCTCCTCCAGACGATGGGTGCCCAGGCCCGCAGCGGCTGCCAGCGCCAGATGGTTGAGCCCCCGCACGAAGGGCACGGTCATAGGAGGAGCCGTCGGGTCAAACCCCTGCGCGGCCGTAGCGACAGCGTCGGTCGCCACGGGGTCCTTACCAGCGAAGAGTACCCCAGGCGCAATGGGGCCAAAGGTCCGAATCCAGGGCCCCTCACCACCTTCGGTGGTCTTGATCCCGTCGATCAGGGCAAAATGGATCGGCCGCGCCTTGTTGAGCTCCACAATGATACGCGGCACACGCTGACCGGCGGTCTCGTCCGTCGGTCCATGGAAGGCCGAACGATGGCTATGCTCCGGGGTCAAACGGTAGAAGCGGGCCGGCACCAACCCGATCAGGTTCTTGAGACTATGGGTCACACCTGCTACCCAGTGGCACTTCATCTTGGCCACGGACATGAACACATCGATCTCCTGCAGGATGGGGTTGAAGATGAACTCATTGTAGATCTCACCACCGCCCGGCACGGCCACATGGATATAGTCAGGGTAAGGGTCCGTACCGTTCAGATCGATCAGCGTGGCCCCCAGATGGCGCGCCACCTCCTCGCATCCCCACTCGGTGTAGGATGCCCACTGGTAGACCGCCTCCACGATGAAGAGAGCTCCTGCCCCGGCATCCAAGACCAGCTCACCCAGCGCACGCACAACCTCTGGATGGGTGACAAAGGACTCCATGGGGGAAAGGCCATCCGGTCCTTTGTTTCCGACGCCGCCGGTGAGGTTCACTTTGATTGCCACCCGGTCCCCCGGGCGTACGACGTCTCCCAATCCCCCCAGGCTATCCACCATCTCCTGGACCGCAGCGCGCACACGGGCACGGTCATAGTCACGGATCGAGGCAATGGCCACCTTGCTGCGTGCCCCTCCAGCCTGGGGCTGAGCGGTCGGCACCGCGGTCGCCACCGCCGCTGGAGACGGCGTGGCTGTAGCAGGGACTACACCCGTAGCAGTTGGAGGAGACGTAGGCACAGCGGTGGACGTAGGAGGAGGGGTCGCGCTCGCCGCCGTCGTTGCCGTGGCCGTCGAAGGTACAGAGGTCGCTGTAGCGGTCTCCATCAATTGGGCTGCGGGAGAAGCACTGGGAGTACAGCGCGCCAGCGCCAACCCAGCCGCCGCTGCACCGGCTAACCGCAGGAAGTCACGCCGTGAGAGGCGACGCGGCCGCTGCACTTGAGGCTCCGACGACTCCGAGATTTTATTCATGGCTATCAACCCCCTGTCTCAAGACAGATTAAGGAGAGAGATCAACGGATCAAGGCATATGCGTCAGTCCCCTCGCACGAATCATGACTATACCATGGTTCAGACCTCAGACAATCCCAACCGGCAGATATCCCCCTTACTTATCATTCGGCGGGATCAGCGCTTCCAGCAGTGGCGTACGCCAGGCCCCAGCCTGGCGGTCATATACACCAAAGCCTGCCCCAAACTCCCAATAGGCCCAACCGATGCCCCGTGCCTCCGCGGCAGTGCGCACTGCCGTCGTCCAGCGCACGCGCGATCCCATATCGGCCTTGCTGTACGCACCAAACTCACCCAACCACAGGGGCACCTCATGCGACTGGCCCCATTGGGCCGCCCGATCAAAGTCGCGCTCGATGGCTTCGGGACTGGCAGGATTGTGACTGCCGCTGACCTGATTGTAACGCGCGAACCACATCTTCACCCATTCGACCTTACGCGCCGCGGGGATAGGCGTCACTTCGGCAGGCGGTGGGCCGGGCCACACCACACCGGTTGTCCCAATCTCCGGGCCCACCCAGTTCGCACCCTGATGGGTAAACAGGAACGGCTCGTAGTAATGGAACGTCACGATGAGGTTGTCCTCCTCGGGAGGCAACGTCAGGAAGGTCAATCCGTCGATGCTGCTCCAATCCGCGCCACCGACGATCAATGTGTGCCGTGTGTCAATCTCACGCACCGCCGTCACTGTGCGCGCCAACAGTTCGTTCCAGCGCACAGCGTCGAGCTTGCCGTGGGGTTCGTTCAATAGCTCAAAATAGACCTGCAACGGCCGATCTCGATAGCGCTCCGCGATCTGCTTCCATAGAGCCACAAACCGGTCACCGTGTCCCTCAGGATCCACGAAAAGCTCCTCATAGTGATGCAGGTCCAGCACCACATTGAGATCGTGGTCCAGGGCCTGATCGATCACCCAGTCCACACGTTCGAAAAAGGCCCCGTCGATAGTGTAAGGTTCCTCAGTTTCCGCATGCGCCGACCAGCGGATAGGGACACGCACCGTCTGGAAACCCGCCTCGCGGATCAGGGGAAAATACTCCGCCTCGATGACCATGCCCCATTCGCCCTCATTGGGCGCCTCCAGGGCGTTGCCGAGATTCACCCCCCGGCCCAGACGTTGCGCTTGTGTTGCGATATCGGGCACCGGTTCCCCCTTACTGTGACGACAAGCCCCGACGCTCAAAAGCACCGTGGCAGCGAGTGCCATCCAGACCCACCAACGTGCTGGTCTCAATCCCATACCGCCCCCTTACCATACCATACCCACTATCCTGCCTTTGAGTTCACGGTCGGGGTTCACTGCCCCTACCAAACGCATACCACAATCAAGCCGTTTGAAGCCACCTGGCCGCGCTTCGGATCTGATCCAGTCTCCTTCCCTTATCGCCTCCACTCAACCGAAAAGGGGTAAGCAACAACCGCTCACAACGCCTCTGGTGCCGTGCCCCGGCGCATCGCCCGGACCGCCAGCACGGTCAGCAGAAACATCAGCCCATAGATTATGAAGAGCACAACATAGCCATTGGCATCCGCGATGGGCCCCCCGATGTAGGCCCCGATGGCCCCGGCACCCGCGCCAGCCACGTTGGACAGGCCCAGGAAGCGCCCCGCCTCCTCACGGGGCACAAGCTCGGTCCCCAGCGCCCAGTTTGCCGTATAGAACATGCCCACCGCGGCCCCAACCAGGGCACCGGCGACGTAGAGAATCGTCATGCCTGGAACCACCAGGAGCAACATAATACCCAGAGCCGCCAGGAGGCTGCTGAGCACGATCAACCGTGGCTTCCCAAAGCGATCCGCCAGCCATCCGCTGGGCAGGGCCATCAACATCACGCAGATCCCGATGACCATGGTGACCTGCGCGGCGGGCGCTGCCGCTTTCTCCCCTGACAGGGCAGGGAAACGCTCCTGAAGGAAGTAGAGCATAAAGCTGGAGAGATTGTTCGCCGCCACCATGAACGCCAGGCGTCCCGTGACCCACCAGGTGAACGCCCGATGGTTCCGCGCCTCCTCCCCCAGGCCGATGCCGATGCTCAGCCAGGTTCCCAACAGCACAGCGACGACCATGCCAGACACACCAACCAGGACCGTAAGCGCCCCTCCCCCGCCCCTCTCCAGGTGTGAGAGCGACGCCAGGAGGGACTGAACGCCCCACCCCAGGGCCAGCACCACAGCCACGAAAGCCGCTGTCATCAGCGCCAGACGGG
>CAYLRT010000050.1:5113-18229 GCA_964385885.1 uncultured Anaerolineales bacterium | reverse complement strand
GTGCGCTGTTGACATGGAGGCAATCGCGCCTAGAATAGGGGTAACAGGTTATCTGTTAAAAGCGGCGAGCGGGAGGAGTAAGTAGGGGGTACGTTGCCCCGGCACAGGTGAACCGTGGTCTGTCCACGGGCAGAGAGGGAGGCCATTGGCTGCAAGCCTTCCACTGGGCCAACTACTGAAGGTCGCCCGGGAGCTGAGTGTCTGAATGAGGGAGTAAGTCACTCCGGGTTCGCCCGTTATAGCGAACATCCCTTGTGGTCGTCACAACCGTCTGGAGAGGCGGGGCGGCACAGTGGATGGCAGAGGTGCATCGGTCTGAGTTGATCGATGAAACAGGGTGGTACCGCGGAGCCCAATTCGTCCCTGGGATGGATTGGGCTTTTTGTGTCAGTAGACGATGATGAAGATCCATGGATGCACGGGAGGATGAGATGGCAGAGCTGGCAAAGACCTATAATCCGGCTGAACATGAATCGCGGCTCTACGAGTGGTGGGAGCGTCAGGGGTATTTCAAGCCTGAGACGCTGGTAGCGTTGGGGTTAGCCAGTCGGGATGGTCCCCGTTTCTGTATCACTATGCCGCCGCCTAATGTGACCGGTGTCCTGCACCTGGGGCACGCGATCACTGCGGCGGTTGAGGATCTGGTTACACGTTACCATCGGATGCGTGGTTATGAGACGCTCTATCTGCCGGGCTGCGACCATGCGGGCATCGCGACGCAGAACGTTGTGGAGCGGGAACTGGCTAAGGAGGGGCTTACCCGGCATGACATTGGGCGGGAGGCGTTCATCAAGCGGGCCTGGGCGTGGAAAGAAGTGACGCATGCTCGCATCACCGAACAACACAGGAAGCTGGGGGTGTCCTGCGACTGGGATCGAGAGCGATTCACCCTGGACGAGCAGCTTAGCCATGCGGTGCGTGTTGCGTTTGCAACGCTCTATGAACGTGGCTTCATTTATCGCGGACCGTACCTGGTCAATTGGTGTCCGCGATGTGAATCAGCTATCTCCGACCTGGAAGTGGTGCCGCAGGAACGCGACAGCCATCTCTGGTTTATTCGCTATCCTGTCGTGGACGATAGTTGGGATGGCCCACGTCATCCTTGGGGTAGTGGACGTTGGGCTGAGGGGGCAACGCATTTCATCGAGATGGCGACGACGCGACCTGAGACCATCTTAGGTGACACCGCGGTGGCGGTGCATCCCGATGATCCCCGGTGGCGCCAGTACATAGGTAAGACAGTCGTGTTGCCGGCCGTTGAGCGTCGCATTCCGGTGATCGCCGATGAGGCGGTGGACCCGGAGTTCGGCACGGGGGCGGTGAAGGTGACTCCGGCCCACGACCCGACAGACTATGAGATCGGGCAGCGCCATGGGTTGCCCCAAATCAATGTGCTGACCGAGACAGGCTCGATGAACGAGAATGCGGGACCCTATCAGGACTTGGAGCGTTACGCCTGTCGGGAGGCCATCGTCGCGGACTTCGAGAAGGAGGGGTTGCTGGTGCGGGTGGAGGACTACCGCCACAGCGTGGGACACTGCCAGCGCTGCAATACGGTCATCGAACCCATGATCAGCACTCAGTGGTTTGTGAAGACCAAACCACTGGCGGAACAGGCGATCGCAGCAGTACGTCGGGGTGACATGCGTATTGTGCCAGAACGGTTCGAGGTGGTCTTCTTCCATTGGTTGGAGAACATCCGGGACTGGTGTATCAGCCGTCAGCTCTGGTGGGGACACCGGATTCCCGTATGGTATTGCGATGGTTGTGGCCATGAATGGAGCGCTGTCCAGGACCCCACAGTCTGTCCCGTGTGCGGGAGCGAAGACATCCGACAGGATGAGGATGTGTTGGACACATGGTTCTCCTCAGGGCTCTGGCCTTTCTCCACGTTGGGCTGGCCTGACATGGACGCGCCTGACATGCGACGTTTCTTCCCGACCGATATGCGGGAAACGGGGTATGACATTTTGTTCTTCTGGGTGGCGCGTGAGACGATGCTCTCCCTGGCGCTCCTGGGACAGGTGCCCTATCACACGGTCTATCTTCATGGCTTGATCCGCAATGAGCGAGGTGAGAAGATTAGCAAGTCCATGCCCGATGCCTGGAAGTATGACCCGCTCTATATCATTGATGAATATGGGACGGATGCCCTGCGCTATACCTTGACGACATCTTCGACGCCTGGCAACGACATGAATCTGGATCCCCGTAGACTGGAGGGGGCCCGCAACTTCACAAACAAGATCTGGCAGGCAGCTCGCTTTATCCTGATGAACCTGGGTGACGCTCCGGCACCTTCGCTGGTCGACGTGGATCGGCGGTCTCTCACCCTGCCAGACCGTTGGATCCTGAGTCGACTACAACGGGTGACTGACAACGTTTTCCACCTCATCGAGGGCTATCAATACGGTGAGGCCGGGCGGCAGATCCGCGACTTCCTGTGGGATGAGTTTTGCGACTGGTACATCGAAGCTTCCAAAGTGCGGCTTTATGGTGAAGGTATTGACAAGGCCGCGCCAAGGGCGGTGTTGCTGGCCGTTTTGGAGCAGGCCCTGCGTTTGCTCCACCCCTTCATGCCCTTCGTCACCGAAGCGATTTGGCAGGCTTTGCCGGCGAATGTGAAAGAGGGGGATGCCCTCATCGTTGCCCCATGGCCCATGGCTATGGAGGATTGGCTCGATCAAGAGGCCGAGACGAAGATGGATGTGCTGATGGCTTTGATCCGCGAGATCCGTGCGGTACGATCGCAATACGACGTCAAGGCCGGACATCGCATCGCGGCGACGATCGCGGGTGGCCCGCTCTTGCCAATGTTGCAGACCAACGTTGATATACTCAATTTCCTGGCGCGACTCGATCCTGAGAAAGTTCAGTTGGTCGAGTACACTAACCCATTACAGGGCGCGGCAGCCGTGGTGGTGGGAGATGTGGTGGCGTATTTGCCTCTTGCGGGCATGGTCGATCTGGAAGCGGAGCGGGCCCGTCTGCACAAAGAGCTTGCAGCACTCGAACGACGGATCAAAGCGAGTGAGGCCCGGTTGGCGGGGCCGTTCGCCGAACGAGCCCCGAGCGACGTTGTCGCAAGGGAGCGTGAGCGGTTGGCAGATATGAAGACGGAGGCTCAGCGGATCCGCGAGGAGATCGACAGACTCGCCAAAGCGTGATATCTGCGTGTTGCCTGAGGGTTGAGGGAGGAGTGGGCTGCCATTCCTCCCTTTTGCACGGCTGGGGTATAATGACAGCGGCCATGGCTTGCCGGAGCCGCAGGCCTTAGAAAGGATCTGCATGCCCAAGACCTACATTGCACTGGATCTCGAAACTACCGGTCTGGAACCAGGGCGGGATGCCATCATTGAGATCGGTGCTGTACGCTTCCATGTTGATGGCTCAGTGGAGCGTTTCCAGACCTTTGTCAACCCTGGACGTCCCATCCCTCCCTTTATCACGAAGCTCACTGGAATCTGTGATGCGGATGTCGCTGGCGCTCCCAGCCCGCGCCAGGCTGCGGAGCAGGTGGCTCAGTTTGTGAAACGCGATCCAGTGGTGGGGCATAACGTTGGTTTCGATCTTGCGTTCCTTCGGCGCCAGCGCGTGTTGAGAGCTAATCCTGGGATCGATACGTTCGAGTTGGCGGGAATCCTGGTACCCCATGCCAGCCGTTATAGCCTCGCGAATCTGGTAGAGGAACTGGGGCTCAATCTGCCCGAGCAAACGCACCGGGCATTGGATGATGCGGAACTGACCCGCGAGCTCTTCCTAGCGCTTCTCGGTCGTGCGATGCAGTTGCCGTTGGACACGTTGCAGGAGCTCGTGCGACAGGGGCGCCGGGTGTCGTGGGGGGCTACATACTTCTTCGAGGATGCGTTGCATGAGCGGCGACGAGAGGGCTTTCAGGGCGCGATCGGTGCGCAATTGGCGGCAAGACGTGGTGATGACGCTGCGGGCCCTCTGTTTGTGCGCGAATCGCCCCCAGAACCACTGCAGGGCCGTCGAGAGCCCCGGCCCGTGGACATCGAGGCTCTTACCGCACTCCTGGCACCTGATGGCCCAATTGCCGAAGCTACCCCAGCTTATGAGTATCGATCTCAGCAAGTTGAGATGATGCAAGCGGTAGCTGAGGCCTTCAATGAGGGGCGTCATCTGCTGGTGGAGGCTGGTACTGGAACCGGAAAGTCGTTGGCTTATCTTCTCCCAGCGATTGAGTGGGCTGTGCAGAACGGCCAGCGTGTTGTCATCTCGACCAACACGATCAACTTACAGGAGCAGCTTGCGGGCAAGGATATCCCGCAGCTCATGGAGGCATTGTATCCGTTCCGTTGGCAGGTGATGAAGGGGCGCGGTCATTATCTCTGCCGGCGTCAATTCGAGGCGTTTCGGCGTCGCGGGCCAAGGAGTGTAGAGGAGGCGCGGATGCTGGCGAAGATCCTCATCTGGCTGCCTAACACCCTTGACGGAGACGGCGACGAGCTGTTCCTTCCTACCTCCGAGGAACGACAGATGTGGCACGATCTTTCGGCGGGTAGTGAAGCCTGCGAACCCGAGCGGTGCCGGTACTTCTATGAGGGGACCTGCTTTTTCTATCGCGCGCGGGCGCTTGCGGAAGCAGCCCATCTCCTGATTGTCAACCACGCCCTGCTGATGGCAGATGCGGTCACGCAGAATCGAGTGCTGCCTAACTATGAGCTACTCATTGTTGATGAGGCCCATCATTTAGAGCGGGCAACCACCGAATCCTTGCGTTACTACGTGAGTTGGTCATCGTTGAGTTACACCTTCGGCAGACTGGTCGGACGCGGTCGGAGACGTGGTGGGCTTCTGGCGCAGATAGCCGAAGGGACCAGGGGGCTGCCACAGCATGAGGCAGTGCAAATCCGCGAGGCAGTGCTCAGGATCTCTGATGCTGTAGGTAACTGCGAAAGCCTATTGGAGGCTGTCTTTGGAGAGCTGGAGGCTGTGCTACGGGAGCGCGTGGGTATGAGTCGTGACGGTTACGGTACGCGGCTGCGCGTGAGCGACGAAGTGCGCGCGCTGCCTGCGTGGCAAAGCGTGCAGGCGATATGGACGCAGGCGCGGCCGTATTATGACTTGGTCTTGCAGGCTCTGTCCCAGATTGTCGACGGGCTCGCCGATGTTGTGGACGTTGGACTGCCTGAATTGGAAGAGGCACGGGCTGAGCTGTTGGCGGTAAACCGGGTGTTGGTTGAGGCGCGGGAACAGATTGGGCGTTTCATCGGGGCTCCTGAATCAAACATCATTTACTGGCTCGAGATCGATTCCCGTGGAGCGTTTTCGCTGAATGTAGTCCCCCTTCACGTTGGGCCATTGGTCTCTCAGTACATCCTGGAGACGAAGCGCTCTGTGGTCTTGACGTCCGCTACACTGCGGGTTGAGGGGTCTTTTGACTACATCCGTGAGCGTCTAGGGATAGGAGACGAGGCACGAGAGTTGGCCTTGGGGTCGCCGTTTGATTATCCGTCGGTGGCTCTGCTGTACCTGGTCAGTGACATGCCTGAACCCCGCACAGAGGGTTACCAGAGGACTGTCGAGTCGACGCTTATTGATCTGTTCAAGGCGACTGAGGGACGAGCCCTTGCGCTTTTCACATCTTACAGTCAGCTACGAGCGACAGCCCAGGCGATCACTGAGCCATTGTCGGAAGCAGGTATCACCGTGCTCACTCAGGGAAGCGGCTCCTCCCGCACTCAGCTTTTGCGAAACTTTCAGACCCTAGATCGCGCCGTGCTTTTGGGAACCCGCTCTTTCTGGGAGGGCGTGGATGTGCCTGGCGAAGCTCTCTCCTGTCTGGTGATTGTGAAGTTGCCTTTTGATGTGCCTGACGATCCCATCATTGCGGCCCGTTCGGAGATGTACGGCGACTCCTTCAATGCGTATATGGTACCGGAGGCAATTCTCCGGTTCTTGCAGGGATTCGGCCGACTCATCCGTACAGCCTCTGATCAGGGGATTGTGGTGGTACTTGATCGACGGGTGCTGTCCCGGGGCTACGGTCGGCGATTCCTGGCTTCGCTCCCCGACCCAAGAGTGCTGTATGGCACCCGTGAGGAGCTCCCCAGGGTAGCGAAGCGCTGGCTTGATGGACGGCCCTTGCCCGCGGGGGGGGTGGCATCGCTGGAGGAAGGCGAGACATGGTCTGATACATCAGGTGATGCAGATGAGGAGCCTTCATGGTTTTGGGGGGCCTGAGAGGGTTGAGAAAGAGATTGAGTTGGTCACGAAGGAGGTAACGTCGATGCGTATTGTGGTGGATGCCTTTGGCTCGGATCATTGTCCTGGCCCGGATGTCGAGGGAGCGGTCATGGCAGCTCGACGGTGGGGGGACGAGATCATTCTGGTGGGTCCGCAGGAGCAGACGCGTGCTGAGCTGGCCAAGCATGACATCAGTGGGCTAAACATCTGTATTGTCCATGCCCCGGACGTGCTCACGATGCACGACCACTCCGATGAGGTGCGGCGCAAGGAACAGGCTTCCATTCGGGTGGGCATGCGGCTGGTCAGGAGCGGCGAGGCCGATGCCTTTGTGTCAGCCGGGAACACGATTGCCTGTCTGGCGTCGGCGATCTTCGATCTGCGACGGATTCGCGGCATCCGCCGTCCGGCTCTGTGCATCGCCTATCCGATGAGCTTTCAGCCGATGCTGTTCCTGGACACTGGGGCCACAGCCGATCCAACACCCGAGATACTGATGCAGTTTGCACGGATGGGGGCGATCTATGCCGAACGTGTGCTCGGGATTCAAAGGCCTCGGGTTGGGCTGCTGGCCAACGGTGAGGAGGATGAGAAGGGCACTATGGTGTTGCGGGACACCTTCAAAGTGTTGAAGGCCAGCGATTTGAACTTCGTGGGCAATGTGGAGCCAAAAGAGGTGGTGCGGGGCGAAGCCGACGTGGTGGTAACTGATGGGTTCACGGGCAATATTCACATCAAGACGGCTGAGGCGGTGGCTTCATTCCTCAAGCGTCTGGTGAAGCATGATCTGCTTGCGTCACCGTGGGCCAAAGCGGGGCTGGTGCTCCTGGTACCGGCGGCGCTTGTGGGATTGCCGGGGATCTTGTTGCTGCTGCCGGGGCTCAGGCGCATGATCAAGCGTCTCGATTATGCGGAGGTTGGCGGCGCGCTTCTCTTGGGCGTCAATGGCGTGGTGGTCGTCGGACATGGCCGCTCTAATGCGAAAGCTGTGATGAACGCGGTGGGACGAGCACGAGAGGCCGTAGAGGCCGGCGTAGTACCAACGATCAAATCGGCTATCGAGCAGAGTCGTTAGGGGGAAGTTGATGCGGGTATTTGCAGATGAGAAACGGATCGCTCGGCGTCGCCGGATTGGTGAAATCGCTCCGCTGATCGGTTTGGTGATTCTGCTGGGTTCTGTGGTGATGGTCTTCACGAAGCCGGAGTGGATTTGGGCTTCTATGGCGGTTGTGTGGGCTGGATTCATCGTGTCCCTGGTGGGAAGCTATCTCGGTGAACGGTACGTGGGTCCCAATGCCCACTATCGTCGCGTCCTGGAGGCCTTGAAAGGCCTCGATCGGACTTATGCCCTCCTCATGTATCGTCTACCGGCACCGTTCGTTGTGATTGAGCCTGGGGGCGTGACGGTGCTGACGGTGAAGCCGCAAGGGGGAGAGATCACGTATAGTGAAGGGCGATGGCGCCATCGGCAGTCTCTAGGGATCCTGCGTCGTTTGGCGGGGCAGGAGACGATTGGGCATCCTGAGCGGGTTGCAGTGGCTGAGCGGCAGGCTGTTGAGGAGACGTTGCTGAAGGCCTTGCCAGAGGGTGTCAGGGTCCCTGTGCGAGCTGTGATTGTCTTCATTCACCCCGAAGCGCATCTCACGATTGAAGATGCGTCACTTGAGGTGCCCGCGGTGCGGGCACGGGATTTGAAGCGTTGGTTCAGGCGCAATCCACTGCGCCCGCGTCTCTCCGATGAGGCTTGGGAAGCGTTGCAGTCGGCTTTGGGCTTGGCTGAGGTGGAGGAAACGGCTACGGACTGAGCTGGGAGTATGGCCCGGTGCATTGGGTCTAGTTCTTCAGGCCTATGCTCACTATAGGACAGAGCGGCCCTCTCTGAGCAAGAGGGCCGCTTTTTGTGTAACTAGAAGGTGGAGGGCTGCTCCTCTATTCCTCGGGAGGAAGCGGCGGCGGTGCCTGGGAGAGCAACCCGGCGACTTCGTCCACTGTGGATGCCTTGGCCCACTGGGCCATGCCTGGCTTCCACACCAGCGTATCGGGTGTGATCTGACCTGATTGGACCATGTTCTGCAGGGTCGCCATGTCAAAGGGGCCAGCCCGCTTGCCTTCCATCGCGACATAGAACGTGGGGGCTTGCGGAAGGGGCGGCGGGGCTGCAGCTCCCTGACCCTGAGCTGCTGCGCCGCCTCCTTGTTGTTGTTGCATGGTCTGTCCAAACATCTGCCCAATGGCGGCGCCTAGCCCTACGCCAGCGCCCAGGCCAACCCCGGTGCCCGCGTTCCCGCTAGGGTTTTGAGCGGCTTCTCGCATTGCCTGAGCTCCCTGATACTGCATATAAGCCGACATGTCGCCGATGGCGCCCATGGCAGCCGCAGCATCGATGGCCTTGGCTGTCTCCTCGGTGGGGGACAGGGACTCGATATAGAAAGCGGTCAGGCTCACACCGCGGGCTGCAAAGTCCTCACCAGCTTTGGCGCGCACACCAGCGGCCAACTCCTCGGCGAACGCTGCCATCTGGATAACGGACTTCCCCATCTCACCAATGAGGTCCATCATCTTCGTCAGCAAGATGCTGCGGAAGAATCCCTGAATGTCCTGGGTGCGATAGAGATTCTGGGTCCCAACGATCTTGGCAACGAATAGCTGTGGATCGACGATCTGGATTGCGTACGTCCCGTAGCCAACGATGCGGGCCATGCGCAGAATGGGATCCTGGATTGTAATGGGCTGCGGCGTGCCCCACTTCATGTCGGTCAGCTCGCGGGTGGTGACGAAGTAAACCTCGGCGGTGAAGGGAGTCCTGCCTGAGAAAGCCTTGCCGATCAGATCCACCAACAGCGGGATGTTGGCGGTTGTGATCGTATGCCGGCCTGGTCCAAAGGCGTCGAGGGCTTTGCCGTCCCGGAAGAAGACGGCGGCTTGGGACTCGCGTACGATCAGTTGACTGCCGATGCGGAAGTCGCCAGAGCCACGCTCTGGGATGCGATGGACAATCTCACCGCGACCCTCATCTATATATTCAATGATATCAAACACACGTGCCATGGTTCTTAACCTCCATTACATGCACTTGGGCACCTGGCGCATCAAGCGTCGGTATCCTCTGTCCCTCTCAGGACACTGGTGCGTTCATCGAACGTGGCATTAGCCTCACGGGCAAGGTCACGTACAAGCAGGACCAATGCTCTTGCGTCCTCCGACTCCACTCCCTCGCGGGCGCGCGCGATGGCGCCCTGAATCCGCTCCGCATAGTCGACAAGTGCTGCATCGAACTGATACACACGGTCGAGGTCATCCTCCTTGATCCGGACGGCGTCGAAAAGGCCGCCGTAGCCGTAGGCCGCCGTTCGGACACGGTCGATAAAAGTCTGGATCTGTGTGGTGGCGCTTCCGACTTCGTCCAGCAGGCCAAACTTCCCTGCCGAGATCAGGTCGGTCTGAAGGGCATCCAGGTCACGCAAGACTGTGCGCATCCCCTGGACGATGTGGTCACGCAACAGGCGGTCCGCCTCGCGCCGCAGCTCCTTCTCCTTGTACCCGGCGTAACCTGGTATCTTAGCAACTAACTTCTCGAACCCCGACATCTCATCCTTAATGTTGTCCAGCAGACTCATGATCGAACCCTCCTCAGTTCATTGCGTGCAGCCACTCTGTGGTGCTCCTGGATGAAGTACGCACAAGCCTCCATGCAGGGGCCGAAGATGTGCTATTGTATCAACATAACAGATTGTAGCATAGAACCGCTGGCTTAGAAAATGGCCCGCGGTAGGATAAGGTGGCTCTGACTGTAGCAGTATGGAGGTAACAGCATGGCGAACAACCAAATCCTGAAAAGCATTACGCTGCCTGATGGGCGGAGGTTGCACGTTGTGTGGGGAGACATCACGCACGAGGTTGTGGATGCAGTGGTCAATGCGGCGAACTCCACCCTGGAACACGGCGGCGGTGTGGCGGGTGCGATCGTGCGGCGCGGCGGGCGGGAGATTCAGGAGGAAAGTCGAGCGTGGATTCGGGAACACGGACCAGTGTCTACCGGCTCAGCGGCAATCACGGGGGCGGGACGACTGCCGGCGCGCTGGGTGATCCATGCAGTGGGGCCAGTGTGGCGCGGCACAGGCGATGAGGGGCAAAAGCTGGCGGCTGCGGTGAAAGCCGCGTTGAGTCTGGCGGATGCGCATAATGTTCGTTCTATCTCGCTTCCCGCAATCTCATCAGGTATCTTTGGTTTTCCGAAGCCCCAGGCTGTGAGGGTCATCTGGAGAAGCATGCTGGATTACTTCCTCGAGCACCCTGACTCGAGTATCACAGATGTGCGATTCTGCAACATCGATCTGGAAACTGCAGAGCTCTTTCGTGCGGAGGCAGAACGGTTCCTCTCGCACTCCTCGTCCACTGAGATCACTTGAGCCTGGAGATCCATCGGAGCACACGGGCGGGCATCTCATCCCTTGTCATCCGGTTGACCTCCAGGATTGTGACCGGGGCCAAGAGCTTGATGGCATCGGCCTCAGGATGCGGTTTGGCCATAATGGTCCCGATAACGTGGTGAGAGCCGAGGATCGCCTGGAGGAGTGTCTCCTGGAAAGCGGTCGAATACAACTCCATCGTGCCGATCTCATCAACGATGATAAGCTTTCCTTCCTGCATGGCACGCTGTAGCGCTTTGACGCCTACACGATCCAGAGCTGCAACATCCACACCGTAGCGCCCGACGCGTGGGAACCTTGGATCACGGAAGTCCTTGTGGGCAAAAGTGACTTGCTCTCCGTCCAAAGTGACAAGCCTGAATCCGTGGCGTCCACCTGGGCCACGGATTTCTTCGGTATAGAATCCCCCAGCCCGTGGGCCGAGTGACCGGGCCACCTTCTTGATGATGGTGGTCTTGCCAATACCGGGATGTCCGACAAGCAAGAGTGACTGTGCCATAAGCTTTGGCCTCGGAATGGCCTCGATGGGATGTTAGGTCTCGTTCAGTATAACCTTGCGCCATATGGCGACAATCCGTGGCTCAGGTCTCTCCTGCACGTCTCGCGCGCCGCAGTGCGAGGATACCGATGGCGAAGCAGAGCGCGCCGAACCAGTAAGCCCACGACAGCCCCACAGTGGACGCCAGTGCAAAGGCCAGGAAGGGGCCAGCCATGCTACCGATGTCACCGGCGGTGGCAAAGGCACCCATGGCACTGCCTTCTTGCCCTGAAGGAGCCCGATCGCCCACCAGCGCCGCCAGTGATGCCAAACCGGAGCCGCCCCCGATGGCTCCCAATGCAATACCTAGCGTCAGGCCGCTAAGAGTGGATGTGGTGGCCAGCAGTATAAATCCCGCCATCCCCATGATCAGACTGCCCATGATGGCAGGCCATCGGCTTCCTGCCCTATCGGAGATACGACCTCCGATGACCCCACTGGCTGCAGCGAGAAGAGATCTTCCTCCAAGGAGCAGACCTGAGAGTGTTGACACCCCCAGCCGGATGCTCCCCGCAGTGATGACTTCGCCGAATCGTCTTTCCAGCAGGAGACCCACTGTGGAGAGGACTATGCCTTCACCGGCGAGTTGCGTGATGAGTTGCAAACCGTAAGGTATGAGCAGCGATCGATCTAGCGTGAGCCCCTGGAAGAACCGATGCCGTAGCCGCAGGGTCGTGTTCGGTGCCCTGTTTGCATCTCGCGATGGTGCGGTCTCCGGCAACAGGACTGCGGCAATAGCCAGACCCGCAGCGGCCAGGGCAGCACAGATGAGAAGGGCGGTGCGGAATCCCCAACGGTCTACCAGGATCCCCCCGATGAGAGGCCCCAATGCCATGCCCAGCAGGACCCACACGTTATAGAGGCCCGACAGGCGTCCACGGGTCTCCGGGGTGCTGAGGTCCAGGATCATCGTCATGCCGCTGACGTTGAGCAATGTCCACGCCAGCCCCCAGGCTACACGTGTGAGAAGGAAAGGCCAGAATCCGTGGGTGACGGCGAACCCAGCGATGGCTGCTGTGCCCAACGCCATACCACTTACGAACGGGATGCGGCGTCCCCATCGGTCGAGGAGAATACCTGCCAACGGGTTGGCCGGCAGGCGCACCAAGCGATTGACTCCGAGCATGATACCGACGGCCGCGACGCTGATTCCCACTGACTCGCGGTGGGATGCAAGGGTGGCATAGAGCGTTAGATCACCAAAAAGGGAGAGACACAGCGCGATGCCCAGCGGCAACAGGGCACGCGCGGGTCTGGCACTACGTGTGGGAAGCATACGCACGGTTCTTGTTGTCCTTGGAAACCCTGTGAGATTATGTGGCATCGGCTCGACCTTGAGTATAATCCAGCTAGGTATGGCAACAAGGGAGGCTGTATGCGTGTCTTGATCACTGGGGGAGCCGGTTTTATTGGATCGCATTTGTGTGATCGCTACCTGGAGCAGGGTCACGAGGTCATCGCGATGGACAATCTCAAGACGGGCAGCACGGATAACATTGCCCATCTAGCCGGTCACCCCCGTTTCCACTTTATTAAGCATGATGTGACCCACTACATCTATGTGGCTGGGCCACTGGATATGGTGCTCCATCTCGCCTCGCTGCCCAGCCCGGTGGACTACCTCAACTTCCCCATTCAGACGTTGAAGGTAGGCGCTTTAGGCACTCATAATACCTTGGGGCTGGCCCTGGCAAAGGGCGCTCGCTACCTGCTGGCTTCGACTTCGGAGGTGTATGGCGATCCGTTGGTGCACCCCCAACGCGAGGACTACTGGGGCAACGTGAACCCTGTTGGACCGCGGGGTGTGTACGATGAGAGTAAGCGTTTTGCTGAAGCTCTCACTATGGCCTATCACCGGTATCATGCCCTCGACACCCGCATTGTCCGCATCTTCAACACCTATGGGCCGCGCATGCGAGCCGACGATGGACGAGTGGT
>CAYLRT010000050.1:2998-5013 GCA_964385885.1 uncultured Anaerolineales bacterium | reverse complement strand
CCTTCGTCACGCCAAAAGACGCCCGCACACGTGATGATCCCAAGCGACGGTGTCCTGACATAAGCCGCGCTCGTACCCATCTGGGTTGGGAGCCCCGCGTGAGCTTGCAGGATGGCCTTCGCATGACTGCTGACTACTTCCGACAAAAGTTGGGATTGACATAATGGCGCGAGTTTCGGCCGTTCTGGTGTACGTCGTGCAGGACGACAAGGTGCTTCTGTTGCATCGGAACAAGGAGCCCAACCTTGGGCTTTGGATAGCACCGGGTGGAAAGATTGAACTGCATGAGTCGCCACGGGAGGCCGCGTTCCGCGAACTGCGCGAGGAAACGGGCCTGGTGGCAGATGAATTGACCTGGAGGGGTCTGTGCACAGAGGTATCCCCTCGCCCAGAGTGGCAATGGATGCTTTTCATCTACGTCGCAAGCCGGGTCCACGGCAGGCTGCAAGAGGACCCGCGGGAAGGCCGGTTGGCTTGGGTGGATTTGGATGTCTACTTGAGAGAACTAGATATCCCAGAGGCCGACAGGATCTTTGCGCCTGTGATTCTTGAGAATTCGGATCGCGGCATGATCGAGGCTAAGTTCACCTATGATGGGGACCTGAGGCTGATTGCGTGGGAGTTCTACTAGGTTCAGTGCGGCGCTGGTGCTGGTCGAGCAAGGCTTCGGCTGAGCTCTCGGTGCATGCTCTACCGGTGGCACTGGCGGTTTTGGGGGTCGCGGCGGGGCTGCTCATCGCACAACTTCCAACGGTGGTCCTGTTGGGGGCCTTTGCTGTCTTGGGCGTGATGCTCGGTAGCCTTGCCGAGCCGTTGGTGGGGTTGGGTGCCGCTCTGGTGGCAGGTCCACTGCGGGCATGGCTGGAGATTCGCAGTCCCGGCTTGGCACCTCACGTCGGGCAGGCGTTGCTGGTCTGGACCCTTGCCGCATGGATCGCTCGAGGCCTCTGGCAGCGTGATCTCCGCCTATGGCTTCCTGGTCTGGCTGCTCCGCTGGCGTGTTTTGTGTTTGTGGGAATGCTCTCTCTCTGGGGGGCGACTGATCTTGAGGCCGGTGTGACGGAACTCCTGAAGTGGATCCAGATACTCATTGTCTGCGCCATAGTGTGGGACCGTCTGGTCCGTCTGGGTGGGCGGGCTGTGCTCCTGGCAGCCGGCGGGGCTGTCACAGGGGCGGTCTTTCAGGCCGCGATAGGGGTGTGGCAATTCATGGGCGGTGGGACAGTAGTCGATGAGTTCGCCATACGAAAGGGACTCTACCGGGCGTATGGCACGTTCCAGCAGCCCAATCCATACGCGGGATTCGTGGGGTTCATGGGGGCTTTCGCAGCTGGGGTTGCTTTGGGCCTGACGATTGATGCTGTCCGGCGTCGGCACAGCGGGGATGGCTGGTGGGGTCTTGCTGGTCTATGGGCCACGGCTGCTCTGCTGGTAGCCGGGTTGGTAGCCTCTTGGTCGCGCGGCGGATGGATGGGCTTCGGCGCCGCTGTGATTGTCCTGATTGCCCTGCTGCCTCACCGACGACTGACGGGCATCGGTCTGATGGCGCTGGTGGTTGGGTTGGGAGTCCTGCTTCTTGTTACCGGGCGATTGCCGGCTGCGTTGATGGAGCGTTTGGCAGGGGGCATGGCCTATCTACGGTTCACCGATGTGCGTGGTGTTGGGATCACCGATGAGAATTTCGCGGTGATAGAGCGAATGGCCCATTGGCAGGCAGCGCTTAACATGTGGCGGGACCGCTTTTGGCTTGGTGTGGGGCTGGGAGGGTACGAGGCGGCTTATCCAGCCCATCGCTTGATGGCCTGGACGCTCCCGTTGGGTCATGCTCACAACTTCTATTTGAACCTTCTGGCTGAGGTTGGGGTAGTTGGGACGTTGGTGTTCCTGGGATGGGGGCTGATTCTGGCCTGGGGGCTCTTATGGACTTCTAATCACACACGGGGTGCGCTGAGGGCGCTGACGCTGGGATTAATTGGTGCATGGGTTCATCTGGCCATTCATAGTCTGGTCGATCA
>CAYLRT010000050.1:0-2898 GCA_964385885.1 uncultured Anaerolineales bacterium | reverse complement strand
GTGATGGATGGGCGGGATCTCTCGATGGGGGCTGTGGCGGCGGTCGAGCGGGTGCGCCATCCTATTGCGTTGGCCCGCATGGTGATGGAGCAGTGTGACCATAACTTCGTAGTCGGACGGGGGGCTGAAGCATTGGCAGAAGCTCTGGGGCTTCCCCTCTGTGACCCAGGTGAACTGATAGGGCGGCGAGATTGTGGTCAGTGGTCGCCACCGCGTGTGGGATGGGGGGATACCGTAGGAGCGGTGGCCATTGATGTCAATGGACATCTCGCGGCGGCGACCTCCACTGGCGGCACCCCGAACAAGTGGCCTGGCCGAGTGGGGGATTCGCCACTGGTGGGCTGTGGTGCCTATGCTGACGATCAGGCCGGGGCGGCTTCGGCGACTGGCTCGGGGGAAGCGTTGATGCGCATTGTTATCAGCAAAGCTGCCGTTGACTTGATGTGTGATGGCATGCCAGCTCAGTTGGCTGCAGATGCTGTGATCCGTCGGCTGTGGTCGCGCGTGCGAGGGTACGGAGGCGTTATTCTAGTGGATGCGTTTGGACGTGTGGGGTTGGCGCACAACACGCCTCATATGTCCTATGCGTGGATAGACGCCGATCGGGGGCTGGTGGCAGGTTCGGCGTTGACGACTGATGCTCCTGGCCGTGCCGAGGCGCTGTCTGCTATTCGTGGGGAGGCATAAGATTACAGAGTCAAAGACTACGCCCCCTCAGTTCTGTCCCAAGTGTGGCGCGTTGGTGCCGGGTGGGGTTGAACGCTGCCCAGTCTGTGGCGCGCGTATACAACCGCGTGTGATGGACCGGCGAACAGGATTTACATGGGCCGATTTCCGCGACTACAGCTTGGTTGCTATCCTCTTTGCGCTTGCTGCGTTTCTGATCCCGATCCTGTTGGGTGGCCTGTGCTATGGTCTCTATCTTCTACTGGGAGAGGCCGGCGGCTAAGAGGGTCGGTTGTCTTATGAGTCGCGGTTGAACTGACGGGCGAGAGCGGCTGTCGGGATCTGAACGATCGTGGGACGCCCATGAGGGCAGGTACGTGGATTCTCAGTGGCTTCCAGATCGCGGATGAGGCGGGCCATCTCCTCCTGAGAAAGCACCTGTCCCGCTTTGACGGCTGCTCGTTTGCAGATGCGACGGATCAGGCGTTCCTCGAGTTCGGTCTGGATCATGTTTGGAGACTCAGGACCCTCATCCAAAGCCTCTAGCATGTCGGTAAGCAGACTTGCCGGATCAGTGTGCGTCATGTGGGCTGGCACAGTCCGCACCAGGTAGGTCGCAGGGCCGAAGACCTCTGCTTCCAGCCCCAAGTGCTTCAGCAGGGGCAGGACTTCTGCCAGGCGCTCCCCCGTGGTTTGGGGCAGGGACACAACCACAGGCTGTAACAGGGGTTGACTGCCGATGTCCCCTCGTAACGCCTGGGCCCGCATTCTCTCGTAAAGGACCCTTTCGTGGGCAGCATGTTGGTCAATAAGGTAGAGCCCATCGGGTCCCTCGGCGATGATGTACAGTGTAGCAAGCTGTCCGATGACCCGCAATGGGGGCAATGCGGGTTGTCCCTGTCGTGGTGGGGAGGATGTGGTGGCCTCGCGGGGCGAGGGGGGCGATGCATCTTGGAGGTGGATATCAGTAGCTCCCCCTTGGGGAGGTCCGAGGGATGAGGCTGCCGGGCTGGCATGGGTAGGGGCAAAGGTCAACGGCGACTGGGCAGGCTGCAACTGAGCCAGACGTTCCCGCTGAGTCTGAGTCTCCGTCGGCGACCTCTCGGTTGTCCATGTGTGCGCAGCGGGAGCAGTGCCGATGACCGTGGTACGCACGGCGCGTTGCACTGCGCGGAAGACGGTATCTGGATCACGAAAGCGGACCTCTGCTTTGGCTGGGTGCACATTGACATCCACTGCTTCTGAGGGCAGGTTCACCATCACGAAGGCAACCGGATACCGTTTGACAGGTAGGAGCGTGTGGTAAGCCTGCACGATGGCATAGGATAGGCGTACATCTTCGATCCAGCGACCATTGACGAAAAGGGTCATGTATCCCCGGTTGGCACGATGGACTGTCGGTGGGCCCACGAAACCGGTGATACGTATGTCCTGTTGTTCCGTCAAGTCTGGAGGGATTTCCAGCAGGCTTCTCCCCAGATCCGGTCCGTATACGGCGGCCAGTGTCTCTCGGGCATTGCCGGTGCCGGCGGTGCGCAGGATCTCCCGTCCATCGTGGACCAACAGGAAAGCTACGGTCGGGTAGGCGATAGCGTATCTTGTGAGGAACGCGTCAATGTGACGTCGCTCGGTGCGTGCTGTATGCAGGAACTTGCGCCGGGCGGGGACATTGTAAAAAAGGTCCTCCACGACGAGTTCGGTACCTGGAGGACGACCGACGGGGGCCCTCGAGACAAGGCTGCCGCCTTCGATGCGCAGACGAATCCCGATTTCCTCCTCGAGATAGCGAGTTGTGCATGTGACACAACTCACCGCCGCAATGCTGGCCAGGGCCTCGCCTCGGAAGCCCAGGGTCCTGATACGTTCCAGATCGGCGGCTGTGGTGAGTTTGCTGGTCGCATGGCGACGGAACGCCAGGGCTGCCTCGGCGCTGGGGATTCCTTCGCCGTCATCGCGTACCCGGACCAAGGCCACGCCGCCGTCGCGCGTCTCGACTTCGATCCGGGAAGCGCCGGCATCGAGGCTGTTCTCTACCAGTTCCTTGACGACCGAGGCTGGGCGTTCCACGACCTCACCGGCAGCAATGCGGGAGGCGACATCTTCCGGTAGCAAATGGATTCCCATAGTTCCCTAATTCTAACGCAAAGGAACGCGAATTCCAGCTTGCTGGAGGTTGGTGACTGTCCTACAGACGGTTAGCGAAATACGGGGCAAGACCAGCTTCCATCTTGA